>JBJEKI010000014.1:0-23623 GCA_051878555.1 Lepagella sp. | reverse complement strand
CGACTCAAGGCTACGACCTCTACGGCCCAAAAAATTTAAGGAACGCGCTCTTATACCGGAACTAATTTTTCTGCCGTCGGAACCTATGATATTTCAGTTTCCGAGCCAAAGGAAAATATGTATTACAAGGTAAGTATCAAAACAAAATATTCAGGCTCTACAGGCGGATCGTTTGATTTAAATAAGATCACGTTCTTCAAAGAGGAATCTGCCGGCCCTGTTTATCCTACTGAGTGTGCTACACCCTCTTGGAATGTTGAAAATAATGCCGAAGTAGTGCCGGGTCAAATCCTTACCGCTACTTGTGCCACCGAGGGTTCTACCGTGACCATCTACGATGGTGGTGAAGTGCCTGTGGTAGGTGAGGAAGCTTCTGCAACCGCTTCTTATACTATCCCTGAAGATGCTGTCGATGGCAAAACTTATACACTTTTCGCTTCTGCCAAAGTGCAAGGTAAAGAGGGTGTGATTTCTTCCGAAGAGGCTATGCTCTTTGTTACCGTAAAGATTTATCCCACTGAGTGCACAACTCCGACTTTGAGCCTCGAGGATGGCGCTGTCATTGCTCCCGGTAATGACATTACAGCTACTTGTGATTCTCCCAATTCTACTGTAACTCTTGTGGTTAGCGTAGTTGATCCAGTTCAGACTTATTCTGAAGTGAATAGCTCGGAACAGACCATCGTCGGAGAAACCGGCTCCGGTACTGCCTCTTTCACCATACCTGAAGATCTCTCTGCCATTACTACCTACAGCATCACGGCTTTCGCTACTGTTCAAGGCAAAGATGGTGAAATCAAATCTCAAGAAACCACTGTCACTATCAAGGCTGACCCCCTATATTCCGGTGTCAATGGGGTAGTGGTTGATCCTCTGTCTGAAAGTATATGGTTTGACTTGAATGGTAATCCTGTATCCAATCCTGAGAAAGGACTATATATTCGTGTACGTAATCACAAAACCGAGATATTGTTGAAATAAGAAAGTAAATAGAAAAGTAAACTGTAATTGATCCTTTATTAAGCACACTGTTTCTTAAAACATTTCTAATCATTTATTTTCTCATAGAAGTTAATTTTTGTATTGTGAAGAGTCGGGCCGATGAGAATATCGACCCGACTTTTTTTCAGTCCACTTACCCCTTTTTAGACTTGTCTTACCACTTTTTCTCCCTTTTATAGCTATTATCTAATTTTTAATTATTATATTTGCAAATTGGAGTCTTTAATATCTCTCCTCTCCTTGACAGAGACTCTTCGGTTAGTATGAAAAATAGTTTCGATTCTGAACATATTAGTGCTCTTAAGCACCTGATTGATAAGCATGATAAGATAGTCCTTACTTGTCATGTGCGCCCCGATGGCGACGCTATGGGTAGCGTCCTCGGCCTTTATCATCTCCTCAAGGCTATCGGCAAGAAGGAGGTCACCGTCGTGATCCCCGATTCTGTTCCCCATACCCTCGATTTCCTCCCCGGCATGAAGGATGTCGCTATCAATTCTAAGTATGACTCTTATTGCGCCCGACTCATCAATGAGGCCGGACTCATCATAATGTGCGATTTCAACACCTATTCGCGGCAAGATAAACTCGGCGTCGTGACTCAAGCCGCCACCTGCGATAAGGTGCTTATCGACCATCACCTCAGCCCTGATATCGATTGCAACGTCCTCTTCTCCGACCCTGCTATGTCGTCGACATGCGAACTCGTGTTCCGAATCATCGCCTCGTGCGGATATTTCGGCGTCGTAAACAAGGAAGCCGCCACCTGTATCCTTACCGGAATTATCACTGATACTCAGAATTTTACCGTCAACTGCAATAACCCCGAGATTTATGAGATCCTGATGAGACTCATCGAGAAGGGTGCCGATAAGAATTATATCATCAATGAGGCGGTGAAGTCAATCAGCTATGATGCTCTCCGACTCAAGTGCTTCGCCCTGGTCAATAAGTTGCAGATCTTCGAGCGTAGCCGTTGCGCCCTGATTACCCTCTCCCAAGATGAACTCCGCCGATTCAACTACCAGCGCGGCGACACTGAGGGTCTCGTCAATGAGCCCCTTAACATCCCCGGTGTCGTCTATAGCGTATTCATGCGCGAGGATGCCAATTGCATCAAGGTCTCTATGCGCAGCAAGTTTGACTTCCCCGTCAATCTCATCTGCCAAGACCATTTCAACGGCGGTGGCCACCTTATGGCTTCCGGCGGTGAGTTCCTCGGTTCGCTCGACGAGTGCCGCAATATCATGCTCGAGTGTATGAAAGATTACGACCGTTATATCCCCTCCGGATTGCCTCGGTTGGTGATTAAATCATAATTCTTAACCCTCAACAAACCGATTAAGGTAATAATCTTAGATATTCTTTAAGTTGTATGAAGTTTAAATTCAGTTCTATCTCTATCCTCTATGTGGCGCTGATTATGATTGTCGCCGCTGGTTTCTCTTCTTGCCAGGAGGGGCAAAGTTATTCCGACCTGCTCGATGAAGAGCGCAAGGCTGTCAACTGGTATCTTGCGCAACATCGCGTAGTCCCTTACATCCCTGAGGATTCGGTGTTTGAAGTGGGTCCTGATGCACCCTTCTATCGTATGGATAGCGATGGCAGTGTATATATGAGAGTGCTAAATGCCGGCGATATGGAGAATCGTCCCGTCTCCGGTCAGACCGTCTATATCCGTTTCACTCGTCAAAATATCAAGTATATGCATGAGGGCATCACCGGCACATCCGATAGCAATGCTGACGATATGACCACCGCCACCGTGTCTCTCATCTATGGCAATAACGTCCTCCCCTCTACTACTAAGTATGGTGAGGGCCTCCAGGTGCCTCTCGATTTCCTCGGCTATAATTGTGAGGTCGATCTGATCGTAAAGTCTGTGCTTGGTGCTTCGGGCGATATCAGCCAGTGCATACCTTATTTATACACCAATATGAAATATTTTAAAGCGGAATATTAATTATGTCTCTTATAAAATCTATCTCAGGTATTCGTGGCACTATCGGCGGCCGTCCCGGCGAGGGCCTCGGCGGTGTCGATGTCGTGAAATTTACCGCTGCTTACGCAGCTTTCCTTCGCCGCTCTTACCAAGGCGATTCCAATAGGGTAGTGGTGGGCCGCGATGCTCGTCTCTCCGGCAAAATGGTGGAACATCTCGTCGTCGGAACTCTCATCTCCATGGGTTTCGATGTCGTGAATATCGGCATGGCTTCAACACCCACCACCGAACTCGCGGTTACTGCCGAGAAGGCATGTGGCGGTATCATTATCACTGCCAGCCATAACCCAGTGCAGTGGAATGCTCTCAAACTCCTCAACTGCCATGGTGAGTTCCTAAACGATGCCGAAGGCAAGGAGGTGATACGTATCGCTGATGCTGACGACTATTCTTTCGCCGACGTTCATAGTCTCGGCACTGAGTATCACAATGATGCATATATCCTCCATCATATCGAGGAGGTGAAAAAACTTAAACTCGTAGATGTTGAGGCTATCCGCAAGGCTGATTTCACCGTCGCTGTCGATGCCGTCAATTCTATCGGCGGTGTCATCATCCCCCAACTTTTACGCTCCCTCGGTGTTAAGAATATTATAGAACTCAACTGCGAGCCCAACGGCAAGTTCGCTCACACTCCCGAACCGATCCCACAGAATCTCGGGCAAATCGCAGAGTGTATGCGTCATTCTGCTGCCGATGTCGGTTTCGTGGTCGATCCCGATGTCGATCGCCTCGCCATCGTTATGGAGGATGGCGAAATGTTCGTCGAGGAGAATACTCTCATCGCCATCGCCGACTATGTGCTTAAGCATACTCCAGGGGCCACTGTCTCCAACCTCTCTTCTTCGCGCGGACTCCGTGATGTTACACTCCGTCATGGAGGCGAGTATACTGCCGCTGCCGTCGGTGAGGTCAACGTCGTTACCAAGATGAAGGAGGTGGGTGCAGTGATTGGCGGCGAAGGTAATGGCGGTGTCATTTACCCTGAACTCCACTATGGTCGCGATGCTCTCGTCGGAGTTGCCCTCTTCCTCACTCTGATGGCTAAGTCCGGCAAAAAGGTCTCGCAGATCAAGGCTGAGCTCCCTCAATATGCCATAGCAAAAAATAAGATAGAACTCACTCCCGATATTGATGTCGATGCCATCCTCGCTGCTGTCAAAGTGAAATATGCCGATGAAAAGGTTACCGATATCGATGGCGTAAAGATCGATTTCGCTGATTCTTGGGTTCACCTCCGCAAGTCTAACACCGAACCAATAATTCGCATCTACAGCGAGGCGGCAACCATGCAGAAGGCTGATGCCCTCGCCCACGATATGATTCAAGTTATCAAATCTCTATAACATATCATTTTTCAATAACCAATAACCAATAACCAATAACCAATAACCAATAACCAATAACCACTATTCTGCAATGTTAAAACGTTTTTTACTTAACATCCTATCCTCTTTTGTAGGATTCTGGCTCGCTATTACTCTTTTTGTGATAGCCTCGTTCCTCCTCATGATCGGCATGATGGGATCGATGGCTGCTTCTCTCACTTCCGCCTCTTCTGTAGAGCAAGTGAAGTCTCGTAGTATTCTCAAACTCGACCTTAATGGAGATATCAGTGAGTATCAGACTCCTTCGGAGCCCGACCTCTCTACCATTATGTCGGGTGGCATCTCTGCTCCCCAATATCTCGATGTTATCATCAATGCCATCGATGAGGCTGAGGATAATGACGATATCGTGGCTATATATCTGAAGTGTGGTTCCATCTCCGCTTCTCCTGCCACTCTCAACGCTATCCGCGCAAAACTCCTTGATTTCAAGAAGGAAACCAAGGGCAAGAAGAAGATCATCGCTTACGCAGATTCTTATTCTCAGGGTGGATATTTCATCGCTTCCGTTGCCGATGAAGTTTACCTGAATCCCGCCGGTGAACTCTCCCTCATGGGACTCTCTTCTTCCGGTTATTATATGAAGGGGCTCTTCGATAAGATTGGCGTCCAGTTCCAGGTAGTGAAGGTCGGCACTTATAAGTCGGCTGTCGAACCATATATACTTAATGAGATGAGCGAACCGGCTCGTGCTCAGCTTGATACTCTCTTTACCGGTATGTGGCAATATATCCGCCAGGGCATCGCCGACACCCGTAAGGGTATCACCGTAGCTGGTATCGATTCGCTGATCAACCGCGATTATATCTCTTTCCAAGGCCCCGAGGCTGCCAAGAAAGCCGGGCTCGTAGATCAGCTATCATACGAACGTACTGTCCTCGAGAAGCTCTCCAATATCGCCGGTTGCGAGGTAAAGAAACTCAATATGGTTGGTCCCTCAACGGTGGCTGCTCTCTCTCCTTGGGCTGATGATTACAGCTCCAAGAAGCGTGTAGCAGTGCTCTTCGCTGTCGGTGAAATCGCTGATGGCAACAACAATCAGATCAATTTCGAAAAGCTCGTGCCTGTGATCGAGGAACTCGCTGAGGATGACAATGTTAAGGCTCTCGTGCTCCGTGTCAATTCCCCAGGTGGTTCTGTCTTCGGCAGCGACCTTATCGGTGAGGCTCTCGATTATTTCAAGTCTAAAGGCAAACCATTCGTTGTCTCTATGGGCGATTATGCCGCTTCCGGCGGTTATTGGATCTCGGCTCACGCCGACCGCATCTTTGCTGATCCTCTCACCATCACCGGATCTATCGGCATATTCGGCCTCCTCCCAAATTATAAAGGCTCTCTCGATATGGTGGGCTTGAATGTCAACACCGTTGCCACCAACCCCAATGCCAATTTCCCCACAGGTCATACTCCTCTCAACGACGAACAACTCTCCGTTATGCAGAAGTATGTCGAGACCGGTTATGACCGCTTCGTGACTCGCGTTGCCGATGGCCGTAAGATGAAGAAGGAGGAAGTCCTCCGCATCGCCGAAGGTCGCGTATGGGGTGCCCAAACCGCTCTCAAGATCGGACTCGTCGACCAACTCGGTTCCCTCGAGGATGCTGTCGATTATGCAGCAGCTCATGCTAAACTCGGCGACGATTTCGACCTCGCTGCTTATCCCCAACTCGAAACTACCGTATGGGATATAATCCGTGTAAATGGTACTTCCATGAGCGAACTTTGCAAGAAACTTAACGCTCGCGATGAGGCTACTATCAAGGCTTATCTCCTATATCGTATCCTCAATCGCTATCCTATTCAGGCTCGTATGCCAGAGTATAAGGTTATTTTCTAATCTTTTCATTTTTCTGAAAGGTTATTTTCTAATCTTTTAAATTCTTTATATTGTTATGAACAGCCGATTACGAAAAGCTTTACCATATATCTTAACTCCGTTCTCTTATCTCTACGGTGCGGTCGCTTTTGTGCGTAATTGGCTGTTCGACCGTAAGCTCCTGCCCGTCGAGGAGTTTGATGTCCCGGTAATCAGCGTCGGCAATATCAGCATCGGTGGCACCGGCAAAACGCCTCATGTCGAATTCCTCGTCGGCAAACTATGTTCTACCCATAAGATCGCGGTGCTCAGCCGCGGATATAAGCGCAAAACCAAGGGTTTCATCATAGCCAACTCCAAAAGCACTCCCGATGTCATCGGCGATGAACCACTCCAGATCTATCGAAAGTATTCCTCCTTCATCAAGGTCGCCGTCTGCGAGAATCGCCGCAAGGGTATCAACGAACTCCTGCGTGTCTTCCCAGATACCCAACTTATCATCCTCGATGATGCTTTCCAACATCGCTATGTCAAGCCGAAGGTTAATATACTCCTGACTGAGTATAACCGCCTATTTACCAAGGATCATCTCCTCCCCCTCGGCCGCCTGCGTGAGTCCCCTGCCAGCGCCTACCGCGCCGATATGGTAATCGTCACTAAGTGCCCCGCTGATATCCGCCCTCTCGATATCCGGATCACTTCCAAGTCGCTCGCTCTCATGCCTTTCCAGGAATTGTTTTTCTCTAAATATTCCTATGGTGACCTTAGACCCGTTTTCCCCGACGAAAACCCTTATTATGTCGACCTCACTTCGCTCTCTTATAAGGATACCGTCGTCCTTCTCACCGGCATCGCAAATCCCGGCGGGTTTATCCGCCATTTCAGCCGTTATCCCTTTAAGATCCGCGTAAGCTATTTCCCCGATCATCATGATTTCTCCCGCGAGGATATCAAGTCAATAGAAAATATGTTCGAGTCAAGCCGCGGAGAACGTAAGCTCATCATCACCACCGAGAAGGATGCCGTGCGTCTCGCTTATAACCCCTATTTCCCCGAGGCCCTCAAACCATTCGTCTTCTATATGCCTATATCGGTGGATATGATCCCCGGCCTTAATAATGCCGACCTTATCCTTAGCCTAAACAAGCTGCTCTCGCATAATGATTAATTCATAATGCATAATTCAATTCATAATTCATAATTCGTAATTCATAATTCGTAATTCGTAATCTCTCCTCTTTAGTTTATTATCCTAAAATCAGTATATAATGGAAAAATCTTATTTGGAACTTATCCGGGAAACCGCCGCTTTCATCCGTGAGAAGGTGGGCGAGCTCCCCAAGATTGGTGTAATCCTTGGCACAGGCCTCGGTGAACTCGTTGATCATATTGATATCAAGTGCACTCTCGATTATCATAACATCCCCAATTTCCCCGTTTCTACCGTCGAAGGTCACTCCGGCAAACTCATCTTCGGTAACCTCGGTGGCAAGTATATCATGGCTATGCAGGGTCGTTTCCACTATTATGAGGGTTACGACATGAAGCAGGTCACTTTCCCCGTGCGTGTGATGCGTGAACTCGGTGTCGAGACGCTCTTCGTCAGCAACGCTGCCGGCGGTATGAACAAGGAGTTCGTCGTCGGTGATGTCATGGTGATCACCGACC
This sequence comes from Lepagella sp., assembly GCA_051878555.1. GTDB lineage: Bacteria > Bacteroidota > Bacteroidia > Bacteroidales > Muribaculaceae > Lepagella. The sequence goes on along the minus strand of JBJEKI010000014.1, from coordinate 15,747 downwards.
ATATCAACCTCTTCCCTGAGAATCCCCTCCGTGGCAAGAATTTCGAGGAACTTGGCCCCCGCTTCCCCGCTATGACCGAGGCTTACTGCCATGACCTCGTGGCTCTCGCCGACAAGATTGCCGAAGAAGATAATATCCGCCTGATGCATGGCGTATATGTCGGTACTCCCGGCCCTACTTTCGAGACTCCAGCAGAGTATGAGTATTTCCGCGTAATCGGCGGCGATGCTGTCGGCATGTCTACAGTGCCTGAAGTCATCGTTGCAAACCATAGCGGCCTCCGTGTCTTCGGCGTCTCAGTAATCACCGACCTCGGTGGCAAGGATATCAAGGAAGTCCCCACCCACGAGGAGGTCCAGAAGGCTGCCATCAAGGCTCAACCCGTTATGACTCACATCATCAAGAAAATGCTCGAAAGAATCTAATGATTCTATCATCACTATCATCACTATCATCATTGAGACGTATAGCCTGTCATCTCTTCAGATGCCGACGATACGTCTCATCATTTCTCTAACCCGTAACCCATAACCCATAACCCATAACCCATCTATGGAAAATGTAACTGAAATTTCTTCGCTCGGAGAGTTCGGACTTATCGAGCGCCTTACTCGAGATTTCCCACTCCGAAACGCCTCTTCAATACTCGGTGTTGGCGATGATGCAGCCATCCTCGATTATCACGACCATAAAGCCCTCGTCACCACCGACCTCCTCCTCGAGGGTATCCATTTCGACCTCCGTTATGTGCCCCTGCGTCATCTCGGATATAAGTCTGCAATCGTCAATTTCAGCGATATTTATGCCATGAATGGGCGACCCCGACAGATCACTGTGAGCCTCGGCGTGTCAAGCAGATTCACTGTCGAGCATATCGACGAACTTTATGCCGGAATTCGCCTCGCTTGCCAAGAGTATGGCGTAGACCTCGTCGGTGGTGATACTTCAGCTTCCGTAACAGGCCTCGTTATCAGCATCACATGTATCGGCCAGGGCGAGGAGGGGAAAATCGTTCGCCGTAGCGGCGCCAAACCCACCAATCTGATATATGTCTCCGGAGACCTCGGTGCCGCTTATATGGGTCTGCAACTCCTCGAACGCGAAAACCGTGTGGCTGCCCAGTCTGCCGATAACAAGTATTTCGAACCTGATTTTACCGGTAAGGAGTATATCCTCGAACGCCAACTCAAGCCCGAAGCACGTCGCGATGTCGTTGAAATGTTCGCTCAGTATGATATCCTCCCAACTTCGATGATGGATGTCAGCGATGGCCTATCTTCCGAACTGCTCCATATCTGCAAGGCTTCCGGCGTAGGATGCCGCGTCTACGAGGACCGTATACCTATCGACTATCAGACCGCTATCATGGCGGAGGAATTCAATATGAACCTCGTCACTGCAGCTCTTAATGGTGGTGAAGACTATGAGCTTCTATTCACAGTCCCTCTCGCCTTGAAAGATAAGGTGGATATGCTCAAGGGCGTTCGTATGATAGGATATATCACCAAACCGGAACTCGGCGTCGCTCTCGTTACCCGCGACGACCAAGAACTCCCCCTAAAAGCCCAAGGCTGGAACGCTTTCAACCAATAAGCCCTATTAGCCCTATTAGCCCCATCAGACCCATACACTCTCTCCTCTCCCTCCTCCTATTTCACTATCTTTAAATTTTAATAAACTTATTTTAACACCCACAATTAACATTATTAAGTTAATTGTGCTAATTTTGCAGAAAATTTTTTGGCAGTTGAAGCTCTTGTGTCCTTTTATGTCTTGTCAAGATGCCACTCTGCCTCTCAAAAAATAAGTTTTTTCGTATGGATGAAACAATTAATATTCGAGAACTCCAAGATCTGATTGCTTCGAAAAGCAATTTCGTCAATATGATCCGCACCGGTATGGATCATCACATCGTCGGCCAGAAACACCTCGTCGATTCTCTCCTCATTGCACTCCTCTGCAATGGACATATTCTCCTCGAGGGTGTCCCCGGTCTCGCCAAGACTTTGGCTATCAAGACATTGTCTAATATAGTCGATGCTAAGTTCAGCCGCATTCAGTTCACTCCCGACCTCCTTCCGGCCGATGTCATCGGTACGCTCATATATAGCACAAAGCGTGAGTCTTTCGAAGTGAAGAAGGGTCCCATCTTCGCCAATTTCGTACTCGCCGATGAGATCAACCGTGCCCCCGCCAAGGTCCAGAGTGCTCTCCTCGAGGGTATGCAGGAACGTCAAGTCACTATCGGCGATAATACCTACCCCCTTCCCACTCCCTTCCTCGTAATGGCTACTCAGAACCCTATCGAGCAGGAGGGTACATACCAACTCCCCGAGGCGCAAGTCGACCGTTTCCTCCTAAAGGTAGTGATCGGTTATCCTACTCCCGACGAGGAGAAGAAGATCATCCGTCAGAACATCTATGGCGCTCCCTCCGAGACTAAAGCTCTCGTTACTCCACAGGATATCCTCGAGGTGCGTCAGATCGTCGAGAAGATTTATATCGATGAGAAGATCGAGAATTATATCGTCGACCTCGTATTCGCTACTCGTGTACCCTCGCGTTTCGGACTCGACGACCTCAAAAATATTATCTCGTTCGGCGCCTCTCCGCGTGCTTCAATCAGCCTCGCTCTCGCTGCACGTGCTTACGCTTTCCTCCAGGGTCGCGGTTATGTCATCCCCGAAGATGTCCGCGCTGTTTGCCATGATGTGCTCCGCCACCGTATCGGACTCTCTTACGAGGCGGAAGCCAACAATATCGGCGCCGACGATGTCATCAATTCCATCCTCGATAAGGTGCAAGTGCCCTAATATTATGGATGCCAATGAACTTCTGAAGAAGATCCGCAAGATCGAAATCAAAACTCGTGGCCTGAGTCAAAACATCTTTGCCGGAGAGTATCACAGCGCTTTCAAAGGACGCGGCGTGATTTTCTCCGAAGTCAGAGAGTATATGCCCGGCGACGATGTCCGCGATATCGATTGGAACGTGACTTCTCGCCAAAATAAGCCATACGTCAAGGTCTATGAGGAGGAACGTGAACTCACCGTCATGCTCCTCGTTGACGTCAGCGGAAGCCGCGATTTCGGCGCTTGCGGTGTGGCTAAGAAGGAACGTATGGCGGAAATTGCAGCTACCCTCGCTTTCTCTTCTATCCAAAATAATGATAAGGTCGGCGTAATCTTCTTCTCCGATAAGATTGAGAAGTTTATACCCCCGAAGAAAGGACGTAAACATATCTTGCTCATAATCCGTGAGATCATTAATTTTGAACCCGACAGCACCGGCACCAACATCGATGTCGCTCTGCAGTTCCTCAACAATGCAATCAAGAAACGCTCGACTTCCTTCCTTATCTCCGATTTTATTGATAATCATGATTATTCCCGATCGATGACCATCGCCAATCGCAAGCACGACCTCGCCGCTATCCAGGTCTACGACCGTCGCGATGCCGACCTCCCCAATGTCGGTCTCATCCGTATGAGAGACATGGAGAGCCGTCGTGATGTCTGGGTAGATACCTCCTCCAAACGTGTGCGCCAAGCTTATGCCCGCAATTGGTATCAACACCAGCAACAGCTCGCTTCGACCACCACCCGTAGCGGCGTCGATATGGCCTCGGTCACTACCGACGAGGATTTCGTCAAGGCCCTCCTCGGACTCTTCCGTCGCCGTGCTTTGCTTAGATAGTTATTTTTACCTCTTCTCCCGCTGTTATGACTCTTAAGCGTTTATATATATCTTTCATCCTCTCTCTGATCGCGGTCGTTGCCCCGGTCGCTTCTCTTGCCGCTTCTCCCGTGGTCAAGGCAAGCCTCGACTCGGTCAACCTCCTCATGGGTAAGATGACAACCCTCCATCTAAAGGTCTCTCAACCTAAGGATGCCAAGGGTAGATTCCCTATGTTCGATAATATCCAAAATTCAGGCTTCGTTACCCTCTGCGGCGATAGCATCGAATTGCGTGCCCCTGCTCGTATCGATACCACTCGCTCCGGTAATTTTGTCGATCTTACTTTCGAAGTGCCTCTTCAGGCTTTCGATTCCGGCTATTACCAACTCCCGGAGATCCCATACGTCATCGGCAAGGATACCATCCTCTCCAATTCCTTGGCACTCAAGGTATATCCCGTTGTCGTTAAGGATAATGAACCGATCAATGATTATGCATCTGCCGCCGACCCCGAGGATTCTTCCATCTTCGATTATATCCCTGATGTGATCTATTATTATTGGTGGGCTTTCCTACTCGGTTTTGCAATTTTCGCTCTGGCGCTTTACCTAATTTTGCGCTATCGACGCGATGGATATATTATACCTCCCAAACCGGAACCCGCCCCCGATGTCGTGGCTTTCGCTGCCCTTATAGCGCTGAAGGAGAAGAATCTCTGGCAGCAAGGCCTCGAAAAGGATTATTATACCGAACTCACAGAGATCCTCCGTATATATCTCTTCAAACGCTTCGGCATCAATGCCATGGAGATGACTTCTCGCCAGATCTTGGCTTCGCTCAACGCCCGCGAGGACCTCAAAGATAAGCGTAATTATTTCCGCCAGATCCTCAATATGGCGGATTTCGTTAAGTTCGCAAAGGTGCGTCCTCTCCCCGATGATAATGTCGAGGCTTTCGACAATGCTTATAAGTTCGTCGAGGAAACAAAACCGCAACCCCTCCCCGAGGAGCAGAAGACCAATGTTGTCGTTATCCCCCAAAAAGTTCCCGCCAAGAAGTTCCAATTCAAGAAAAAGAAAGGAGGTAATGCATGATTTTCGCTAAGCCGTATCTTCTCTTCCTCCTCATATTGCTCATACCCCTCGTGGCGTGGTATGTCTGGAAGTGGCGCAAGTCCGACCCCTCTGTCGGCATCTCGACTGTCGCCCCGATCCTCTCTTTCGGTACTCCATATAAGGTGTGGATGATGCATGTGGCTTTCGCCCTGCAGGTCATCGCCGTCGGTGCTATAATCGTGGCGTTAGCTCGCCCTCAGACACACGACAGCCAACATTCTTCCAGCATCGAGGGCACTGACATCGTACTCGCTCTCGACATCTCAAGCAGTATGCTCGCCAATGACCTCCAACCCAACCGAATCCAGGCTGCCAAGGAGGTGGCTTCGAAGTTCGTTTCCCGTCGCGAACATGATAATATCGGCCTCGTCGTATTCTCCGGTGAAAGCCTCTCGCTGATGCCTCTCACCACCGACCGAGCCTCTGTCATCAATGCTATTGCAGCCGCCCAAACCGGCGCACTCAATGATGGCACCGCCATCGGTGACGGTATCGCTTCGGCAATCAATCGCCTTATCTCCGGTCAAGCCAAGTCGAAGAGCATAATTCTCCTCACCGACGGTACCAACAATGCCGGCGATGTTGCCCCCGCCACTGCCGCGCAGATCGCCAAACAAAAGGGTATCCGCATTTATGCCATCGGCGTCGGTACCAACGGATCGATCCAAATCACCGACCCTTACGGCTTCTCCACCACGACGATGGAAACAAAAATCGATGAGGCTGCTCTCAAAAGCATCGCATCTACCACCGGCGGTAAGTATTTCCGTGCTACCGATACTCATACGTTGAGAAATGTCTTTGCCGAAATCGATAAACTCGAAAAGTCAAAGATTAATGTCAACAATTATACACAGACCGAAGAGAATTTCTTACCTTGGATCTTGATCGCTGTTGCTGCTCTCGCCATCAGCCTCTTGCTCCGATATACCCTCCTAAGACGTGTGCCTTAATTACGGTCTATTAATTTCGTCTCGCTATGTTTAGTTTCGCATATCCTTATCTGCTATTCCTTTTGATTCTCGTGCCGGTGATAGCCTTGCTCTATTTCCTGGCACGCAGTGCTCGTAGCAGTAAACTCAAAAAGTTCGGCCGCCGCGAAGTCCTCGCTTCGCTCATGCCCGAGGTCTCTCCTTATAAACCACCTCTGAAACTCATCTTCGCCCTCTTGGCGCTCACTTCCCTCATCTTCGCCATGGCTCGCCCTTGGGGCGGTATCAAGGATGAAAAAACAGTCAAGAAGGGTATCGAGGTCGTTATCGCTGTCGATGCTTCTAATTCCATGTATGCTTCCGCAGGCGATTCCCCCGATGGCCCCGACCGTATGCGCACCGCCAAACTTATCCTCGAGAAACTTATCAATCGCCTCGATAACGACCGTGTCGGCCTTATCGTTTATGCCGCTAAAGCGTATACTCTCATCCCTGTCACCAATGACTATGTCTCGGCGAAAATGTTCCTCAATTCGATCGACCCCTCCCAAATCGCTCAACAAGGCACCAATATCACCGATGCCGTCAGCATGGCTGTCGCCTCTTTCAGCGAGGATAAAAATATCGGAAAGTCCATTATCCTTATCACCGATGCCGAGGAACTCGAGGATAAGGAGAGCGTGATGAATGCCGTCAAGGAGGCCGCCTCGCGAGGCATTCAGGTAAATGTCATCGGTGTCGGTTCGGCGACTCCCGTCACAATCCCCGAAAATGGCAGCTTTATGATCGATGACCAAACCGGCGAACCGGTTCGCACTGCCCTCGACGAAAAACTCGCCGCTGATATCGCCGCTAAGGGTAAGGGCATCTATGTCAACGCTTCTGCTGCCGATGCTCTCAATGACCTCGATTCCCAACTCTCTACACTCAAAAAGACTACTCTCCAGTCGAGCTCTTATTCCAAACATGACGAACTCTTCTATATCTTCGCCATCATCGCTCTCGTTTGCTTGGTGATCGATATCTTGCTTCTTGATACTAAGATCAGCTGGCTCGATAAGTTCACTTTCTTTAAAAAGGAGGATAAGAAATGAAATTTAACGTTTTTAGATATATACCGGTTATCGCGCTATTCGCCGTTGTCGCAGCTGTCGTGACACCTTTCTCGGTGTCGGCTCAGTCGACTCGCTCCGAACGCCGTCATATCAATACCGGTAACCGCCTCTATGAGCAGAGCAAGTTCGCCGACGCTCAGCGGGAGTATCAGGCTGCCCTCAAGGCTAACCCCTCTTCAGCTGTCGCTACCTATAACCTCGGTCTCTCTCAGCTACGCCAGATCCAAAACCTCAAGGATACTACCTCCAAAAATGCCGGCCTTCGTAAGGAGGCGGTCAGCAATCTCTCTGCTGTCGCCAATATGGCTGCCTCAAAACCGGGTCTCGCTGCCAAGGCTAATTATAACCTCGGTAATATGGAGTTCAATTCCGAAAATTATAAGGGTGCTATCGATTATTATAAGCAGTCGCTACGCATCGACCCCTCCGATGAACGTACTCGCAAGAACCTCCGTATAGCCCAAAAGAAACTCCAACAACAGCAAAAACAGCAAAACCAAGATAAGAAGGATCAAGATAAGAAGAATCAAGATAAGAAGGATCAGCAGCAACAGCAGCAGAAGCAGGATCAACAGAAACAGGATCAACAGAAACAAGATCAGCAGAAGGATCAGCAGATCAGCCCTCAAACGTCTCAGCAGATCCTCCAGGCTGTCGATAATAAGGAGAATGCCGTTAGGGCTCGTGTTAACAAAGCCAATTCCGGCAAGAAGTCGGGTGAAGCTGCAAGAAGTGTCAGAAGATGGTGATGCGAAGTATATTCCTTTCTGTCGCGGCTATTCTCTGCTGCTTACACGCGGTTTGCGCCGATAGTCCCGCCAAAGATAAGGCTCCCGAGCTATTCATCGAGTGTGTTCTCGGCGATGATGTCATCTATGAACGCCAACCCGTATCTGCCGTCATCACCCTCTTTAGCACTTCTCCCGATGTGGCTTCAGCTGATGCCATCTCCGAAGTCGCCCTCAATAAGGGGGAGTTCGCTTCTCTTCAACCCGTCTCTCCCGCCGGACGTTCTTATCGCAAAACCATCAAAGGAGTAGAGTATTATTGCTATCCCCTCCGCGCTTTTATGTTCTCGATGGCTGAGGCCGGTAGCTATTCCCTCGACCATGGCGAGTTCCAAGTCGCTATCTCTATCCCCCAAGTCGTCAATGACCCCTTCTGGGGACGTGTACGCACCTCGAAACTCGTGTCGTATAAAGTGCCGGTACGAAAGTCGTCGTTCAAGGTAAAATCTCTTCCCAATCCACCTGAATCTATCGATTTCTCCGGTTCTGTCGGAAAGTTCTCTATTGAAACTATTATCCCTAAGGGTAATATTTATGTCAATGAGGAGGCTACTGCTATTATCGTGCTTCGTGGCACCGGCCTTATAGCCGAACATACCATGCCCGAGTATCGCGGCGCTTTCGCTCACGGCGTTAAACTAAAGTCGGTGTCGGAGTCTCGCACTGCTGCCTACGATGATGGCGTCATGATCTCCGAACTACACCTCGAGTGCACTTTTATCCCTACATCTTCTTCCGACGCCGAAATCGGTGTCGTCTCGTTCGATTATTTCGACCCAGAAACCAAGAAGTATGTCAAAGCTGAATCCACACCGGTCAAAGTCGATGTCAAATCTTCAGTCTCCAAACGCCAATCCCTCTCCATCTAAACCAATTCATAATTCATAATTCATAATTCATAATCTCTCCCAATCTCTTCCCACTAATAACTAATATCTACTAACTATTCACTAATAATTCCTCATTCCTATCTCCTCATTCCTAATTGTAGTCATGTTTAGAAGATTCATCATATTATCATCCCTCCTCTTTTCCCTCGCTTGCGCTTGGGCCGGGTCGGTCCATCTCTCCATCGAACCGCAACGAGGCAAGCGCTCGATCGAAGTCGGTGATATGTTCTACCTCTTTGTCAAGGTTTCCGATATATCTGCCCGCCCCAACCAGCCTTCCCTCCCCGGCGCCAAACTGATCTATTTCGAACAAACCGGTTCGGAGTCCCGATTCGAAAGCGTCAACGGAGTTAGCCGCCAGTCTTCGTCGGTGATCTATACCGCAACCTTCCGTGCTCTTAAGGAGGGTTCTTATTCTTTCGGCCCTATCAATGTCGGCGGTGCCAAGAGTAATCAGGTGAAGTATGCCATCGGCGCTCCAATGCCACAAAATAATACACCCGCTACACCCTCCGGCAGTAACGCCAAACCTGCCCCCGATGGTAGCGACAAACCAAAGTATATCGGCAAGGGTGACGGTAATCTTTTCCTCCGCGCCAATGTCTCCACTTCTTCAGCCTATGAGCAGCAAGCCATCGTATATACCGTTAAACTTTATACCACCTACGATGCTATCAAGTTTATAGGCGCGACTTCTGCCCCGAAGTTCGACGGTTTCGTCGTCGAGGAGTCCAAGGAGGTATCCAATTCTCTCTCTTACGAAACTTACGAGGGTAAGACCTACGCCACTGCCGTCATCGCCCGATATATCATCTTCCCGCAGATGACAGGCTCGCTCAAGGTCACCGGTAATACTTATACCATCTCGGTCGACCGCCGTGAGTATTACCATGATTCTTATTTCGGCAGTATGTCGTTCGCCGTGCCTATGCAACTCAATGTCACCCCAAATGATTTGGTGATCAATGTCAAGGCTCTCCCCACACCAAAACCCGCCGATTTCTCCGGCGCAGTCGGCAATTTCTCCATCTCTTCTTCTCTCCCGAGTTCTCAGTTTAAATCCAATCAAGCCGCTTCTATTGTATATAAGGTCCAAGGTACCGGTAATATCAAGTATGTTCAGCTCCCCGATCTCTCTGCGCTTTTCCCCGCTGATATCGAGGTTTATACCCCCAAGAATACTCAGGATGTCAAAGTCGGCGCCTCTTCCGTTTCCGGTTCGGTGTCCTTCGATTATTCTTTCATGCCTCTCGAGGAGGGTACTTTCAAGATCCCGGATGTGAAACTTATCTATTTCGACCCCGTGGCTGAGGAGTATAAGACCTCCGTTGCCAAAGGCTATACCATCAATGTCGCCAAGGGTGCCGGTTCGAAGTCGGCGCGTCGCAATCATCTCCGCTTCGATTCGAAACTGCTCGATGTCGACGTCGATGATCTCGCCACCTCCCGACTTCCTATGGTATATTCCTTCGCTTATTGGCTTTGGTATATCCTCCCGGTGGTGATCCTCCTCACTTCTTTCATATTCTATCACCGTTATGTCTCGCTCCATGCCGATATGGTGGCGTTCAACAGCCGTCGCGCCAATAAGATGGCACGCCGCCGCCTCCGCAAGGCTAATGCCGCTATGCGCCAGAATGACCATGACCGTTTCTACGATGAACTCCTCCTCGCCCTCTGGGGGTATCTCGGCGATAAACTAAAGATGCCTACCTCGGAACTTATGCGCGATAATGTTCGCCAGGTCCTCGTCGAGAAGTCTATCAGCTCTGATACTATCGACCTCTTCATCCGCATCATCGATGATGCCGAGTTCGCCAAGTATTCTTCCGCTTCTGCCGGTCAGACCCTCAACGAGGCTTATCAAGAGGCCGCCGATATCATCGACCGACTCGAAAAGGAGTTTAAAAAGTAGTATCATTCCGTATAGATGTAGTTTTGTCTTACCTCTATTTTGATTCATCCAGTTATGTTTAAGTTGATGTCTCGTTTTATTCATTATATATTATCGCTCGTGGCAATCTCTCTCCTCCCGACTCTCGCTTCGGCACAGTCGGTAGCTGATGCCGATTCGGCTTATTCTCATGGCGATTATTCTCGTGCTATACTCCTCTATGATTCGATAGCGCATCATAAGGGTGTCTCTTCGGAGCTCCTCTATAATCTCGGCAATGCTTACGCACGCGGCGGCGATTATGGCAATGCTATGGTAGCTTACCTCCGTGCTCTCCGCATCGACCCCTCCAATTCCCTCGCCAAGGCTAATGTCAAGTATATCGAGTCGAAGGTCGCCGAAAATAATCGCGCCGAACTCAAGGGTAAGAAACTCTCGTTAGACCCCGATGCCCCTTCGTTCTTCTCTGCGATACGTAATTTTATCGTCAGAGACCACCTCTCCGATTCATGGGCTGTCTGGGCTGCCATATTCTTTATCCTATTCGTGGCTTGCCTCGCCGCTTATATCTATTTCGGCGATGTCTTGATACGTAAGATCGGTTTCTTCGGCGGACTCTCCACGCTCTTCCTCTCCGTCGTTATGGTTATATTCTCGCTGATGGCTGCATCTTATCATAGCAGTGAGGGGGTCATCCTTTCTCCCAAGGTCAAACTCCTTAGCGAGGCTTCTCTCTCTGCCAAGGAGATGCCCGTGCCTCTGACTCGTGGTACTCGCCTCTCTATCCTCGACTCCCAAGCCAAGGAGGAGGGTAAAGCCCCGGAGTGGTATAAGGTAAGACTTAACTCCGATTTCGTCGGTTGGATCTCTGCCGATGATTTCCTCCCCGTCGAAAAGTGATTTTCCCCCTTTTTTACCCCTCTTTCCTGTCAGATTGCAACCATTTTTCGACTTTTTACAAAAATATGTTATATAACACCTTAGATTTTCTCGATTTAGTTTTGTCAAATCACCTTTTTTTTCTAATTTAGCAAAACGTAAACGATACTCTCCATCGAAAACTCGAATAGTAACTTATTAAATTCTAATAATTATGAGCAAGACCATCACTTTCAATGAACTCCGTCGTCTCAAAGACAGTTTGCCCGACGGCTCCACCCATCGCATCGCTGATGCACTTAACGTAACCGTTCAGACCGTGCGAAATTATTTCGGAGGCGTCAATTATGAGTATGGTAAAAATGCCGGTCTTCATATAGAGCCGGGTCCCGACGGAGGTATCGTGGTACTCGACGACACTACTATCTATGACATGGCTATTAAGATCCTTGAAGAGGAGAAGAATAAGTAAGTGGCTCGTGTAGCTCCTTCTTTTCTCTCTTTTTGAAGATCTTTTCTTTTTGTGTGCGCTATGGGGAATCCTTCTGATCTTATCTCGCTGGTTATTTTCTCAAAACCTCGAGCCCTGGCGTTTAAAAACGCCCTCCAAGCTAATGGAATCAACGCTTCGCTCGTTGAGGTCGATACCCCCGACCCTGATGGTCTCCACCCTCAGCAAGTCTTCGTAAGCCCCGATTCCCTCGCGCGCGCCTTGAAAATACTCGAAAGCGGAGATTTCGCTCCGGTTTCTCTACTTAAAATGACGGGTATGGGCAATAATTTGCTCATCCCCGTCGATTTTTCCCCTTCTTCTCTCCTCGCCGTTCGTGCCGGTTTCGCCCTCGCTCGTAAGTTCGACGTCGAACCAATCATTATGCATTGCTTCGATGATCACAATTTTAACCCTAATCAATATTCCCCTCGAGATTTCGCTAAGGATTTCGCCAAGGATTTCGCCAAGGATTTCGCCAAGGAAATCGCCAAGGAAATCGCCAAGGATTTTGCCAAGGATCATGATAAGGTAGACCCTCGCCTCCTTTCTCTCGCCTCTCAACGACTCGATGAGTTTAAAATGCATATCGCTGACCTCCAGGCTATTGGTGAACTCCCCGATGTCCATTTCTCTACCGCACTCCTGCGTGGCGTCCCTGAGGAGGTTATCATCGAGTATTGTAAGCAAAATAAACCGTTGATGGTCGTGATGGCTACTCGTGGCATCGACCAAAAGGAGTCGGATCTCGTCGGTAGCGTCACAGCTGAAGTTATCGACGCTTGCCGAGTCCCCGTATATTCCATACCCGATAATTACCCCTTCAATGGTATCGAGGGCATTAAGAATATTCTCTTCTTCTGTACACTCTCTAATGTCGATATGGTGCTCGCTCGTGTCCTTATGCGAACGTTCGATTACCCCGATTGCAACGTTTTCCTCGCCCCAGTAAGCGACCGTCCTATCTATTCCGCCGGCAGAAAACTCGATGAACTCGCATCTTTCTTCAATAATGCTTACCCTGCCGCCCGTTTCTATGCTTTCCCTCGTTCTTCACGCAAATTCGAAGATGATATGCTTCGTCTCATCGATGACAATAATATCCACCTTATCATCGTTCCTAATAAGAAGGCAAGCGCGATTTCACGTTTCTTCCGACCTACATTAGCCCACCGCTTTATCTTCGAACGTGACATCCCGCTCCTCGTCTTCCCCATCTGATTTTTAATAGACTCATCACTCTCCTCAACTCATCCACTCATCACTCTCTTCCACTCATCACTCTCTTCCACTCATCCACTCATCACACTCATCCACTAAAATGGTCTATCCCTCAGATTTCGAATCTAAAATAGGTTTTGATACCATCAGACATACACTCTCTTCTCTCTGCATTTCGCGCCTCGGTAAGCAATTTGTCGACGACCTCTCTTTCTCTTCCGATCGAGACCTGATACTCCATCGCCTCGGTTGCGTCGTCGAGATGGTCGAAATACGTCGTGCAGCTCTCCCTTTTCCGGGTCTTTGCCCTCACGATGTTATCCCTTATCTCAATGAGATTCGTGCTCTCCATTCTTTTATGAGCGCTTCCCGGCTCCTCCATCTCTTGCAGATGCTCTCTTCTTTCGCCGAGATACGCGCTTTCTTCGATGATGCCCGCGCTGAGGAGTCGGATCTCCCGCAGTTCCCTCACCTTTCTGACACTGTCGCATCACTTGCCGATTTCCCCCTCCTCGTCAGCGCAATCTCGCGCGTCATTGATAAGTTTGGCGAGGTCAAGGATAATGCATCTCCTGCCCTCTATGACATCCGCCGTTCGATGCAACGGATGCAGGGATCGATGCAACGCGCCGTGCATCGCGTGCTCGACGCCGCCATCGCTTCCGGAATCGTCGAGAAGGATGCCACACCTGTCGTACGCGACGGCCGTCTCGTTATACCCGTAGCCGCCGGGCTCAAACGTCAGATCAATGGTATCGTCCATGATGAGAGCGCTACCGGTAAAACCGTCTACATCGAACCGGCGGAAGTCGTCGAGGCTGCCAACCGCCTCCGTGAACTACAACTCGAGGAGAAACGTGAGATCACTAATATATTATTAGGTGTGGCGGATATCCTACGCCCTCATGTCGATGATATCGCTCATGGATGCCAACTCGTGGGTCTGCTCGATTTCATCTCAGCGAAGGCTGCCCTCGCTATCGACCTCGATGCCCATCTCCCTCATGTCGAGATGGAGCCGATTTTCGAGTGGTATCATGCTGTCCATCCAGCCCTATTCCTATCCCTCCGTCAGCAGGGACGTAAGGTTGTCCCATTAGATATTTACCTCGACCGCGATCGACGCATCCTTATTATCTCCGGACCTAATGCCGGAGGTAAGTCGGTATGCCTCAAAACCATCGCCGTAGTTCAGTATATGCTACAGTGCGGCCTCCTCCCCACTCTCTATGATAATTCCCATGTAGGCATCTTCGATAAGATCCTTATAGATATAGGTGATGAGCAGTCGATCGAAAATGACCTCTCTACCTATTCTTCTCACTTGAGGAATATGAAGTTTTTCCTCGCCAACGCCTCGAAGCGGTCGCTGATCCTCGCCGATGAAATGGGATCCGGCACGGAGCCGCAGATCGGTGGCGCTATGGCGCAGGCTATACTCGCCAATCTTGGCGAGTCGGGATGCTTCGGCGTCGTTACCACCCATTACCAGAACCTGAAGTCGTTTGCCGAGGCTGCCCCCGGGTTCGTCAATGGTGCCATGCTTTATGACCGCGCTCATCTCGAACCCACCTTCCAACTCGCCATCGGCACTCCCGGCAGCTCTTTCGCCATCGATATCGCTCATAAGATGGGACTCCCTCTCGAGGTCATCGAGGAGGCGAAGAATATTGTCGGATCTGACTATGTCAACCTCGATAAGTATCTCTCCGATATCGCTCGCGACCGTAAGTATTGGGCTAATAAGCGCCTCAACATCCGCGAAAAGGAGAATAAACTCGATAATCTTCTCTCTAAGTATGAGGAGGTGGCGGGCGACCTGAAGTCGAAACGCAAGGAGATCCTCAATGATGCTCGCCGCGAAGCTCAAGAGATTCTCGCCGGTGCTAATGCCCGCATCGAACGTACCATCCTCGAAATCCGCAAAGCCCAGGCGGAGAAGGAACGCACCAAGCAACTCCGTCAGGAACTCCGCGAGTTTTCCGAGGATAATCAGCGTCAAGAGGCCTCCGATGGCGACACGGAACGCATCAAGACCCTAAAACACAAGAGCCGCAAGGCGAAGCAGAAGCAACAGGATAGGGTAGTGGCTGCTCCCTCCCTCCCGCAGCGGCCACTCGCCGCAGGCGATTATGTCCAACTCGATGGTGCCGGTTCCCCGGGACAGATTATCTCGATCATCGGCAAGAAGGCGGAGGTGGCTTTCGGCGCTCTCCGCACTATCGTCGCCATTTCACGCCTCAAACCCACTAAAGCCCCCAAACCCTCCGCCACGACGAGTGCCTCGCTTGGCGTCGTCTCTTCCGATGATTCCCGCCAACGTCAACTCAATTTCAAAACGGAGATTGATGTCCGGGGCATGCGTGCCGATGAGGCGATACAGGCTGTCACCTATTTCTTGGATGATGCCATACAGTTTGCCGCCGGCAGAGTACGAATCCTCCACGGCACAGGCCATGGCATCCTCAAGACAATGATCCGTCAGCAGCTAAAAGCCAACCCCGCTATAGCCAATTTCGCCGACGAAGACATCCGCTTCGGAGGTGCCGGCATCACAGTCGTTGATTTAGCATAATTTTTAGAGCGCGTTCCTTAAAAATTTTTAACCCTCTTTTCCTCCTTATTATCAATAAGATGTAAGGATAAAGTTAATTTTTTGTAAATTTTTCTTTGCAAAAAATTTGCACAGTTCGAAAATTTGCTATAACTTTGCACTCGCAATTCGGAAATGAAACGCCCCAAGCG
>JBJEKI010000013.1:0-69019 GCA_051878555.1 Lepagella sp. | reverse complement strand
TCGCTCAATTTTACAATCTGAAATCAGCAAGTTGAACTTGCGAAACTTAAATTAAGTTACCTTAGTCCGGATCTTTTTGGCATATTTCAAAACTCACATCGGTTACAATGCACGGCATTGCGCCCGCTGTGACTTTCAGAATATGCCCAAAAATATCCGCCTCTACGACCCAAAAAATTTAAGGAACGCGCTCTTAAATTTAATAAAAACTTAACAGGTTTTTTGCAGTGGCTTCTACGCTTTTAGCCTATCTTTGCGCCTGAACTCTATCGCTTAGAGCGCGTTCCTTAAATTTTTTTATCCGTTATGTTCAGATTGCTTAGACCCAACCTCCTCTTTTCTCTACTCTTGTTGGTCGGATTCTCCCTACCTTCTTACGCCGAGAATTTCTACGATAAGTTGAAGGAAAAGTCGGATTATGTCCCTGATATCCATGGTACAGTCCGCGCCAAGTATGAGTATGAACCCCAGATCAATAAGGGCCGCTTCGAAGTGAGAAATGCCCGCCTCAGCGTCGAGGGTAAGATCATACCTATCGTCAGATATAAGGCGGAGATCGACCTCTCAGATGAGGGCTCGATCAAGATGCTCGATGCCTACGTCCGTATCCTCCCCCTGAAGTGTCTGAAGTTCACCATCGGCCAAATGAGGGTGCCTTTCACTATCGATGCCCACCGCTCGCCCCACCTCCAGTATTTTGCCAACCGATCTTTCATCGCCAAGCAAGTGGGTAATGTTCGTGATGTCGGCGCTTGCCTCGCCTGGGAATTTGGCAAGAGTATCCCATTCACCCTCGAAGGGGGTATCTTCAACGGTTCCGGACTTACCAATCAAAAGCACTTCTGGACCGACAATTACAACTTCTCTTTCAAAGCACAAGCCCTATTCTTCAAGCAGTGGAACGTTTCCCTGAGCTGTCAGAAAGCCACCGTCGGAGATGTTAACGCCTATATGTATGATATCGGCACCTATTGGGATAACTCTCGCTGGCACATCGAAGCAGAGTATCTTCGCAAACATTATGCCCACGACTGCTTCCGCCCGGTCGACGCCGTCGACGCATTCGTCTCCTATCGCCTGCCGATGAAGAGGGTGCTCTCCGGCATTTCGTTCTTAGGCCGTTATGATTTTATGACCGACCATAACGCCGGTGGGGTAGATGAGGATGGCAATCTAACAGTCGACGACCCTCGTCGCAATCGCATCACTGCCGGCGTTACCTTCAGCTTCGGCAAGGGCCCCCTCCAAGCCGACATCCGCTGCAACTACGAGCAATACTTCTACTCTCGGGGTGTCACTCCCTCCATCTCCGAGCAAAACAAACTTGTAGTAGAGCTCGTAGCCCACTTCTAACTCCCTGATAAAAAACAAAACCACCCATAATTCGCAATTCGCAAATTATGGGTGGTTTTATTCAATATCAAAAATGCGTTTAAGCTTATCGGCTTCGGAACGAAGTTTCTTGGGGTTGATAGTTTTCAATTTCTGAAGATTCTGAATTTTCCATTTTACAGATGGATATTTGAAGAACGATGAATAAGGGCAATTCTCAATATCGACCGAAAGCTCCTCAAAATTTATAAGAAATCTCTTGTCTTCTTCTGTTATAATATTGTTGATGCCCTCGATGAGATTAGACCTTGTCTCTTCGAATTCTTCGTAACTGAATGGTATATCGCTCATCCCTACAAATTGCTTCTCCATTGCCTCTCTTTGATCGATCATGTTTGGCGAGAAAGATTCATGAATAGGACGGTCACTGCCAAGTAGACAAAATATAAGTCCTTCTTTGACTTCTGATAGTGAAATATCCATTTGATTTACATCAAATAAATCTCTCGGATGCTGTCGTGAAAGTGCTGCTGATATTTTGCCTCCATACAACTGTGGAAGAGACACGATGCGAGCATCTACCTCCATACCGAATAAATCCTGTGCTTTTGCGCATAAAGGATATAACTTGGCTTCACCACATACTAAACCCCGCTTCGTCTGATTGACCTCTATCTTTACTTGGCAACCTTGCCTTTCACAGGTGATTTTGCAAATATCTAGACGTGGTATAATTCTTATATCACGAAAACTTCTCTTTGCTTTCTCCGCAATTCTTAACAATGCTTCATTTATATGATTTAAACTGGATGCCCTGTCCTCAAGAGGAATATATGTCACATCGATATCCACCGATAAACGGCTTAGATTTTTGATGAATAAATTAATGGCTGTACCACCATGAATAGCAAAACATTCTTCGTCTGTTACAAATGGAAGTATTCTTAATAGTAGCTCTACCTTCTTGCGATAAACATTATTCATATCCTGAAAGTTCTTTGGGTATTACTATATTATATTTTGCATTCTTAACTCCTCCTTTTGAATAACTCCTCGTGCCGGAGCCAAGTGATACGCTGGATAGATCAAGTTTCCCAAACCATCGGTGTTGCGATTTCTCTGCCATGTAAAGAAACATTCTCTTTACTTTTATAGATGTGCAATTCTCTAATAATTGTTGAACTAATCTTGATCTTAGAGATGAGAGCATCTCCATCAGATAGTACACGTCAGTTAGATTGTAATGTGTTGGTGACAACAATATACACTCCATTATGGCTCTTTCAGGTGTGGCAACCATCAATCGTCTGCCATCATTTTCCATCTCTTCAAGACCGAAGTCTCCAAATATTTTAGTAGAAACATCTACAATATGCACTCCAAGATCGATAGAGTTTATCCATTTGGGAAGCCCGGGTCTCAACGGGGTGAAGATCACTACTGATGGAGTCCCCATCGTAATATAGTGAGTGAAACCCCTTAATTCCAGTGCTGATGCTGCACCTATATGATATGTTAGCATACCCTTTTGTTGATATGATGAAAGTATACCATAAATTGTCGGTGTGTCGCCATCAAATCGATATACCCCGGTTGCAATTCGTTGAAGCCATCCCGATTTGGTGTAATCGGTAATCTCACTCCTGCTTATGCCTGATCTTTCAAGCCAGGATGTGAGTAATATCCCGTCTGAAGGCGTTTGTTGCCTTAGTTTGTTTATTTTAGTACTCATTTAGTTATGATTAACTTTGCAAATATAACACTAAAATAAACAATATGCAAATATATTCATCAAAAAAATCCTTCAAGCATAGACATATATATAATTTAGAAGGCTGCCGACCGAAAGAGTGTCGGCAGCCTTCTTGTTTCTTCGATCCGTCGGCGCGGATCTTTTCGGTGGAGCTGGAGGGGATTGAACCCTCGTCCAAACGCGGAACCAATAAGCTTTCTACATGCTTAGTCTGTGACTTGCTTTTCGTGCACCGGCAGGTTCACGACTACCAACCGATACCTTAGTCCCTTAATCTCGAACCCCCGTCGGAACTCCGAAGATTCTATTCCCGATTTTCTTAGCACCACTATATCCAAACGTCTCAGGACCGGGCAATGGAGTGATGTCTCGTTCCCCTCACTTTGAGAGGAATTAAGGGATCCTACTGTGCTTCAGATCACGCAGCGAGAGCGTAATTGTTATTTTCGCCAATTATAGGTCGATGATCTTGTTATTATAGAGTTGGACCACCACAACTCTGCATGCTTACCTACCGCTTCTTCACGCTGTCAAAGCCAGTCAGCCCCGGTAGTAGTATGCCAGCTCTCTGACATTGGGCGGCAAATTTAGCAATAATATCGCATTCTACCAAATTTTTTATCCAAAATAATTAAATTATTTTTTTATTCAATATTCTTTTATTAACTTTGGGTTGGCTCTACTCCTTATTACATAGATTAGAGATGAGCGATCACTTCTCTATCTGCTATTTACCGAGCTGAGCCAATGGAGTATAAATGATATTTTATATGAATCAAATTACCGAAATATTCCGCTATTCGGAGAAAACGGCACGAGTCTCTATCGAAAATCAGAACGTAGCCGTTAAGGCGGAGCCGGGCCAATTCGTCATCGTTAAGTTTGAACCCGATGGCCACCGGATTCCTTTCTCCATCATAGCCACTAGTCCCGACGACGGCTCGTTCGATATTATCATCCATCGTGCCGCCGGCCTCGATAGCATCCTCGAAAAAATACAACCCGGCAACGAACTCCCCGACCTCCTCGGGCCCCTCGGACATCCTGCAGAAATCAAGCCTCGCCAGACTATCCTCTTCTTCGGCGATGGCTCCGGTGTCGTGCCTCTCCTCCCCCTCATGAAACTCGCCAAGTCCAAAGGTTGCCACATCAAGGCCGTCCTTTCTGAGCAGTCGTCGCGTACCCAGTGCCTCCTCAACGAAATCGAAAGCCTCACAGAGTCTGTCGTTACTGTCTCCGACGACAATATGCTCGAAGCCGCTTTCGCTTTCATGGCTCGTACTCCCATCGACAAGGTCATAATGGCTGGCCCTTCACTCATCATGAAGCGACTCGCCGCAGAAGCCAAGAAACGTGACATAGCCGCCGATTGTGTCCTCAATATGCTGATGATCGACGGCATCGGCCTCTGCGGTATCTGCCGCGTTATCGTCGGCGGCGAAAGAAAACAAACCTGCACCGATGGCCCCATCTTCGATGCTCACCTCGTAGATTTCGACCAGATGTATAATCGTCAAAGCCTATTCGTATGAAAGAACGTAGCGATCGTGATGAGCAGTGGCGCAAAGATCTTCGCGATTCCGTGCCCGCCAAACGGCGTACTGCCATCCCCAGAGTCAAAATGCCCGAACTCGATGCCGATTATCGCATCACCACCAACCTTGAAGTCAACGAGGGGCTTTCCCTCCGCCAAGCAGTGCTCGAAGCTACTCGATGCCTCGACTGCCCCGATCCGGGGTGCATCAAGGGATGCCCTGTTCATAACGACATACCCGGTTTCATCAAAAATATAGAACGTGGCGACTACCCCGAGGCCATGAAGGTGCTTAGCCGCACTACTGTCCTCCCCGCTGTCTGCGGTCGCGTTTGCCCACAAGAGCATCAGTGCGAAGCTTCTTGCATCTACAATAAAATGGGCAAGAAGCCCGTATCTATCGGCAACCTCGAGCGTTTCGTAGCCGATTTCGAACGCGAGATCACCGGCTTTATACCCTCCGAACGTCGCAAAGATAAGAAGGATGACGAATCCAAAGATGCCCCAAAGCCTTTCTTCCCCATCAAGGTGGCGGTGATCGGCAGCGGCCCCTCCGGACTCTCTTTTGCCGGAGATATGTGCCGTCGCGGCTATCGTGTCACCATCTTCGAAGCTCTCAGCCAATTCGGCGGTGTGCTCAAATATGGAATCCCCGAGTTCTGCCTCCCCAATGTCATCGTAGACCATGAGATAGAACGACTCCGCAAGATGGGAGTAGAGTTCCGCAAGGATGTATACGTCGGCAAAACCCTCAGCTATGAGGAGCTCCTCGCCATGGGTTTCAAAGGCCTTTACGTCGCCACTGGTGCCGGCAAACCACGTTTCATGGATATCCCCGGAGAAAACCTCCCCGGTGTCATGACCGCAAATGAGTATCTGATTCGTCTCAACTGCTTAGGCCCCGATATATTCGGCGTCAACGGCGTGTCGCTCGACGGCAAACGAGTAGCTGTGATAGGCGGCGGTAACACCGCTATTGACGCCGTAAGATATGCCGTGCGTCAAGGCGCCGAACGTGCTATGATTATCTATCGCCGAGGTCTCGAAGAGATGCCGGCGCGGCAAGAAGAAATAAGACATGCTCGCGAGGAGGGGGTCGAGTTCCTTACCCTTTGCAATCCCGTGGAATACCTCGCAAATGACAAGGGTTATCTACGTGCCATACGCCTCCAAAAAATGCAACTCGGAGACCCCGATGAGTCGGGTCGCAGAAGACCTGTTCCCATCCCCGATGCTATAGAAGAATTTGAAGTCGACCTCGTCGTGGAGAGTGTAGGATATCTACCAAATCCCCCATTGAAACTCGAGGGTGTGGTCGATATGAACAAGCGTGGCGAAATCATGGTCGATAACGTTTCAATGAAATCTTCTCTGCCCGCCATCTACGCCGGCGGCGACATAGTGCATGGCCCCGCCACGGTAATCCTCGCAATGGGCGACGGCCGCAGAGCCGCCGCAGCCATGTCCGCCGCCTTCGAAAAAGCCATGGGCGACATCTCCTTATAATATAATTTGTAGTAGGAAATCACTTACAGCGCGTTCCTTAAGGAGCGCGCTTTTATTCTATCTCTTTCACTGTGAAGGAGGGGATCGTAGGGTCGAAGATGATGCCGGGGCGCTCGAAGTAGCGACGCAATGCCCCGGTGTCGGCAAGCTCGCGTGGCGTGCCTATCTCTATACCCATCTGCCGGTCGGCAAGCCAGATACGGTCGGCTAATACCAGTGCCATATTCAGATCGTGGGTCGAGAGAAAGATCGTCTTTCTCTCTTGTCGTGCTATCCGCTTGAGCAGTTGCATCATATCCGATTTGCTCGGAAAGTCCAAAAAGGCGGTCGGCTCGTCGAGGAAGATCACAGGTGTCTCTTGAGCCAATGCCTTCGCCACCATCACCTTCTGGCGCTCGCCGTCGCTCAGTGTGTCGACCATCCGATCCGACAGGTGTGTGACCCCCACCATCTCAAGTGAACGATCCACTATCTCCCGATCCGACTTCGACAATTTTCCCCAAAAACCGGTATATGGACTGCGTCCCAGCTCCACCAGCTGATGCACAGTCATCGACGACACCGACGGACGCTCCGTCAGCACGATGCTCACCAAGCGTGCCAATTCAGTGGCGGTGACCTCCCGGATATTCTTCCCCCCAATCAGGATTTCTCCCGATAAGAGTGGGAGAAAGCCCACAAGCGTGCGGAGTAGGGTAGTCTTCCCCGCTCCGTTAGGACCCAACAGACAAGTAAACTCCCCCTGCCGGAGTGTGGCGGTAATATCGCGCTGTATCACAATCGTCTCCCCCGAGACCCGGTACCCGGTCGATACCCCCCTCAACTTATATGAAACATCACCTTCCATACGCGCTCTTAAGATATATCATATCATATCCGGATTAACGATCTCATCTTTCCACAACATTCGTAAAAAATCTACTGCCGGATATATCTCGAACCCTTGCAGTAATCTCGGTCGCTCGTCCATCGATACGACTATGGCTCGACAATCGGGATTCTCTTCTTTAAATGCTTTAAGACCATTTAAATGTCTGGATTGAACTTCTTTACTCGATTTAAATTCAATTGCCACAAGGGCATCTCCAATTACAGCATCTACTTCCAAATCAGTATATGTGTGCCAGTAAGACAAACCTCCTTCGATATTGTGATATCCAAGATATGCAACAAGCTCTTGGATCATAAGATGTTCAAATGCATGCCCGAAATCTGTAGATCCCTGCTGAAGATTTTTCCTGCCGAGTAGGTAATTCGGTATGCAAAGATCGAAGTAATAGAATCGAGGAGCTTGACGTATATTCCTCTTAACTTTACGACTATATGCCGGTATCATATATCCTACGAGCGTCTCCTCAAGGATTGAAAAATACTCCTTTACCGTCTTAGAGTCTATGCCACAGTCTTGAGCTATGTTATTCCATACCACCATTTCTCCATCTGTCATAGCTGCCACTTCTAAAAACTTGTTGAAAGTAGATAAATTCCTAACCAGTGACTCTTCTTTGATTTCTTCTCTTAAATACACTGTAATATATGCCTGAATCCTTCGCCATAATATCGATGGATTGGGTGCAAGATAATGACGTGGTATCATGCCATTCTGCAAAGCCCTCTGTAAGTCAAAATCTTCGATTTCACAACTCACCAATGGATACATATAGTTGCGCAATGCTCTTCCTCCAAGCATGTTTACACCCCTCCGCTTTAATTTGTGTGCACTTGATCCGCTAAGAACAAATCGAAGCTGATTCTTAACAATAAGACGATGTACCTCGTTAAGAAGTATGGGGATTAGTTGGATCTCATCAATTATGACCAATGTATCCGGTGGCAACATCTCCAACTCCTGATATAATAGAGATGGATTGCGCTCAAGTCGTTCAAATGTAGTACTGTCGAGTAAGTCATACTGGACGGCCTGTGGAAATAATTCATTTATAAGTGTCGTCTTACCGGTTTGGCGAGCTCCGAATAGAAAGATACTATCCGTCTCAGCGTCTTTAAGTTGAGTGTATCGTTTAAGCATAATCGGTTATGATAACAGAACAAAATAGAAGCCTGTATATTTGATAGAAAAATCAGAATTAATTCCTTATTTTGATTGAAAAAACGGAGTAATACTCCTATTTTTAAATCAAAAAACGGAGTATTACCCCTGTTTTTTAATCAAATATCGGATGCAAATATAGTAAATAAAAGTGAAAAATAATCCCTTTTCTCTTTAAAATTTTTTCGCAACTAACAAGAAATCCATAATTTTTTCCAAATCTCTTACATAGAGATTTGGAAATGATAATAATTTACCGGTTTACAGTTACTTAATTTTTATTAGGAATGAGTTTTAAGTGCTTGTTTTCAGGCCCTTATTAATATTATGTGATAGTTTAGAGCTCGTTCCTTAAAGTGATTGTTGATAATTTTTTGCCGTTTTGACTGCTTTTTAATTTTTTTTTTCTAATTTTGCAGTAATTCCAAATCTCTATGTAAGAGATTTAGATTGTTTATCGTCAGTTATTATCGAGTTCTACGATATATTGTTACGATTGATTGGTTTATTTTTATTATTATTTCTTCGCATGGATGCTCTTATTGGATAGCAGTCCTCTCTCCTTTTACTATGCAATAATAGCTTCGATTTCATAAATATGAATCTATCGGAATTATATGACATCATCTTCGATGGCAAGCCTCTATCTCTTCCCGCTGACGATATGGGTAGGGTAGAGCTATGCTATCAGTTTCTCCGTTCGTTTGCCAACGATAAGGTGATCTATGGCATCAACACCGGATTCGGACCCATGGCGCAATGGCGTGTCGACGACCGACATCTCAAGGAGTTGCAATACAACATCATTCGTAGTCATGCCACCGGAGCCGGCGCCCCCCTCTCCGACATCCAGGTCAAGGCTGCCATGCTCGTGCGCATCGGCACTTTCCTCCAAGCTCGCTCCGGCATCCACCCCTCGGTCATCACCCTCCTCCAAGAGTTCGTGAATCGAGGCATATACCCCTTTATCCCACAGCATGGCAGCGTCGGCGCCAGCGGAGACCTCGTTCAGCTCGCTCATATCGCTCTCTGTCTGATTGGGGAGGGAAAGGTCCATTATCGCGGCGAATGGCGCCCCTCTGCCGAAGTGCTTAAGGAAAATGGCCTCCAACCTATGCAGATCTTCATCCGCGAAGGCCTTTCCGTCACCAACGGCACTTCCGTTATGACCGGAGTCTCTATCGTCAATCAATATTTCGCAGAAAATCTCCTGAAATATGCCACTATCGCCGGCGCTTGGATCAATGAAGTGGCTGACTCGTTCGACGACTATATGTCGGTCGAGGAAAACATCTGCCGCCGTCAGCCCGGGCAGCAAGTCATCGCTCGTTGGCTCCGCGAAGTCAGCTCCGATAGTCGGCATCTACAGAAGCGTGAACATGAACTCTACGACCCCGCTCGCAATAAAGACCATTATTTCGAACATAAGGTCCAAGCTTACTACTCGCTGAGATGTCTGCCTCAGATATATGGTCCCATCTACGACACTCTCCGTAATGCCGCCGATGTGCTCCAAAATGAGATTAACTCCGCCTGCGATAACCCCATCGTTGATTATACCTCTAATAATATCTATCATGGAGGTAATTTCCATGGCGATTATATTTCGTTCGAAGCCGACAAGGTCAAGATCGCTATGGTCCGTCTCGCCATGACTGCCGAGCGTCAGCTCAACTATCTATTCCACGACCGCATCAACGGAATACTTCCCCCTTTCCTCAACCTCGGTGTCCTCGGCTTGAATTATGGTATGCAAGCTTGCCAATTCACAGCCACATCCACCACTGCCGAATGTCAGACTCTTGCCATGCCCAACTATGTGCATAGCATCCCCAATAACAACGACAACCAAGACATCGTAAGCATGGGCACCAACAGCGCCCTCCTCTGCCGAAATGTCATCGACAATGCCTACCAAGTCGTCTCGATCCTCTTTATCGCCCTGGCTCAAGCCACCGATATCCTTGATCTCGCCGACAAACTGGCTCCCGTAACTCGTCGTTATTATAATGACATCCGACAGATATGTCCCAAATTCATCGAAGATACTCCATTCTACGATGATATTGCCAATGTCGAAAACTATCTGCGAACCCACATAATAGATTTCTTGAAATCATGAACTACGCCTTAGTTACAGGTGGCTCCCGTGGCCTTGGCGCCGCTATATGCCGACGTCTTGCCCTCTCCGGACTCGGCATCATCATCAACTATCGAGCCAATCGCGAGGCTGCACAAGCCGTCGCCGACAGCATCTCAGCCGCCGGCGGTGTCGCCGAGCTCCTCCCCTTCGATGTCGGTAGCGAACCGGAGGTCGACGCCGCTTTCGAGTCGTGGGAGGAAAAACATCCCGACGATCGTATCACGGTCCTGGTAAATAATGCCGGCATTCGCGATGATAGCCTCCTTATATTTATGCAGTCCGAACAATGGCACAACGTGATTCGCACTTCGCTCGACGGATTCTTCTTCGTGACTCGTCGCGCTCTGAAGGGCATGTTGACACGCCGTTTCGGTCGTATCATCAATATTGCCTCCCTCTCCGGCCTCAAAGGACTTCCGGGGCAGGCCAACTATTCCGCTGCTAAGGCTGCCATGATCGGGGCTACAAAGGCTCTCGCCGCTGAAGTCGCCCCCCGCAAAGTCACGGTCAATGCCGTCGCTCCCGGATTCATCAAGTCGGATATGACTGCCGACCTCGATGAGGATTCCCTTAAAAAGCAAGTACCTCTCGGACGTTTCGGTGAGCCTGAAGAGGTGGCTGATCTCGTCGCTTTCCTCGCTTCTGACAGCGCTGCTTATATCACCGGCGAAACCATCTCAATCAATGGAGGATTATACTCATGAAGCAAAATAGAAGAGTTGTCATCACCGGCATGGGCATCTGGTCATGCATCGGCAAGAATCGCGACGAAGTCCGCGAGTCGCTCTATCACGGCCGTTCCGGCATCGGCATCGAGCAGATTCGCCTCGACTATGGCTATCGTTCCCCACTTACCGGCATCGTGGAGCACCCCAAACTCAAGGGCGTCTTGGATCGTCGTCTCCGCGTAGGTCTCTCCGAAGAGGCGGAGTTCGCTTATATGGCGGCTAAAGAGGCTTTCTCCCAAGCTGACGTCTCCGACGATTACCTCCTTAATAATGAAGTCGGAGTAATCATCGGAAATGACTCTTCAGCAAAGCCGGTGATCGAGACTGCCAACATTATGAACGAGAAGCATGACTCGGCGCTTATCGGTTCCGGTCTTATATTTCAGTCGATGAACTCGACAGTGAATATGAATCTGAGCACAATATTCCATCTCCGTGGAGTCAATTTCACCATTAGCGCTGCCTGCGCCAGTGGTTCTCACTCCATCGGTATCGCATATATGCTCATCAAACTTGGTCTTCAGGATATGATTCTTGCCGGCGGAGCACAGGAAACCAACCACTTCTCTATGGCATCGTTCGATGCCCTCGGTGCCTTCTCCGCTCGTATCGATGAGCCGACTCGCGCATCACGTCCTTTTGACAAGGATCGCGACGGACTCGTGCCGAGTGGTGGTGCCGCCGCTCTCGTCATCGAAGATTATGACCATGCCCGCGCTCGTGGAGCCAATATCCTCGCCGAAGTCATCGGCTATGGTTTCTCTTCCAATGGTATGGGTATATCTCAGCCCAGCGACAAGGGTTCAATCATCGCTATGTCGCGTGCACTCAAAGATGCCGAGGTCTCTGCCGACGATATCGATTACATCAACGCCCACGCCACTTCCACACCCCAGGGTGACGACTATGAGGCTATGGCGCTCGACGAAATGTTCCGTGGCAGAAAGGCTCTGATCAGCTCCACCAAGTCCATGACCGGTCATGAGTGCTGGATGGCTGGTGCCTCTGAGATCGTCTATTCCGTCTTGATGATGCAGAACGATTTTATCGCTCCCAACATCAACCTCGACGCCCCGAGCACCTACGCCGCCAACCTCAACATCGCTCGTGAGACCATCGATCGCCCCATCGATCTGATTCTCTCCAACTCCTTCGGATTCGGCGGCACCAACAGCGCTCTTGTCATCAAAAAAGCCTAATTACATTTCCACTCTATACGATAACCAATACGATATATTCATCTTTTAAATAGAATGATATGAAGAAGTTAGCAACAATCCTATTGACGCTGTTATTGGGTGTCAGTCTCGCATACGCCGGCGACAATCCCCTCCGATTGAAATCCGGTACACTTGCACCTCTCAAAAATCAGGGTGGTACTATCTCCGTCACTCTCGATTTCAGCAAAACCAAAGGCAATCGCAAGCCTCTCGAGGAGTATATAACTCAGGATTTCGGCAGCAGTATGGAGGCATTCCATCGCTACGAACCCGAGATGCTCGAATGGTTCGTCGATCGTTGGAACGATGACATCGAGGAGGGACCTCGCGCCGTCCGTTCCGGTGAAACCTCCTATCAGCTCAAAGTCGTGACCAAGACTCTCCAAATCGGTTCCAGATCAGGTTATGGCGGTGGCAGTTCCATCAGTGGATATGCACTCTTCTATCGCACCGGTGAGCAAGAGCCATTCGCTGAAGTCGAAATCCTGAAAATGTATGGCACTTTTATGGGGGGAGCTATGATGGGACTCCCAGGACTTAAGCAGGTTTACAACGACCTTGCCGAATATCTCTGCGATCTTATCTATCATTATAAGTGAGATTAAGAACTCGCTTTAATTGTGTCGCTCTGATCACTCTTTTTTCAATTAACATATATGTTCAATCTTTAACTTTTACTGCAATGAAGAAGTTTTTTCTAATGTTCGCTGCAACGATCCTTATGTCGTTGTCGGCTATGGCGGATGCCGATGTCACTTCCGGCAGCATGATCTCTCTGAAAGATCCTGATGCTCGTATTCTTGTCACTTGGGACTATTCCAACATGCTGATCGAGGATCAAAAACCTGAAGACTTCCTTAAAGAGAAGGGCCCGGATTGGGAAAGAGATTATCCCGCTGAGGTCGCATCAAGTGAAGCTGCTTTCGACATCTTCTTCAACAAGAAGTGCAAGAAGTTTGCGCAAGTTACTGACGATGAGGATGCCGCTCAATATGAGCTCATTATCCATGTCGACAAGTTCCACTATGGCTCCACTGCCGCTGCCGTTATTTTCGGCGGTTTCTCTCGTGGCGCTAGCATCGAAGGCACTGTCGATGTCGTGAAACTCGCTGACAAATCGAAAGTCGCTACTCTCTCTTTCGATTGCTCCGGTAAGACTGCTTACAGCAACGAGGCTCGCCGCACTTTGGCGTATAATGATTTAGGCCAAGACCTCGCCAAGCTGATCAATAAAGCTAAAAAGTAATCCTGTCTTCTATTGGGAGGCTGTCTCCGTTATTAAGGTCACAGCCTCCCATTAACTCATCAACTCCTCAACTCATTAACTCCTCAACTCATTAACTCTATCTTCTCTATCGCATTATGAATCTTTTCCCGGATTTACAAAAAAGATATACCAAAGAGACTCTTTCCGCTCGAGAGGCTCAGCGCTTCGCCGAGTTTATCGCTTTTGGCCCGGTCATCTTTCAGACCGCACGAATCATGTTGGATTTAGGCATCCTGGAGCTGATTCGTAATAGCTCCGACGGCCTCACTATCGATGAAGTCGCCGATAATGCCAATATCTCCCAATATGCCGCAAAGTGCCTTCTCGAGGCTTCCCTTTGCATCGGAATCCTCCTCGTAGATACCGACACCGAGCGCTTCTCGATCTCGAAAACAGGATGGTTCCTTATCAATGATCCCGCCACAAGAGTTAACATCAATTTCAATCATCTCGTAAATTATCGCGGTTGGTTCCACCTCGAGGAGTCCCTCTTGGAGCAACGTCCCGCCGGCCTCAAAACTCTCGGTGACTGGCCTACCATATATGAGGGTCTATCCACTCTCCCCGATAAGGTCAAGGATAGCTGGTTCGCTTTTGACCATTTCTATTCCGATCATTCATTCGATCAGGCTCTCGACATAGTCTTTGCCGACCATCCCAAGACCCTCCTCGATGTCGGTGGCAACACCGGCCGTTGGGCGCTGAAATGCGTCGAGCATAACCCCGAGGTCCGCGTTACCATCCTCGACCTCCCTCAGCAGATCGGTCTCATGAAGGAGAATATCAAAGAGCATCCCGGCGCTGAACGTATCTCCGGCATCGGCCTCAACCTACTTGACCCCAACACATCCATGCCTGCCGACCGAAAGTTCGACGCCCTCTGGATGAGCCAATTCCTCGATTGCTTCAACGAGGAGCAAATAGTCAGCATACTCCGACGTGCTTCCAATACCATGGCACCCGAATCTCGCCTTTATATCATGGAGACTTTTTGGGATCGCCAACGTTTCGAACCCGCCGCTCTATGCCTCACGCTGACAAGCCTTTATTTCACCGCTATGGCCAATGGCAACAGCAAGATGTATCATTCCGACGATATGATTCGGCTCGTCAAGGAGGCCGGTCTTTCTGTCGAAACAATCCATGACAATCTGGGTCAGGGCCATAGCATCTTGGTATGTAAATTATCTCTTTAATTCATCATATTCTATCATTCATATTTTACATGGAACGTAACGAAATTGAATCTAAAGTACGCGATTTCCTCATCGATGATCTGGAGATCGATCAAGAAAATATCTATCCCGAAGCGCGCCTCAAGGAGGATGTCGGAATCGATAGCCTCGATTTTGTCGACATCGTCGTAATCGTGGAGAAAAACTTCGGCTTCAAAATCAAACCCGAGGAGATGGCTTCGGTCGTGACTCTCGGAGATTTCTACGATTACATCGATCGTAAGGTTAACGCGTAATTCTCTTTGAAACTCGGCTGTGAGCGAACTTAATCACGAAAAGTGGGCAGGCACCACCTACGGCAACGGATGGATGCACCGATGGCTTATCCGATTTCTGAGAGTCATCGATGTGCGTATCCTTTACCTTTTTACCTTCATCTTTATTGTACCCCCGACCCTGCTGGTCAATAAGAAGGCAAGGGTGGCGATCTATCGCTTCTATCGTCGCCGTTTCGGCTATTCTCCACTCCGCGCCGCTTGGATGACTTATCGAAATCATTGCGCCTTCTCACAGGTCGTTATCGATAAGTTTGCCATGTATGCCGCCAAGAAGTTCCGTATCACCATCGATGGATACGAACGCTTCCTCGCTCTTGCCGCCGAGCCATCAGGATTCGTCCAGTTGAGTTCGCATATCGGCAATTATGAGATCGCCGGATATTCGCTCCCTGTCGAAAACAAGAGGTTTAACGCACTCGTATTCGGCGGCGAGAAGCAGAGCGTTATGGCTAATCGAGGTAAGCTCTTCGATGCAAACAATATCCGGATGATACCCATGGCTGCCGATATGTCCCATCTTTTCGTCATCAATCAGGCTCTTGCCGATGGCGAAATCTTGAGCATGCCCGCCGATCGTATCTTCGGCTCGCAGAAGGCGTTCGAGATCCCTTTCCTCGGCCAAAAGGCTAAGTTCCCTCAGGGGCCTTTCCTTATTTCTGCCATCAGAGACGTCCCCATCCTATTCGTCTCTGTGATGAAAGAGTCTGCCCGGCATTATCATATCTATGTACACAACATCGATATACCCCGCCAAGGATCTTCGCGCCAACGTGCCTTCGATCTCGCCTCCGCATACGTCGCTCTCCTCGAGGATACTGTCCGCAAGTATCCCTCGCAATGGTATAATTTCTTTGATTTCTGGGCTTAATGGACTTTGATAAGATTGACATACATACCCTTCTGCCGCAACAAGAACCATTCGTTATGGTGGGCAAGTTGTTGCACTTTGACATGGATATGACCATAACTTCGACCGTAGTGTCTCAAGATAATATTATGGTCGATCATGGTGTCTTTTCCCCCTCCGGCATCATAGAGAATATCGCCCAAACATGTGCCACTCGCATAGGATATATCAATAAGTATATCCTCCGAAAGAGTATACAGTTAGGCTTCATCGGTGCCATTCGGGGACTTCACATCCGGAGATTGCCTTCGGTAGGGGAGACCCTTACCACCAAGATCATAACCCTGCAAGAGGTGTTCGGCATGACTCTGGTCCGTGCATCTGTCACAATCGATGAGGAGATTATTGCCGAGGCGGAAATGAAAATTGCTGTAAGTGAAGTCGAATCTAATTCAACCCAAGTCGAATCTAATCCCTGATAACGAGATGAGTAATATTCTATCTGCTTCCAAACTGCTCGATATCCGATTTAGCGAGGTCGACTCGATGAGCATCGTATGGCATGGATCTTATCCCCTTTATTTCGAGGATGCTCGCGAAGCTTTCGGCAAAAAATATGGGCTGGGATATATGACCATCTTCTCCAATGGTTATTATGCCCCGCTGGTGGAGTTGTCGTTCAAGTTCAAAAAGCCTTTGGTGTATGAGATGACTCCGCTCATCATCATCACTTATATACCCACCGAGTCTGCTAAAATCGTGTTCGATTATCAGATAGTCGATCAGAAGGATGGCTCGGTCTACGCCACCGGTCATTCCGTCCAAGTATTTATGGATCGCGATTACCAACTCGTCTGGGAGAACCCCGAGTTCTATCGAGAGTGGAAAGCCAAATGGTGTGTCTTATGATTAAGGTATGTTATGATTAAGGTAATAGCTCATAATATTATCTCCCCATTGGGAGTCTCTTCGATCGAAAATTTCCGGAGGGTAGCCGCCGGAGAGTCGATGCTTACTCTCCATGAGGATAAGTTCGGTCTCCCGGAGCCTTTCTGCGGTTCGCTGCTCGATCGCGCGGAGATACGTCGCAGTTTTGATGACATTTTCTCTGCTCTCGATTCGTCCGGCTCCTCTATTCTACAAGCTAATCAAGAGTCGGTGCCATCCGATCTGACAATCTTCGAAAAGTTGGCTATCCTCTCTGCTCATGCTGCCATCAGCGATGCCAACATCGACCCTGCCGCTGAGGGTGTGATATTCATCCTCTCCACCACCAAGGGCAATGTCGATCTTCTCGCCGACGACCCCGATGATCCTCGATCTTTCCTCCCCGAGTCTGCTCGGCGCATTGCCCGCTTCTTCGGTAATCACAATACTCCACTTGTGGTGTCGAATGCTTGCATCTCCGGCGTGTGCGCTCAGATAGCCGCTGTCCGTGAGCTTATGAGCGGCAGGTTCTCTCGCGCCGTAGTAATCGGTTGTGACATACTCTCTCGATTCATCATATCCGGGTTTCAGTCATTCAAAGCGCTTAGCCCCGAACCCTGCCGCCCCTTTGATGCCGAGAGGGTAGGATTGAACCTCGGGGAGGCTGCCGGAACCATTATCTTCGAGGCTGCCGACGATGTCCCGACTTCCGACGAATGGGTTTTCCTCGCCGCATCCAATCATAATGATGCCAATCATATTTCCGGCCCTTCGCGCACCGGCGAGGGCTCTTTCCGAGTATTGTCCGATATCCTTCGAAGGGTGGATCCGCAAAATTTGGCTTTTGTTAATGTGCATGGCACGGCGACTCTTTATAATGATGAGATGGAGTCCATAGCCCTCCATCGTGCCGGACTCGACAATATCCCGGTCAATGGCTTTAAAGGCTTTTACGGCCATACTCTCGGCGCTGCCGGAATCATCGAAACAATATTCTCGATGCTCGCTGTCGAACATAATATGGTGCCTGCAACGCGCGGTTTCAATACTCATGGAACTTCCTGCACTCCCTCTGTATCCTCCTCCGCTCGACCCACCCTCCGTAAGGCGTTCATCAAAATACTTTCCGGTTTCGGCGGATCTAATGCCGGTATTTCGCTCTCTAAAGGTATGTTGTCATGAACACATTAGCTCATATCCGAATTTCTCCCGAGGCGACTATCCTTAATGATAAGGTGATTGCCTCCGACTCGATTGTCGCTCTTTACCGCCGTTTCGTTGGGGATTATCCAAAGTTCTTCAAGATGGATTCTCTCTGCAAACTCGGGTTCGTTGCCGCCGAACTAATCCTTCGTGATCTCTCCCCCGAACTCAAGGAGAATACAGCGATTTTACTCTTCAATCGAAATGCATCTCTGATCACCGACCGCGCCTATCAGAAGACCATTGCAGATCCCGACAATTTCTTCCCCAGCCCGGCGCTGTTCGTATATACCCTCGCCAATATCGTCACCGGCGAGATCGCTATACGCCATAAAATATATGGCGAAACATCTTTCATGGTTATCCCCGAGTTCGATCAGAGCCTAATCGATCGTGAGATCGCCAACATTTTCCTCTCCTCTTCCTCTCTCCCCTCTCCTTCGTGTGTCTTGGCAGGATGGGTCGATTTCAATGATGATGCCGACTATCTCGCCGATCTTAAAGTTGTAACTGTTTAAATCTTATATTAATATGGATGAATTGATCGCTCAACTCAAAAATCAAATTATCGAAGCCCTCAATCTTGAGGATATGTGTGCCAATGATATCGATGATCAAGCCCCTCTCTTCGGCGAGGGCCTCGGACTCGATTCGATCGATGCTCTCGAACTTATCGTCCTCTTGGAGCGTGAGTATGGCATCAAACTCACCAATCCGGCTCAGGGACGTGAGATCTTCAAGAGTGTTGCCTCGATCGCCGATTTCGTAAGCAAGAATCGTAAGAAGTAATTATGGCAGATAAGGTGGTAGTGACAGGTGCCGGGGTAATCTCGGCTTTGGGTGTCGGCTGGAACGATACCCTCGATGCTCTGCGCCATAATCGCTGTGGGGTGGCACAGGTCAGATTCTTGCCAACCGAGCATAAAGAGTGCCCCGTCGGGGAAGTGCCTCTCTCTAATGCCGAGTTGGCTCGTAGAATTGATGCCGACTATCCCATCGCCGATTTGCGGACCGTTATGCTTGGCATTATCGCCGCTCGTGAGGCTCTTTCCTCCGCTTCTATGTCTCCCGAAATGCTCCGCCGTGCCGCTTTCATCAATGGCACCACTGTCGGCGGTATGGATAAGACCGAACAGCATTTCAATAGAGTCTATGAAACCGATGCACTCACCGATGAGGCGGATGAATTGTCCTATAACGAGTGTGGCGCCGCCACTGATCTGATTGCCGATCAACTCGGCAGGTTCAGCCTCGTCACTACTTCTTCCACCGCATGCTCGTCGGCTGCCAATGCCATAATCCTTGGCGCCAATCTCATCAAAGCCGGTATCGTGGATTATGCCCTGGTCGGCGGCACCGAGGCTCTCACCCGATTCCATCTTAATGGATTCAACACTCTGATGATCCTCGACCATGAAGTCTGTCGACCTTTCGACCACGATCGTCAAGGCATCAACCTCGGTGAGGCTGCCGCTTATATCCTGCTCGAAAGTGAGTCGTCGGCTCGTGCTCGACATGCCAAGATCCTAAGTGTGCTCTCCGGATATGGAAATGCTTGCGATGCTTTCCATCAGACTGCCACTTCATCTGAGGCTCAGGGTGCATTCCTTTCCATCTCGAAGGCTCTCGACATGGCTGGGCTTAAGCCCGAGGATATCGATTATATCAACGCTCACGGCACGGGAACTCCCAATAATGATGAGACCGAACTCACTGCCATGCAGCGAATATGGAGGGATAAAATACCACCATTCTCTTCGACTAAGCCTCTGACCGGCCACACCACCAGTGCTTCCGGTTCGCTCGAAGCAGTGTTCGCTCTGATGATATTACAACATCAGTTCTTGCCGCATAATCTCGGTTGGTCCATCCCTATTCGAGATAACATCGCCCCGGTGCTCGATGACTCCTATCCTCGGCGCCCCATACGCCATATCATCTCCAATGCTTTCGGCTTCGGCGGTAATGATTCTACGCTAATTTTCTCTTCACCCCATGATCATGAGTAGTCGCTGTTTCTTAAATAGTATCGCGCAAGTCTCCTGTCAGAGTCCCCTCTCCGAAGAGTGGTGGGATGCCCCCTCTATCCGGCAAGAGGCGTATGTCCGCGCCGTCGAACCAAGCGTCAAGGATCTCATCCCTCCTGCCGAAGCCCGCCGTATGTGCCGAATTCTCAAGCGTGCAATCGCTACTTCCATCGCCGCGATTCGTGACTCCGGTTTACAGATGCCTGATGCCATCATCACCGGCACCGGTATGGGGTGTATGGAAAACTCCGAAAAGTTCCTCATCGATATCTCCAAGTATGGCGAGTGCTGTCTCAAACCGACTCTATTTATGCAGTCGACCCACAATACCATCAGTTCTCTGATAGCTATACGTCTCGGTTGCCATGGTTATAACAACACTTATTCCCAAAAAAGTGTTTCGTTCGAAAGTGCACTCCTCGATGCTTGGCTTCAGATCAGATCGGGCGAGATCGCTTCGGCTCTCGTAGGTTCACACGATGAGGTGACCCCTCTTATGGAGCACATCTTGCGCCGTTCCATCTCCGACCGAACTCTTATCTCAGAGGCTTCTGTTGCTGCTGTCATCTCCAACTCTCCATCTTCTCATTCCCTGTGTGAAGTGGCGGATGTAAGATTGTTGCATCGACCGGATGCCGATGACTTCAGACACCTTCTGCAGCCCGACCTCGATGATATTATAATCCTCGGTGTGAATGGCTCTCCGGCTAATGATGATCCCTATTTGGCTGCACTTGATGCCCTTGACTTCGCTCCGATCTCGTTGCGGTTTAAGCATATATTTGGCGAAAATTATTCCGCTTCTGCCATCGCTTTCCATATCGCAGCGTTGATCCTCCAAAGACAATCCATCCCACATTATTTCCTCATAGAGGATGGTCAAAATATCAGTGCCCCTATCAGGCATATCTCAATTCTCAATCATTCCGACGATGCCTCCTGGTCGTTGGTTAGACTCAAATCTATTTGACTATGTGGCAGTTGTTAATCCTTTCGGCGTTCCAAAGCATCATGCTCTCTTGCGGCCAACTTACTCTCAAGTTGGCTTTAGCCAAGATGCCTCCTTTCTCCTGGTCAGCTTCTTTTTGGCTCGACCTCCTCACAAATTGGTGGTTCCTTATCTCCGGAATTCTCTTCGGTTCGGCATCTATCCTTTGGATGTATATTCTTAAACATTTTCCACTCAATATGGCATACCCCTTGGCAAGCCTCAGTTATGTCTTCGCTATCATCTTCTCCATCATCTTCCTCCACGAGTCCGTGGCTTGGAATCGTTGGATCGGTGTCGCTCTGATCATGATAGGGTGTGCTTTCGTGGCTAAATAGATAATTTCTTGAACTATGAATAAAGTTATTTCTCTTTTACTCCTCTTATTGGCGTGTGTCAGCTCGATGCAAGCCGCTCCTCTCTCTGCCTCTCAGAAGTCGGATCTTATCACACGCATCAACAAGAAGGCCTCGTCGCTTCAGACCCTCAACTGCTCTTTCGTGCAGACCAAATACCTTTCTTTGCTCAGCGATAAGATGGTCTCCAATGGTAAGATGTATTACAAGAAGTCTTCCAAATTGAGATGGGAGTATACCTCTCCCTACCAATATCTCTTTATTTTCAACGGCACCAAGGTATATGTCGGCAATAAGAATCGCAAGGATGTCATCGACACTAATTCCAATAAGATCTTCAAGGAGGTGGCGCGAATCATGATGTCGACCGTCACCGGCACGGCGCTCTCCAATTCCTCCGATTTCTCCTTCGATATAGCCGATGGTGGCAAGTCTTATTGGCAAGTGACTCTCGTACCCAAGAAGAAGGATATGCGCAAGATGTTCACCAAGATCATCCTCTATTTCAAGAAGAGCGACTTGATGATTGCCGAGATCAACCTATACGAGAGCAATAATGATCGCACAAATATTGTCCTTAAGAATATTTCCACTTCAACTCCGATCAATGAGAGCCTTTTTGCTATTCCTAAGTAGTCTGCTGACCATCTGTGTCTTCGATATTCGAGCTCAGGAGCCTGATGTGAACCAGCCCGCCCCGGTCGTGTCGCGCTTTTCGTTTCAGATCGAGGTGGCGCAAGGCTTCGTGTCTGGAATCGCCATTTTCTCCGATCAGGATGATGTCATCAAGGGGTGTATGATCAATGAGTTCGGTGTTTCCGCTCTCGACTTCATCTATGATAAGAGAAATCAGAAACTCAAACTGCTGAAGGTGATGTCATTTTTGAATAAGTGGTATATAAAGGCTGTGCTTAGAAATGACCTCCGCTTCGCTATCCATATCCTTTTTCATACTCCTTATAAGGGAAATATCTACCAGGTCGACATGCAAGATGACACCCTGTCGATCTTAAATACCAAACGAAATATTAAGTATACATTCTCTCCGCTGATAGTCTCACCTCAAGATACCGACCATGATACTGAAGAATAATCTATATAAGGTATTGAACGTAGATAGTGATGCTCGATCTTTCTCGTTGGAATTGATCGAAGAGTGTCCGATCTATCGTGCTCATTTCCCGGAGCGACCCATCACTCCCGGTGTCTGTATAATTCAGATCGCAGCTGAGTTGATCGCTTCTCTATTACAGCAAGATCTGCTGCTCTCGGATGTCTCTAATGCCAAGTTTCTTGCTGTGATCGATCCTTCTGCCACCAAGAGAATCTCTGTATCGTTCGATAAGATCTCTCCCGGCGGCGACGATCTTTCCATTAAGACTCAGATCCGTGTCCATAATGATGAGACTCTGTTTTCCAAGTTATCGCTAACTTTTATCAAAAAGTAATCGCTCCCCTCTGTTATAAGTTATGACTTTTACCGACAAAGATGATTTGATCAGCACGATGCGCAGATTTAAGATCTGTGTCCTCATTCCGACTTACAATAATGCCGGAAGCCTCGGTCATGTCATTGCCGATGTCTTGAATTTCTCTGCAGATGTCATCGTAGTGAACGATGGCAGCACTGATTCGACTCTTGAGGTGCTCGATCAGTTCCAAGATTCGATCCATACCCTCTCTTATACCCAAAATCGCGGCAAGGGCTATGCCCTGAAGCAGGGTTTCAAAAGAGCCGTCGATTTGGGATATAAGTATGCCATCACAATCGATTCGGATGGGCAGCATTATCCCGAGGATATCCCCCTGTTTGTCGATGCTATTGCCTGCAATTATGGCGCCCTGATAGTCGGCGAAAGAGACCTCTCCAATGTCGATATCAATGGCAAAAGCTCTTTTGCCAATAAGTTCTCTAATTTCTGGTTCAATCTCCAGACCGGCAAAAAACTTCGTGACACTCAGACCGGTTATCGTGCATATCCTCTCTTCCGCCTTCATGGATTGTCCTGCCTCACAAGCCGTTATGAGGCGGAACTCGAACTCCTCGTCTTTGCCGCTTGGCATGATGTGCCAATCATCTCTATACCAATCCGGGTTTTTTATCCTCCTCAGGAGCAACGTGTCTCTCACTTCCGTCCGGCGCTCGATTTCACTCGCATCAGCTTCCTGAATACCATCCTTTGTATTCTCGCCATAATCTATGGCTTGCCCCTCCGCATATTCTATGCTTTCGCTCATCGGAAGCTCTTCGCTCGTGAAGTCAAATTTTTCACCCGCTGCAAAGGAGCTAAGAGGGAGGATGCCGTTACCATCGAACGTTTCTTCCGTTCGATCTATGCCTTCTTTTATTTCATCTTCTGGTCGCTGCTGATTTTTACACCATTCACTCATCTATATTTCGCTATCGGTCGACGTTCGGAGCGAAAGAATCTCCGATATCATAAAATGTTGCAGTGGATCTCCGGTTTCTTGGTGCGACGTTTCCCTCGGTGTCATTCGCGTTTCGAAAATCCGTCGGGTGAGGATTTCAGCACTCCGGCGCTGATCATCTGCAATCATCAGTCTCACCTCGACCTCCCCATTTTGATATCGCTGCATCCCAAACTCGTGTTCCTTACCAACGATTGGGTCTGGAACAATCATATCTATGGCACTATCATCCATAATGCCGAGTATCTTCCTATCTCTGATGGCATCGAAGTGATATTGCCTCGCCTGCGAGACCTCCGCAATCGCGGTTATTCGATAGTTATCTTCCCCGAGGGAACTCGTTCTGCCGATTGCTCAATATTGAGATTCCATCAGGGGGCTTTCTTCCTCGCTCGAGAACTCAATCTCGACATCCTCCCTATGGTGCTCCATGGTGCCGGGTTTTATCTCCCCAAAACCCAACATCTATTCCGTGAGGGAAATCTTTCTCTTCATATCTTGCCTCGCGTTCCTGCTTCGGAGATCCCGGCAGATCTCCCGCTGCGTAAGATGGCTTCCAATTTCCGACGATTGATTCTCGAGAAGTATGTTGCTTTGGCTGCCGATGCTGAGGATGCCGGATATTTCAAGTCGTTCGTATTGTATGTGTATGCTTATCGCGGTTGGGATAAGGTGGCGAGATGTCGTCGCACGCTTCGCGAGGCTCAAAAGTTCTCTCGGCTGATTAATACGCGTGGTCGTTTCCGTAAGGTCCGTATCATCAATAGCGGCATCGGTACGTTCGCTCTGCTTTATGCGCTGGTCAATTCTTCTACCGAGGTCTTCGCATACGAGCATCGATGTGAGGATCATCTCTTTGCCGCTGATACCACTTCTCTCCCTTCGAATCTCCATTTCATTCATGCTCCACGATGTAGCTTGATCGATCAGGAGGATTGCGATATTACCATCTATCTCGACGATCATGTCCATCCCGCTTCAGATGATATTATATCTCATTCTGTATATCTCCCTCTGAAGTCTTGAACGATTATCTTCTATCGACTCTGATTCTTTATTATGAATAAATCTGCTGTTATTATAGGTGCCGGACTTGGTGGTCTCTTCACCGGTGCATTCCTCGCCAAGAATGGACTCCGAGTCACTATGCTCGAAAAGAATGACACCATCGGAGGTGGCTTGCAGTGCTTCCGCCGTCTCGATAAGACCTTCGAGACCGGCATGCACATCATGGGTGGCTTCCGTCCCGGCGGCAACTTATATAAGATGTGCAAGTATCTCGGCATTCTCGATAGACTCAAGCTCCATCATATCGATGACGATTGTATGGATGAGATCTTTTATCACTCCACCGGCGAGGTGTTCCGGATTCCTTCCGGCCGCGACCGTTTCGTGGAGCGCCTTTCATCCTATTTCCCCCATGAGGCTGAGGGCATTCGCAGCTATGTCGAGCAGCTCTATCGCATCACTGACGAGATCTCCCTCTTCCATCTCGGGGAGGGTCCCTACGAACTCCTGTTCAAGTCTGATGAAGCTACTTGGCCTGCCGATCGAATTATCGCTCAGTTCGTCTCCGATCCCAAGCTCCAAGAAATACTGGCTTATCTCTGTCCTTTATATGGCGGAGTCCGTGACCATACTCCCGCTTATATTCACGCCCTGATCAATGTCCTTTATATCAATGGCGCTTCTCGTTTCGTGGATGGCAGCCAGCATTTCGCCGATGCCCTCCGTGATGTCATCTTGCAGAGTGGGGGAGAGGTGATCCCGGCATCTGAGGTCGTCAATATCGAGGTGGTGGA
Source organism: Lepagella sp. (assembly GCA_051878555.1). Lineage (GTDB taxonomy): Bacteria > Bacteroidota > Bacteroidia > Bacteroidales > Muribaculaceae > Lepagella. The sequence continues at coordinate 43,393 of JBJEKI010000013.1, read as the reverse complement.
TAAGTCCGTATCTGCTGTCTCGACTGCTGATGGAAGACGCTTCTCTGCTGATATTTTCGTCTCTTCGATCCATCCGACTAAACTCGTGAGTATGATCCCTCAAGGCACGTTCAGCCGTTTCTTCGTTAAGCGCATCAATGAGATTCCTGTTTCATATTCAGCTTTCGGATTGTTTATTGACCTTAAGCCGGGTCGGTTCCCATATATCGACCATACTTGCTATCTCATGAAGGATTTCGGCTCTATGTGGAATCAAGATATGTGCGATCCCGATCTATGGCCTGCCGGTTTTATGTATATGACCCCTCCCGATTCCGGTCAAGGTCCATTCGCCGACCGCTTGCTGATCCATTCGATCATGAACTATGATCAGGTGCGCCGTTGGGAAAACACCTCTGTCGGTCATCGCGGCGAGGAGTATCTGAAGTGGAAGGAGTCTTGTGTCCAACGACTTATCTCTGCCATGGAACTGAGATACCCCGGATTCCGTGATATGATCAGTCATGTTTATGCTGCAAGTCCCCTGACGATCCGTGATTATTACCACACCAAGGAGGGCGCAATATTCGGCTTTCAGAAGGATTGCCAAGATCTGTTCTTCTCACGTCTTCCGGTATATACCAAGCTCCGAAATCTTTTCCTCACCGGTCAAAATGTCAATCTCCATGGCATCTGTGGTGTGCCTCTTACGGCTCTCCTCACTGCCAATGCCATCCTGGGTTCAAATTCTTTAGTCAATCAAATTAAAAATGTCTAAGTTTCTATACAGGTTTTTCGTTCTATTAATCCTCTCCCTGATCGGATCCTCTGCTTTCGCAGAGTCGAAGTCGATCAATATCTGGGAGGGTACGCATTGTCGCTCTAATGTCCGACTTACACCCTATCTTGCCGAGGGCGACAAGAATGTGGCTGTGATCGTATGCCCCGGCGGCAGCTATTTCTGGCTCGATCGTGCCACGGAGGGTGAGGGTGTCGCTCGGTGGCTGCAGGCCAACGGCATCTCTGCATTCGTCTTGGAGTATCGAGTAGCCGGCGTATTTGGCTTCGTGACTCATCATCGCATCATGGCGCGCGGCAATCGATATCCCGATATGATGCTCGATGTGCAACGTGCCATCCAATTAGTCCGCGAGAATGCCGAGCGCTATCATATCGCCCCCGACCGACTCGGCGTGATGGGATTCTCTGCCGGTGGCCACCTCGCTGCCATGTCCGGCATTTTCTTCGATACCCCATTCTTGCTCCAGGAGGGAATTTTCTCGAGCGTATCGTTGAGACCCGATTTCATCGCTCCTATCTATCCGGTTGTATCTCTGGTCGATCGATCTGTCCATAAGCGATCTCGTCGTGGCCTACTCGGCGAAGGACACGACATCTCTCCTCTTATGAAGGATTCTCTTTCCCTCGAACTTCATGTCCGTCCCGACATGCCCCCGACTTTCCTTATGAATTGCGTCGACGATCCTATCGTCGATTATCATAATTCAGTTTTGCTCGATTCCGCTATGACTGCCATCGGTGCTCCTCACCAATATGTGCAGTTCGCCACTGGCGGACATGGATTCGGCGCTAATCCCAAGAAAACTTCCTCCGAGGCTATCGCCTGGAAGGAGTTCTTTATTAACTGGCTCAAAAATCTCTTCAAATGAATTATTCCAATCCCGATATCGAGTTTTGCCCCTTCCATGAGATTGAGGCGTTCCAAAATGATCTGCTGAAGAAGGCTCTCCAATATCTTCAGTCTGCATCTCCTTTCTATCAGCGGATGTTCCGTCAGAATAACATTGATATCTCTCAGATTCGTTCGATAGGTGATCTGGTCAATATCCCTTTCACCGAAAAGAAAGATCTCCAATTATACAACGAGGATTTCTTGTGCGTGCCTCGTCACAAGGTGATCGATTATATTACCACCTCCGGCACTCTGGGCGACCCGGTGACTTTCGGCTGCACCGACAAGGATCTCGATCGCCTCGCTTACAATGAGATGAAGTCGTTCGCTTGCGCCGGGTTGCAACCCGGCAACGTGGTCCAACTTATGACCACTATCGACAAGCGTTTCATGGCAGGGCTCGCCTATTTCCTCGGCATCCGCAAGCTTGGTGCCGGTGTCATCCGTGTCGGTAATGGTATGCCCGAGTTGCAATGGGATACAATCCGTCGCATCAAACCCGACACCCTGATGTGTGTTCCCTCTTTTATCCTACGTCTTATCGAGTATGCCGAGCAACACAATATCGATTATCGAAATTCAAGCATCCGACGCATCATCGGCATCGGCGAGGGTCTACGTCAGCAGGATTTCTCCCTCAATCTCCTCGGACAGCGTATTAAGGATAAATGGGATGTCGATCTCTTCGCTACATATTCTTCTACCGAAATGGGTGCCACTTTCTCCGAATGTCCTTACGGTTGCGGAGGACACGTCCACCCCGAACTTATTATCGTCGAAATCATTGGCGATGATAATCGTCCTGTCCCCGACGGCGAAGTGGGGGAGGTCGTCGTCACCACTCTCGGAGTCGAGGGTATGCCCCTGCTCCGTTTCCGCACCGGAGATATGAGCCGCAAGATCACCGAACAGTGCAGATGTGGCAGATTCTCTTATCGTCTTTCGCCTCTGGTGGGTCGCAAAAATAATATGATCAAACTCAAGGGTACGACAATTTATCCCCCTGCCATCAACGATGTCCTCGACAATACCCCTTATATCGCTAACTATGTCGTTGAGGTCCGTAATAGCTTCGCCGGAACCGACGAGGTCGTAGTCAAAGTCGGTGTAGCCTCCCCTCTGCCTTTCGATATGATCAAGGATCTTAAAGATCGTTTCAGATCTCGTATCCGTGTTGCCCCCATCGTCGAAATCCTACACCCTGACGATGTCTCTAAAATAGTTAACCCCGGCAATAATCGTAAACCAATTAAGTTCATCGACAATCGTCGTTAGCATCTTATCTATGCGTATTTTCCTCTCTATTTTCGATTTCTTTAAGCGATTTCCCATACGGGCGTGGATCATATTCGCGGTCGTCACGATCGCTCTGATTCTCTCCTTCTTCTCTCTTTCTTATAAGGAGGATATATCTGATTTCTTACCCCTCGATGAGAAGAACCAAACTGCACTCTCCGTCTACCAGGATATTTCCGGCGCCAACAATATCTACGCCATTATCTCCACTCGCGACACTACCGATGTCGACCCTCAAGTCCTCGCCGATGGCGTCGAGGCGCTCGCCGATAATGTCGAGGCGCTCGATTCCCTCCATTTCATCAAGACCATGGTCAAGACCATCGATTTGGAGAAGATGCTTGAGGTCTCCGATATGATTTATGAGAATATACCTTATTTCCTCACCGACCAGGATTATCAGCGCATCGATAGCCTCCTTTCGGCTCCCCGTTATGTCGCCGAGCAAGTCGCTGCGGATAAGCAGGCTCTACTATTCCCATCCTCTTCGATGGTCGCTGCCAATATCTCTCGCGACCCTCTCAATCTGTTCTCTCCCATCATGGCAAGACTCGGCAATGCCGGTATGTCGATCGATTTTGAGTCTTACGATGGCTATATCCTTTCGCCCGACAGCAAGAGGGCTATTCTTATCCTCGAGTCTTCTTTCGGCGCTCACGAGTCGGAGAATAATGCCGCTCTTGTCGAGATGCTCGATCTCGCCATCGAACGAACTCATGCCCAAAATCAGAAACTCGACATCCATATCATCGGCGGTCCCGTCGTGGCTGTAGCCAATGCCGGTCAGATCAAGAAGGATTCGATGCTCGCTGTCTCTATTGCTGTGATTCTCATTCTTCTCCTCTTGATTTATGTCTTCCGAAATCTCCGAAACATCCTCTTGATTCTGGTGTCTGTGGCTTGGGGTGGTCTTTTCGCCATGGGCATCATCGCCATTTTCTATGACTCGGTGTCAATCATCGTTATCGGCATCGCTTCAGTCATCCTCGGCATCGCCGTGAATTATCCTCTCCACCTCATAGACCATCTCAAGGAGAGCCACGATCCTCGCGCTTCGCTCCGCGAGATAATATCGCCTCTTCTGGTTGGTAATATCACCACTGTCGGCGCTTTCCTTTGCCTTGTGCCCCTAAATGCCCCGGCTCTTCACGACCTCGGCCTCTTCAGCTCCCTACTGCTGGTCGGCACCATCGCTTTCGTCTTGATTTTCCTCCCTCTGATAGTCCATATTCGCCGCCGGGATGACGATCGCCCTCCTCGCTCTCTACTCCTCTCTCGATTGGCCGCTGTATCTGTCGAAAATAATAAGTGGACCGTGGCTATCGTCTTAATCCTCACCATGGTCTTCGCTTTCTTCAGCTTCGACACGGAGTTCGATTCTGATATGAGAAATATCAACTTTATGACTCCTCAGCAACGTGAGGATATGGCTTATTTCCAAAGCCTCGTCAGCCCCAATCCCGAGTCGCAAGACCTTTATATCGTTAGCTCTGCTCGTTCTTGGGAGGAGGCGCTCTCCCAAAATGAACTAATCGATCATCATATCGATTCTCTTGTGGCTGCCGGAGTCGCTTCCCGCCATAATCAAGTCTCTTCTTTCATCTCTTCGAAGCGAGAACAGACTTTGCGCCTCGAACGCTGGAATAAATTTACCGAGCGTTATCGCTCCATCTTTGAGACAGAGCTCTCTAATGCCGCTGAAGCCAATGGATTTAGCTCTGAGGCTTTCCTCCCTTTCCATCAAATATTGGAGCATGACTATAACACCAAGAGCTTTGAGGAGTTCGAATCATTGGTTGCCGCTCTCTTTGTCGGTAATGTCTCGGAGGATAAGGTGTCGGATCGCCGATCTATCGTCCAGACCCTCTCCGTGCCAAATACTAAGATTGAAAATGTCAAAAAGGTGCTCTCTGATGTGCCCGACTTTGATGGTTTGGTATTCGATGTTAAGAGCATGAATGGCTCTATCGCCAATACACTCTCCGATGAGTTCAACTATATCGGCATCGCCTGCGGCTTTATCGTTTTCTTCTTCCTCTGGATCTCTTTGGGGTCTTTTGAACTCGCTGTCGTCTCTTTCATCCCAATGGCGGTCAGCTGGATTTGGATTCTCGGCATTATGGCGATATTAGGTATTAAGTTTAATATTGTGAATATCATCCTCGCCACTTTCATATTCGGTCAGGGCGATGATTACACCATATTCATCACCGAGGGGCTTTCTTACGAGTTGACTTATCGTCGCAAACTCCTCGATTCATACAAGAGTAGCATCGTTGTCTCCGCACTCATTATGTTTATCGGCATCGGCACTCTCTTGGTGGCTGAGCATCCTGCTCTCCGTTCGCTCGGCGAGGTGACAGTGGTCGGCATGATCTCAGTGGTGCTCATGGCTTATCTTTTCCCTCCGCTTCTCTTTAAGTGGCTCGTTAGCTCGAATGGGAAATTGCGTTTCCGTCCCATCACTGTCAAGAAGTTGCTCTGCACTGCCTTCTGTGCCATCGTCTTCTTCTGTCAGCTTTCCACTGCCTATATCCTCGGCTTCTTCCTCTTTGTCATCACCAAGCCGACACCCTCCAAGCGTGAACTCTTCCATCGTTATTGCTGCTCGGTGTTCAGATTTGATGCCAAGAGGATGCCCGGCATTAAGTTTAATCTCCTTAATGAGTTTGCCGAGGATTTCTCCTCTCCGGCTGTCATCATCAGCAATCATGAGTCGATCCTCGATTCTTTCTTTATGATGATGATCACGCCCAAGGTGTTGCTCGTGGCTAATGAACATATCAAACTCAATCCGATCATCAGCACAATATTCAAATGGTGTGACTTCCTCACCATAGCCGATGGCAAGGATAGCATCGTTTCCTCCCTCCGTCATCTTATCTATGATGGCTATTCCGTCGCTATTTTCCCCGAAGGCGAACGCCACGATATGAGTGATATGAGCATCAAACGCTTCCATAAGGGGGCTTTCTATGTCGCTGACTTGCTCGAACTCGACATCGTGCCCCTCTATTTCTATGGTATACGTCAGATTATGCCTAAAGGATCGCCCGTATCCAACGGCGGATCTATACATATCGAGATCGGCAAACGTATTACCCACGCCGAGCTCTCCGACATCGGAGATGTCGCCACTCAAACCAAGACCTTGCGTCATCTCTATATCGACCACCTTCGCTCTCTACATCACGAGATCGCTACAATCTCTTTCCTCGCTCCTATGGTCTATGACCGTTTCATCTATAAGGGAAGAATGATCGAACGTGACGCTCGGCAGATCCTTGCAAAACTTAGCGCCAAGTATGACAAGAATTTCAACTACCTCGGAGATGCCAAGACTATTTTCGTTTATGATTTGGCTGGTAGGGGAGAACTCGCCATGTTATTGGCTCTTATTTATCCGAGAGCCGAGATATATTGCCGTTGCCGTTCTGTCGATGAGCAGCTCATCTTCGAAGGGGCTACCTCCGATTTCGCTCCCAACATTCGTGTAGTTTCCGATTTCCGTTTCGACACGGAGACTCTCTCCGAAACGGCGCTGATTACTGTCGTTGATGGCTCTGTTCCAATCTCCGAGGATCCCATCCCCGAAAACTTTACCGATCCTCAGTTGTTATTATGTTATAAATTAATTGCGTTATGATGACCAATTTTACCCTCGCTTCGGCTATCACTCTGGCTTCGTGCGCTTCGACTCTTGCTGCCCCGCCGAGCGTCTCTCCCGTCATTAATCCCGATCGGTCTGTCACTTTTTATTTCCATGTTCCCGCCGATCGTGATGAGGATATCGATTACGATGAGGTCTATATCAAGGGCTCTTTCGTTAAGCAGAAAACTGTCAAGGCAGGATTCATCAAGTTCCATCGCGAAGCTAAGGTCGAAATGAAAGCGGTCGAGGAGGGTGTCTCTTGGACTTACACCACGCCCCCTCTCGACTCGGAACTATATACCTATCAGTTCGAGGTGGATGATCATCTTTTCGTCGATCCCGACAATCCCAATCGCCTGCGTGATGTCGCCGATACGTTGAGCTATTTCATCATCCCCGGAGGTATCGCTGATGATTATATCGATCATAATGTGCCACATGGCTCGGTCAAGAAGGTATGGTATCCTTCTTCGCTTAATGGTATGTCGAGTCGCCGCATGTCAATATATCTCCCTGCCGAGTATAAGTCGCAGACAGCCAAATCTTTCCCCGTGCTCTATCTCTTGCATGGTTCCGGCGGCGATGAGGACGCTTGGCTCGATGACGGTCGACTCGCCCAGATCATGGACAACATGATCGCTGACCATCGTTGCCCGCCCATGATCGTCGTTATGCCTAATGGCAACATCGACCTCGCTGCGGCACCCGGTGCTGACCCCAACGACCCCGATCGCCAACCCTCTGCCAAGAACACTAATTCGATGTTAGGACACTTCGAAGCTCATTTCGTCGATGATATTGTCGCTTTCGTCGACAAGAATTATCGTACCATACCCGATAAGGCGCATCGTGCCATCGCAGGTCTCTCTCTCGGTGGCCTCCATGCACTGTTTACTTCTCTTAATAATCCCGAGTGCTTCGATTATGTAGGCCTTTTCTCTGCCCAAACCACCAATACTCTTAACGATGGCAGAATCAAGGGACTCAAGAATCTTGGCGAGGCTTGGAATGACCTTAAAAACTCGTTCTCTTTCATTGGTGGCGGTAGGGTAGACCGTAATATCTCTCGCATCACTTCCGACAATCTCGATATATATAAAAATCTCGACGATAAGCTCCGTATACAGTTCGCTGATCCGCCCAAGGTCTATTATATCGCTGTAGGCACCAACGATTTTGTCAAAAAGCTGAATGATGATTTCCGCCAAACTCTCGATGCCGCCGGCTACTCTTATATCTACAATGAGACCGCCGGCTCTCACACCTGGGAAAGCTGGCGCCAATACTTGGTAGCCTTCCTCCCCCTCCTCTTCAAGTAGCCTATACTTTCTCTCCCATCAGCTGCTCCTCTCCAAGTAGCCTCCCTCTCTCTCCCTTATATAGTATTTTCTATTGTGTCCCAAAGTTTTGCTTTGGGATTTTTTTGTTTGTTTTGCCGCTTTTTTGTAAATTTGTCTTTTTAGAGGCTAGGAGTCGGTTCTCTCCTTGTGCCGATTCCCTCTTTTGTCCATCCTTTGAAACCTATTTATCATCGTGAATATCACCCTTTTATCCAAAATCTTTCTCGCCGCTTCGAAACATACTGCCGAGGCTGCCGGTCATTCCGCTTCTTCTCATGAGATGGCAAGCGTCGATGAAATATTTTCTCTTGCCGCCGGAAGCTCTTTTATCGGTATCTCTGTCGTGGCTGTCGTTCTCTTCCTCCTTATCGTGCTCAATCATCGATGGAAGAGGATCTTTAATTGGCTCGAACGTCGAAATCTTTTCGTCATATTCGTCATCACCTGGTTCGTAGGCCTGGTCACATACGATGTCGGTATGTATACCGGAGATCCCGGTTCGCTGTGGGGTAATTTCCCGATGGCTATCATCCATTCGTTCGAGATCTTTCTCCTCGAGAGTGATGCCGCCGCCCTCCATCCCCCTTTCCATAATAACTGGGTGTTCATGACCATCTTCTCGCTGGTCCATTTCTCCGCCGCTATCGTCACTCTCCTCTTCGTGATCAAGCATTTCGGATTTAGCATCATTTCCGCCGTGCGCCGTTATGTCGTCTCTTCACGCTTCATTCGCGCTCTATGCAATATCTTCACCCTCGGTGCTTACGGCAAGCGTCAGTATGATTATTTTATCTTCTGGGGACTCAATGATTACACCTATTTCCTCGCTTCCGACATCAAACGGCACTATGAGCAGCACCCCGAGTTGAGGCGCTTCCGTATCATCGTAATACGCTCTGCCGCCAACGATAAGGCCTCTGCCCAACGCAACGGCATGACTCGCCTCTTTAATTTCATATCCATCAAGAATCAAGACCTCGATCGTCTCCTCGACCTCGATTGCCTCACTTGCAATACTTTCGCTAATCTCCGTGAGTATAAGGCGATGGCTGATGGTAGCAATAACTGCGATATCTTCGCTTCCATCGGATTGAAGTTTATCCCCAAGATCCTCAATCAGAAGTCTACAGGTCGTGCTCACTTCTTCTTCCTCTCCGATCAGGAAACCGACAATATCTATTGTCTCAAGAATATCATCGAGGATCGCTCGCTCGTTGCCCTCAATTCTCGTCCATACGATCGTAAAGAGGACACCTCTTCCGATCGTGTCATCTGCTATTGCCACGCCCGCTCTCGCGATTTCTCCAGATTCCTCCGTATGGGCGATATCCCTATTAACCTAATCGATTCTTCTTCCGTATCTATCGAGTCCCTCAAGATTAATCCCGAGTATCAGCCTGTCCGTTTCGTCGATGTCGACACCGTCGCCAATCCCGGGTGCGTCTCTTCGAAGTTCACTTCGCTTGTGGTCGGCTTCAACGAGGTGGGGCAGGATGCCACCAAGTTCCTGTATGAGTTTGGCGCTTTCGTCGACTCCAAGTCTGATGCCTCTCACACCGATCGTAGCTATTTCCGCTGTCATGTCGTCGATAATAAGATGAAGGACTATAAGGGCAATTTCATCGCCTCTGCCCCTGCCATGGCGCAGTCCACCAATGCCCTCGACGGCTCGCATCTCGTCGATTTCCATGATTTCGATTTTCGCTCGGATCGATTCGTCGATCTCCTTCGAGATATCGCCCCAGATCTTAATTATATCGTGGTGGCTGTCGGTGATGATATGGAGGGAATCTCGCTCGCAATCCGTATTATGGATGCCATCCGCCGCACCGACCGAAACTTCCATAACATCCGCATCTTCGTCAAGAATTATGATTCCTCCCGCCTCGAACTGATGAAGTCGATCATCGATTCCTGCAATAATACAGAGGAGCGTATAGTCTTATTCGGGTGTATCGATCAGATCTACAATTATCGTATGATCATCGATAATTATATCGAGAAGAAGGCGCGAAAGTATATGATCGCATATAATCTCCTCCATGCCGACGATATGGAGCGTTCGCGAATCCTCCGATCGCTCGATTCTCGCTCCGGGTGGCATCATGACCCCGTGGCTGACCGCCGCAACAAACTTACTGCTCGACATGATGACAAGGGCAACCCCCTTGAAGTGGTCGACAATATCCGCAAACTTCGCCGCCAGGAATCTCAAGATTTCGCCAACGCTTTCCATGAATTTACCAAGATCGCTATACTCGATCTGGTCTTCCCCGATTGGAGAAAGTCCCTCCCTTCCCGTCTATTCTCCTCTACTGAGGTATATGGAAAAACTTGGCTTATGGCTGATTTTGTAAATAACCCAATGGCTTCTCCTAAATCTACAACCTATAATAGCCTGAATCCCTCCGAACAAATCATAATGGATAATCTCGCCAAACTCGAACATATTCGTTGGAATGCCGCTCATGAGGCTATGGGTTATGTCTGCTCGGACATGAATTATCCCATTGGCACTACTTGCTCCGAAAAGCTCGCCGCTCACAAGTGTATCGTCTCTTGGGAGCAACTCGATGCCGTCTCCGACGCTTGCTCCGATGAAGATCACCATGAGGATTATAAAGTCTATGACTATGGTGTGGTCAATACTTCTATCCTCCTCAATTGTCGTGAGTATGAAGATTACGTCAACAATATGTTCGATGCATATTAGAGCACGTTCTAATATTATGTCTAAAGATATGTATAAGCCAAACCCTATCGACCTATCCGATGTCCAACTGCCGGAGTCCCTTCAAGATCTCTCTGAAGTCTTGGCGCGCAATGTCCACGAAGTCTGGGCGGCATCTCGAATTGCCCAGGGTTGGACTTACGGCGACCGCCGTGACGATAACCTTCGACAGACACCTTGCCTCGTCGATTACGACGAACTTTCCGAAGAGGAGAAAAATTATGACCGTCTCACATCCCAACAAACCCTCAAACTGATCCTCAAACTCGGCTACAAAATCACTAAACATTATTAGAGCGCGCTCTTTGCTTTTACTTCTAAGTGTACTTTTTTGTTTTGTTTACAGTCTAAATTTGCGACTTTCACCTTTTTTTTCGTAACTTTGCGCTTGGATTAATTGTGGCTCGAGATTTTGGTTGCTTTTTCCGACTTCATTGAGCCGCTGAAGTGTGTTTTAGCTATTTTGCTCGGTTTATGTACAAGTTTTTTTTAGTTCTTTTTTCTTTCCTTTTTTGCTTCTCTTCTATTTTTGCCAATCAAAGCAAGTATGAAGATCTGCTCAAAAGGAGTGCGTCGCTTAGCTCAACACAACTCGTGGCTAACGCTGACGATCTTAATAAGAAGGGTAGGGTAGAGGAAGCTATGGTTCTCTATATGATGGTCGTATCTCGAGACCTTGACACCTCTTCCTCTCAGGATATCGCCGACCATGTCAAGGCAAACCTATCTGCCGGTGATATCCACTATGGCAAGGGGAATTATTCTAATGCCCTTCGCTTCTATGTCACCGGACTTAAGATCTCGGAGTCTTCTCAAGACTTCCCTTATCTCGCTACCCTCTATAAGAACATAGGTAATGTCTACAATATGTTCCAGGATTTCGAGAAGGGTAACGCCATGTATGTCTCCGGTCTGCAAGAGGCTAAGCGTGTCAAGGATAATGAGACTATGTATAAGCTCCTACAGAACCTCGCCGGCGTCAAGGTGAACCTCGGTCAGTATGCCGATGCTCGTCAATATTTTGAGCAGTCTCTTTCGGTCAACCATAAAATCACCGACGAAAGCCGTTTCATGGAAAATTTCCTCTCCGCTCTTCTCCTGAAATATGAAGGTCGCGAGAAGGAGGCTATCCTCCAATTCAAGGAGCTGGCGCTTTTGTCCCGTCATTCCAATCTTAATGCCCGATATGAGTGCTCTGCTTATAGCGAATTAGGCCGAATATACAATAATGTAAATCGTAATGATTCTGCCATCTATTACCTCGAGAAGTGTCGAGAGGTGGCCCAAGGTAATTCCATCCTCTATCAGTATACCGAGTCGCTGAAACTCCTTTATACTCTCTACGATAGTATGGGCAACCATGCCAAGGCCACTGAGATCAAGGATCGATATCTCGAGCTAAAGGATTCAATCTACAATCAGCGCCAATTCGATATGGCGAAAAATCAGCAATTCCTCTATGAAATGGAGAAAACTGAAAATGAAATTGCCCAAATCAATGAGAAGCAGGCACAAAGCGCCAAACTCATCAGCCGTCAGCGCATCATGCTCTTCGGCATCACCGGCGCTGTTATCGTTACTCTCTTCTTGATTTGGTTCTTCTATCGCCAGAACCGTAAACTCAAGGATAGTTATCGCAATCTCTTCGATATCCACAACCGCCTATCCGCTGAGCAACGCGAAGCCCGCGATAAGCACCAGTCGCTCGTCCAGAAAAATGAGTTCCTACGTAACGAACTTGCTCGCCTTGGTTGGAAAAATCCTGAGGATTCTACTTCTCCTTCTGATCCGGTTCCCGATAGCACATCGTCTGTTGATAGTGCTGATAATGTAGAAGTGACAGATGGCTCTCATTCTGATTCAAAGTATTCCGGATCGGCGCTCGACCAGACCCAAAAGGATATACTGGCAAGTCGTATCACCGATGTGATGGAATCCGAAAAACCATTCTGCTCGCCCGACCTCAACCTCAGTCAGCTCTCCCAACTCGTCGGATCAAATAGCAAGTATGTATCTCAAGTCATCAATGATGTCTTTAAGAAAAATTTCGCTACTTTAGTTAATGAGTATCGTATCAACCTCGCTTGCGACCGTTTCGCCAATGACGAGGAGTTTGGTAATTATTCTATCGAAGGTATCGGCCAGAGCGTCGGATTCCGTTCCGGTGCTAACTTCACTTCCGTCTTCAAAAAATTCACCGGTATCTCCCCTTCGGTATATCGTAAACTCTCTTACGAAAATAGGAAACCGGGTATCAATAAAGCTGAAAAAACGTTCATATTCTTTTGAATTCTTGAATTCTATAATCTTTTATTTGGTGTTCAGTTAATGTTTAGATAATATTGCATCCGAAATCCTTTATATTTCATTTGTGCATAGACAACAATCCTAACCTTTTTATCTAATACCATTAAATAATTTTTAGAGAATGAAAAAGTTATTCCTCTCAGCTATTTCGGCTCTTGTAGTGGCCGGTGGCGTCTCAGCACAATATTATGTGTCTGAGTTCACTCTTAATCCGACCTCTGTCTCTAATGAGGGTGTCGTAGTAGGTGGTTATGGCAAGGATACTCCCTTTATTATGTGGAATCCTTTCACCGAAGAAGCTGTTGTAATCGGCGGTATGTCTGCCGGTGAAGAAGGCGCTGCGGGTCCCGCTCGTATCACTGCTGATGGCAAGTAAGTCATCGGTTCTGACTGGTGTGAAGATATTGAAGTCCCCTCTACCCTGACCCGTAAAGTATATGCTGATCACCCTTTCAGCTATAAAACTGCGATATATGGCAATGACTTTAATATCTTTGTAGTTGGCGTGGGTAAAGATGAAAATGACATCACTCGTTCTTATGCCTTGAAGTCTGCAAACAAGGGCGAAACTTGGGCTTCTTGCTATTCCCTATATTTCCCGCATCTTGTGCCGGAGGGTGCTGTGACTTGCACCGCTTGCACCAATGTGATGAATTATTTCATCGCTACTGATGCCGGTTATATTTACAAGTCTGCCGGTAATGAGACTTGGTCTGCACAAGAGTTAACCATCGAAGATTTCGAAGGTGAAATCTCGTATTATACTGCCATGGATTTCTTGCGCATGGATAATGATGGCGCCGATAATAATTATGGAGGTATCGGTTTCGTTTGTGAGGATGGCTCTTATGGTGTTCTTTATACCGCTGATGCTCAATATAATCTCAATAGCGGAACTTTCTATCCCGCTACTGGTGTAGCCGGCATCCCTGCTTATATCACTCACGTGGGAGAGACTTTCTATATGGTTACTACCAATGGTCATATCCAGAAATCTACTGATAAGTGCAAATCTTGGACTGATTGCTATTATGCTGAGGGTCTGCCTTTCAGCAAGGTAGTATTCAATGACGAGAATAATGGTATCGCCATCTCTGATACTGTCGCTCTGATTACTCGTAATGGTGGCGAAACTTGGACTGTCGCTGTCATCGAAGGTGGCATCTCTCCTTGGGATGGCGAGGATGATGAAACAGCCAATGTTTGGAATGATGTCGCTTGGAATAATAATATCCTCGTTATTGCCGGTAACAATGGCCGTTGCTATATCTCGCAAGATGGTGGTAAGTCATTTCAAAAGGAGGAAATCATCGGTGCTGAATCTGTCGAAAACTTTACTGCAATTTCTCTTTACAAAGATCATCTGAATATATTGGCCCAGAATGGTGTGTTCTATTACAAGACTTTCCAACCCAACATCGCTGCCTTTATTCCTTCTGTCTATGATGTAGAAAATGCTACTTGGACTCCGATGACTTCTTTCGGTGTCTCTTCCGATAGAAACGTTGGCTCGACTTGGGGTATCTCTGCCGATGGCAAGTATGCTGCCGGTATCGCTAATATTTTCGATGCCGATGCTTCCAAGAATTGTTATTATGCTGCTTTGTGGGAAGATGGTCAAGTGAGAAGCCTCGGAAGTTTGTTCCCCGGTTCCGCTACTCGTGCTAATCGTGTAAGTGATGATGGTAGTGTAGCTGTCGGCTTCCAAGACAAAATGGGTCCGTGGATGGCTTCTGTATGGCGTCGTCAGGCAGATGGTAATTATAACCAAGAACTCCTTTTCTTGGATCCCAATAAGACTATGGACGATGTCGATTTCGACAATTTTGATAGCATCATCGGAAGCTGCCTCGGTAATGCTCTCGCTGTTTCTCCCAATGGTGAATGGGTCGGCGGTACCGGTGGATCTTGGTATGCTACCAACAATGCTTGGATCTGGAACGCTGAAAATGGTGTTGAACTTATCGATGCCTATGGTGCTACTGTTGAGGTGAATAATGATGGTTCTATGGCTGTTGGCCGTGGCGATGGCGGTTTCGGCGCTTGGATTTGGTTCCGTGATCGCGGCAATGCTATCGAACTCAATAACTATGTCGCCGAACTTGAACAAATCACCGGCGGTAGTGAAAACACTGTTGATGCTGCTATCTGCGGTTTCTACGCTATGTCTCCCAACTGCCGTTTCCTCACAGGCTATGCTTACGATGACGAAATGAATCCTCATGGATATTTGGTTGACCTTCTCCCCGAGTCAAGTGACACTCACCGCATGATGGCTGATCAGGTTAAAGCAAGCGTTTATCCTAACCCTGTCGTTTCCGAACTCCATGTTGACCTCCCCTACGATAGCCGCTCTGTCAAAACTTCGATCACTCTTTATGATATGCAAGGTGGAGTATGCCGTCGCATAAATGATTGCCGTCAGAGCAATGTCATCAATGTTGAAGGTCTGACAGGTGGTATCTACCTCCTCGATGTCTGCACTGGAAACTCTAACAAGACTTTCAAGGTAATTGTGAAGTAATTAAAACAAGGAAAATACATTCAGATTCTTGAATTTGAAAGAGTCTGAATGTATTTTTTTTGTCTGTCTTAGATTATTTCACTAATATTGCATTCGAAATTATTGTACATAAACCAAACAACTATCCGCTATTTATTATTTTATACTATCAATCAAATTTAGTTTAAATATCCTCTAACCTAAAAAAGGGGCATCTCGTTGATGAGACGCCCCTTTTGCATGAACAGCTTTTATTTACCATAGCTATCCGAGCTCTTTATGCTCGGATAGCTCTTTTTCCCCTCTTCAATTAGCCGAGTCGCTTCTCGAGATTGGCTCTGATGGCTTTCAGGAAGTTCTCGGAGTTCACCGCTGTCGGCTTTACTCCATCCATCAGGTTGACCAAGTCTTTGGTCACCACTCCGGCATTGAGTGTGTCAAAGCAGGCTGCTTCCAATTCGTTGCCGAATTTTACCAATTCAGGAAGCTTGTCGAGTTCGCCGCGCTTGCGAAGTGCTCCGCTCCAGGCAAAGATTGTCGCCATAGGGTTGGTCGATGTCTCTTCCCCTTTCAAGTATTTGTAGTAGTGGCGTGTCACTGTGCCGTGGGCTGCCTCATACTCATATTTGCCATCGGGTGATACCAGCACTGAGGTCATCATCGCCAACGAGCCGAATGCTGTCGACACCATATCCGACATCACGTCGCCATCATAGTTCTTGCATGCCCAGATATAGCCACCCTCGCTTCTGATTACGCGTGCCACGGCATCGTCGATCAGCGTGTAGAAGTATTCCAAGCCGAGTCGCTCGAACTCTCCCTTGTATTCTTCATACACTTCGTCGAAGATCTCGCGGAAACGTGCATCATATTTCTTGGAGATGGTGTCTTTGGTCGAGAACCAGAGGCTTTGCTTCATGTCGATAGCAAATTTGAAGCAGCTGTGAGCGAAGGAGCGGATCGACTTGTCGGTGTTGTGCATACCTTGGATCACGCCGGAACCCTTGAACTCATGGATCACTACCTCTTCCTTCTGATTCGCACCCTCGAACACGAGCTTCGCTGTGCCTGCCTCTTCGACGCGAATCTCTACATTCTTGTATACGTCGCCGTAGGCATGACGAGCGATCGTGATTGGCTTTTTCCAGTTGCGGACTGCCGGCTTGATGCTCTCGATGGTGATAGGTGTGCGGAACACTGTGCCGTCGAGGATCGAACGGATCGTGCCGTTTGGACTCTTCCACATGCTGTGAAGATGATATTCATCCATACGAGCAGCGTTCGGTGTAATCGTAGCGCATTTCACAGCTACACCATATTTCTTCGTCGCCTCGGCTGCCTCGATGGTGACGCGGTCTTCGGTCTTGTCTCGCTCGGGAAGTCCCAAGTCGTAGTATTCCGACTTCAGCTCGACAAAGGGAAGGATAAGCTCTTCTTTGATCATCTTCCAGAGGATGCGGGTCATCTCGTCGCCATCCATCTCCACCACCGGGGTGGTCATAACAATTTTTTTCATGGTTTTTAAGGTCTTGTGTTTTGGTTATTTTCTAATTTTTTTTTTGATTGGCATAGTAGTTCATCAGACAGCCGTCGGCGAGGATTTGACGCTCGGCGGAGGTCAGATTCTTGAAGTAGAGTTTGATATCTCGGACATCGCCCGATTTGGTCACGATCTTTGCCATGATTTCCTCTTTGCCTCCGAGGATAGCCTCTCTGATGCCGGCGATAAAGACATAGTCTCCGGCGGCATAGTCGAAAGTGGTGTCATGGTCGATGGTGAAGGGCACGATTCCCCAGTTGATGCAGTTCGAACGATAGCGCTTGGTGGCATATTCGTAGCAGATGTTGGCATCGCCGCCAAGCACCTTCTGACAGCTTGCCGCCTGCTCGCGTGCCGATCCGTCGCCCGGACGGTTGGCAAAGACGCACGATCCGAATGAGGTGTTCTCCGATTTTGCACCTACCTTGGCAAGAACTTCCGCTACATGTGCCGGTGTCTTACCCTCTCGACGCTCATGGTCTTCCTGTTGGATCCGCTTGCTCAGCCCTACATATTCAGGCACGCGACGCGATAAAGCAAATTCCGAGAGCTTCAGTGGGTTGGAGCGGTAGCTCGAGGTCTCACCCGAGGGTATCAATTCGTCGGTCGTGGTCACCGGGTCGTGGATCACGGCTGCCAGTTCAAGCAGCATATTCTCCGACATCTCATACATCTTCGGCCAGTCTTTGATGTTGGGACCATAGCGGAGCTCTTCGCCGAGATTCTCATGTTGGAATCCGTTGTAGACTCTTCGCTCGTAGATCTTGCCATCGAAGTCGTAGGGCTTGTGGGTATCTTCAAATTCCACATCGGTGGCGGCTGTGATCACGCCTCCGTTGGCAGCTGTCGCCGCGATGGAGCGTGCATCCATCAGTGCTACCAAGGAGATCTGTCCTTGGCCCGGCTTGGAGCCTTCGCGGTTGGGGAAGTTGCGTGTGGTGTGGCGGATGGATAATCCATTGTTCGCCGGCACGTCGCCCGCTCCGAAGCAGGGCCCGCAGAATGCCGGCTTGATCACGACTCCTGCCTCTAAGAGTTCTTCGGCGATGCCGTTGCGGGTCGTCGCCATATACACCGGAACTGACTGTGGATATGCTGAGATGGTGAAGTAGTCGTTGCCTACCGACCCCCCTTTCAAGATGGCTGCCGCTTGCGACAGGTTGTCGTAGGTGCCTCCGGAGCAACCGGCGATGATGCCTTGGTCTGCCATCACCTTGCCATCGCGGATCTTATCCATCAAGTGGATGTCAATCTTGTCGCCAAATCTCTTCCTTGCATCCTCTTCTACTTCGCGTAGTATCTTCTCCGGATTCTCCTGAAGCTCGTGGATGGTATAGGCGTTCGAGGGGTGGAAGGGGAGGGCTATCATAGATTCTTGTTTTGACAGGTCGATGCGAATCATCCCGTCATAGTAGGCTGTCGCCCCGGGACGAAGCTCGCGATAGTCTTCCGGACGGTTGTGGATCTCGTAGTGATGACGCACCTCGTCGTCGGTGATCCATATAGAACTCAAGCAGGTGGTCTCGGTGGTCATGATATCGATGCCGTTGCGGAAGTCGATTGGCAAGTTCTTCACGCCCGGTCCGGCAAATTCCAATACTTTGTTCTTCACAAAACCATTGTCAAATACCGCCTTGACCAGTGAGATCGCCACGTCGTGTGGCCCGACACCCCGACGCGGTGCTCCTTCGAGCCATACCAACACCACTTCCGGCGCGTTGATATCCCAGGTGTTGCGAAGCAACTGCTTTACCAGCTCGCCGCCACCTTCACCCACACCCATGTTGCCCAATGAGCCGTAGCGTGTGTGGGAGTCTGAACCCAAAATCATGTTGCCACATTTCACCATCGCCTCTCTGGCATATTGATGGATCACTGCCTGGTTCGCCGGCACATAGATACCACCATATTTCTTGGCTGCCGAGAGTCCGAACACGTGGTCGTCTTCGTTGATTGTGCCTCCCACCGCACAGAGTGAGTTGTGGCAGTTGGTCATGGCGTAGGGGAGGGGAAACTTCTCCAAGCCTGAGGCGCGTGCCGTCTGGATGATCCCCACGTAGGTGATGTCGTGGCTCATCATCGCATCGAAGCGTATACGCATCTTCTCGCCCTTCGACCCGTCGACATCGTGCGCGCGCAGGATCTGATAGGTGATAGTGTTCTCGCGTGCCTCCGCCGGCGTCGGAAGCCCTTCCGGAGTGGTGACGATTTTAGTGCCGTCGACCAGGAATACTCCTTTGTCAATAAGTTCAATCATGATAATTAGTTTAAGGTATTTAATTTAAAGTTATTTATTCTATTTTCTATGATATTCGTTTTCTTCTCTAATAGCTATAACGCACTGTCTCGTTAGGTGGTTTTCACCAAGCCTCCAAGACTGTCGATGAATATGGTCAGTGCCAACATATCTGCCGCCCCGCCATGCGAGATGTTGTCTCGCTTGAAGTCTTCGTTCAGTTGTCGAAGTTCGTCTGTGAGTCGGTCGCTATCCGCTATAACAGCCGCTTGGCGGCGTGCCTCTTCGGCTCTTGCGAGTCCTGCACGATAGATGGCGTTGGAGTCGTCGAGTTCGCTGATGATCGTCATCAGCAGTCGCAAGGTGGCGATATCCCCTTTGTCGCTTTGCCGATAGTAGGGTAGCCAGCTCTCGAAGAGCATCCGATAACCGCTTTGTGCATTCTCCAAGGCACCCCCTTTGCCATATCGCTCTTTGACATCCTGCCCGTGAGTGGCTCCGGGCGTTGAGAAGCCTCTTGCCATTTCAGCTATCTCTTCGCTCAGTGTCTTGTCGCTCTTACCTGCCAGAATACGCGCCGATGCCGCCACGGCAAGTCCCATTGAGAAGATGGCGCCGCGGTGGGTGTTGACCCCTCCTGTGGCTCGTAGCATCTCCTCTTCTGCTTTCATCCCGAGTGCGCGCAACTCGGCTGTAGTAAGTGTATCCCGGTCATATCCCGCCTCTGCGATCTTCACAAAGTAGTCGCGGAGCGTGTCGATGCTCCGACTCATCAGGGCATAGTCCATGTCGCGATGCGATCCGTTGTCTTCGGGATCGACAAGCCCCGGCTTGGGGGATAGATTCAACTCTTTTCGCAATGCTCTAATAGCCAGGTTGCCAAGTAGATAGGGAGTGTTAGTGGCGGGCACTATTGCTGTCGCATCTTCAAGCCTACCCTCTTGCAGTGCGCTCCTGACTCGCGATGCCGAAATCGGGATGTTGGCCTCGGATATCCGCTCCATCTCCACTACTTCGATACCCGCCGTGGGGAGGATCGTTTGCATCTGCCGGTTGTATTGCTCGGTAAGTGCGTCGATTGGCTCGCTACCCACATAGCGTCGCTTGCATCCCAATGCCGGCGCGATGTGCCGACAGAAGATGTCAAGATCCAATTCGGCTTGCGTCGCCGAGATCTCGTCTGCCCGCTTGATGAAGTAGGAGGGGAAACTGAGCTGCGATATCACATATTCACTCCCTTCGAGTATCTCAACATTTCCCAAATGCTCGGTGGCTCGTCTAAGCATCGCCAATCGCTCGTGATAGCGGAAGGTGTTCTTGAGATTCCCGCCGACTGCAATCACGGCAAGTCGCTGACTCTGCTCCGCGGCTCTGCTTATCAAGTGAAGATGCCCCAAGGTCATCGGATCGCAGTTGGCTACAATCACTCCATCTGCCCGGTGGCGGCTCAGGTAGTCGCAATATTTTTTCAGCGACATACTGTCGCTCTCAAGCCATATCGCTCTGCTCCCTTCGCCACATATTGAGAATCCCAAGGAGCGAAACAGCCCCTTATATTCCGGCTTGGTGAAGACTCTTACGTTAGTCGCACCGGTGGCGAATATCTCGTTGATAAGATGGCTTATCAGCGTGGCTGATGCCCCTTCCCCTCGCGCTTCCGGCGTGAGTGCAAGACATTTGATTATGTTGCCATCCACGCCTCCGCAACCGATTAGCCGTTCGTCGTCGTCATACATCCCCGCCATATAGCTGATACCCTCTTCGAGACGAAGTCCCGCCTCGATCAGAAAGGATATTACCATGGCGTATGTTCGATCTCGCCGTAGGTCAAGTCGCCTGATTTCCATCTCTTTACGGTTGTGATGAAGTTCTTGGATTTGCAGTGCTGCTCACTCAGCCGAGTTGTGATATCTTCGGATGAGTGTCTTGATGTGCTCTTGGATCTCGCTCGGGGTGTGGAGTTTCATCCTCATGCAGAGGCGCGCTTCATTGTCGCATATAATACACCGCCGCTGTGGCATGCCGATCTCTTGGCGGCTGATGGGACGTATCTCCGGCAGGATTACGTCAATGTCGAAGAGGCGTCCCAAGGGATGCTCTTCTTCGATCTCGACGGCTCGCCGTTTCGCCTCCATCGCTTCACATTTCAGCGTTACCCACACTTCATGCCCCGACACATATTCCTGATGTTCGAGCGACAGAATTTCCCCTTCGAATCTCTCCCGGATCGTGGCTGTCATCGCCTCTGCTACGACAGCCGTGTCCTGCGTGAGCTTATACTCTCCCGGTGCTACCACCGTAGCCACCATCAAGGTGGCTGCGGCGTTGGTTCGAAAGTGTTGCTCTTGTCGCGCTTGTCGTCTGTCGCGCGAGCGTAGCATATCCATTAGGGAGCATTTGACGGGTGCTTCCATCTCTCTTATCGTGTCGTATTAGTCTATGATGTTCTTGATTACGTCCATCACCGAGCCATCGCGATTCATCACTATGCCCACCGTTTTGTCGCCAAATGTCAATGGGGTAGGGGTGCCGATGATCGAGAGGGCTTTGTCGCGGAGTGTCTTGATGTCCACAACTTTCAGCCCGGCCCCCTTCAGCCGCTCTGCCAATTCAGGACGACGTGGATTCACCGCAATGCCATATTCGGTCACAATCACATCGACTGTAGAGCCGGGGGTGATCAGTGTCGTTACTTCATCTACGATACAGGGGATTCTGCCGCGTAGCAATGGGCATACGATGATCGAGAGCGCACTGTCTGCCGCCGTGTCTGGGTGGCCTCCGATGGCACCGCGGATCACTCCGTCGCTTCCCACCAGCACATTGACGTTGAAGTTAACATCCGCCTCAAGTGCTGACAAAATCACTATATCGAGATAGTGCACCGCCGATCCGGCATCTTCGGCACTCGCATATTCACACGAGCTCACCTCTTTGTGCATCTTGTTGTCTCGCAGAGATTCTGCCGCTACACGGTCGAACGATTGCACGTCGATAAGCCGCTCGATTAGTCCCTCTTCATGAAGCTTCACCATGTGCGAGGTGATGCCGCCCAGGGCGTAGGAGGCTTTGATGCCTCGCTTTATCATCTCTTCGCGGATGAATTTCACAGCTGCCAAGGAGGCGCCTCCCGAGCCGGTTTGGATCGAGAACCCATCTTCGAAATAGCCGCTGTTGATAATCACTTTCGCTGCCTGTTGTGCCAAGAGAATGTCGCGAGGATTCTTCGTGTCGCGGATCGCACCGGATGCTATCTTGCTGCTGTCGCCCACCGATTCGACCTCTACCACAAAGTCTACATCACTCTCCGAAATGGAGTTCGGAGTGTTGGGATAGTCCACCAAGTCGTCGGTCAATATCACAACCTTGTCGGCATAGCGGGCGTCGGGCAGGGCATAGCCCAAGGAGCCGCAGATCGATTTCTCTTTCCCACTGCGTGAGTAGCCACAGGCATTGCCAAGCGCGTCGCTCGACGATGCCCCTAAGAAGGCTACGTCGATATGCAAGTCTCCGTTGGCTATTGCTGCTCCGCGTCCGCCATGACTGCGGAACACTACCGGATTTTCCATCACTCCGCTCGAGATGGCTTGAGCCAATTCCCCACGCAGTCCAGAGGTCGAGATCCGTGTGATTACGCCGCTCTCGATGTGACGCTTCAGTGGTGCATGCACATCAGATAGACTCGAGGCCGCCAGGTGAAGATCTTTATATCCCATCTCGGCGAGCTTGTCTACTACCATATTCACCACCTTGTCTCCGCCACGGAAGTGATGATGGAAGGATATCGTCATCCCATCTTTCAACCCGCTCCGACGGATCGCTTCTTCTATGGCCACCAATTTAGGACTCTCTTTTTGCAATTCATGGCGCGGAGTCCGAATTTTGTCGCTCTCTCCCTTATATACTCTCTTGCCCATCTCTGCGGCTGCCGCTGAGATGGATGCTTGTCTTGATTCAAGTGTGTTCATGGTTTAAAGATCTTCTTCGGTTAGTATTCCTGCTGCTTTTGCCAAGGTGATGGTCCGCTCGGCGCGTATCACCACCGGCCTGTCGATCATCTTACCATTCAGAGAGATCACGCCCGAGCCCTTCTTCTCTGCCTCTTTGATCGCGGCTACGATGGCTTTCGCTTTCTCGATATCTTTCTCCGTCGGAGTGAACACATCGTTCACCACCTCGATCTGTCGCGGATTGATGATCGATTTGCCATCAAAGCCCAAAGTCTTGATATATTCAACTTCCCGGCGGAAGGTCTCCATGTCGTTGAGATTGGAGTAGACGGTGTCGAGGGCATCGATGCCGGCGGCTCGTGCTGCCACGACGATCGTCTCGCGTGCCAAGCGAAGTTCATCGCCACACTTCGATCGCTGGGTCTTCAGATTGGCGCAGTAATCTTCGGCGCCAAGGGCGATTCCCATCATACGCTTCGAGGACGTCGCTATATCGTAGGCATTCACCACTCCGAGAGCACTCTCTATGGCTGCCATTATCTTCGTGCGTCCCAAAGCACCGATCTCACGCTCTACACGCTCGATCTCTGCCTCTACTTCTCGCACTTCGTCGGCTGTCTCTGTCTTCGGCATACGCACTACATCAACTCCTGCCTTCACCACAGCCTCGATATCTTTCTTGCCGTAGGGTGTGTTCAGCGGATTGATCCGCACCACCATCTCTGTCTCTCCATAGTCCACGCTCTTCAAGGCATTATACACCAAGAGGCGTGCCGTGTCTTTTTCTGCCATCGATACCGAGTCTTCCAAGTCAAGCATGATCGAGTCGGGCCCGTAGATGTGAGCATCTGCCATCATGCCGGGATTGTTCCCCGGCACGAACATCATGGTTCGTCTTAGTCTTTCCATGGTATTTCCTTATGTTTTTCTCTTTAAGGTTGTGTCTCTTTTCTTTCTGTCTCTTCTCAAGATTGGATCAGTCTTGCCACACATCCTGACCCGTGGCTCTTACCGCCGCGGCTGTGACGCGTGCCCTGATTGTGCAATCTAATGCACCTTTGTCCACTGCTTTTACTCTGACATCCCTGATGCCAAAGTCGCTGAGTGTCTCTCTGATCACTTCCTTGATTTGTTCGCCGAATTGGCGAGCCACACTGCTCTCGAGATCTATAGCGATCCCTTCTCGCTCCGGCTCAAACAGTTGGATCAGGATGTCGCCCGATTCAAATGTGCCGGCGTGTGAATTCTTGATTTTCATGGTTGTCTTATTCTAAATAATATTTAAGGATATTAAATTTAAGGTCGTGTCTTTTTGGTAAGGAGGATAGATGTGCTTATGAGTGACTAATCTTATTTCGATCGGTTCATACGATCGTCCCAGTCTAATCTTCATGTCCGGCATATATATCCGCTCGCAAAATTATAATTTTTTTTCCATTCCCAAATCTTTTTATGGAAATTTTTCTTTATTTTCTCCCCTTTTCTCTCTTTTATTCATCTTTCACACGTTTTTTAACTTTTTTTATCCCTATCTTATTCCTGTTCTATCCCGCTTTTGTGTTATTTTTGTAACCGAGAATGTAGCCCCTCTCAGCTTCTATCTCTTTTTACTATATCTAATAACTAATATCTAATAACTAAAAAGCTAAAAACTACTATGCCCCAACCTCGTTTCTGGCTCCAAGTCAACAAAAATTATGTGTTCGATAATTTCGATAATCTTCTCGAGTATCTCCGCGACTATCGATATGAAAACAATGTAGAAAATTCCGATTATGATGATACCCTCCTTTGCATGATTGAGCTGGGAGAGGATATTATGAAGTCCATCAGACTCAATCCTACTTATATTTCTTATCATCCCGATTATGATTTTGAAAAGTTGGTTCGCCTCTTTGCCGCTATTATACTCGCCGATCGCAAACGTGGCATCACCAATCATAATGCCATCCTCTCCCTCCTCTCGATCTTCGCTTATTACCCTGACGGAGCTGTGGCAAAATGTCTCGACGATTTCTACGATCTCGCTCGTAAGGCCATGATGAAACGACGTCTTATCAATCCCGGATTTTCCTGGAGCAATATACTCCTCGGTTCTTTCTCTCCCTCGCTTCTCGCCAATCAGATCATCTCTATGTCGTTCGAGGCTCCCGCATCTTCCGGTAGAGCTTTCTTCGAAAGCAAGGGTGTACTCGTCATTAGTGACAATGATCTCCCCATTATTTCCCCTCTCAATTTCTCCGATTTCTTCTCTAAGAACCGTCAGAGGCAGTTCGAACTCCCCGATATGCTCCGCGTCGATGTCTTAAGCGATAATCTCGTTCGTATCAAGGAAACTAAAGACCTGTATAAACTCACAGACCGCCTTATCGAAGCCCAACGTGCCGTACGCCCTTCTCCCGTGGCAAGACTCAAATCTTACACCGCCGACGATGAGTTCTTCGTGCGAATCACTAATGTTTTGGGTAAGTATATTAAGGCCGAAACCATCGACCCCGGTTATCAATCCATCTCCGGCAAGGTCTCTTTCTTCTCTGCTCAGGCTGCTCAACGCCCTTCTATAACTCAGCTCACTCAGGCGCTGAAAGTCGGTGATATACTTACTGTCAAACTCTCCAACCAACCCACTTTCACGTTCGACCTCTCCGATGTCTTCGAGTATTTCTATCGGTGCTATGCCAATGATCTTGCCAACACCGAAATCCATGCTATTTATATCGGCGAGTATTCTCGCGGCGACCAGTGGATTTCAGCCGAGGGTATCACTTTCGGTGTCGATAAGGAGATCCTCGATAAGGCCTCTGACGATATCCTCGATGAGTATGAATCTGCCAAAGCCAATGGCCTCCCTATTCGTCTCAGATCTTACATCAGAAAGCAAAATGTCGATGCCCCCGTCTTCAACGTATATGCCGGTTGGCCCGATGATAATCTCCCCCTTATCGTTCATGACCCTTTTACCAAGGATCAGGCTCAAGTCCGTTTTATGAAGGAGTTCATCGCTGCTTGCCGTTATGAGCATGAGGATTCCGGCATCACAGGTAATAATTATAATGCCATCCCGCTGAGTCACGACGATGTGTTCCCGCTCCTACTCATCATGACTCGAATATATTTCTCCGGAATCCCCTCCTCTTCCGAACGTGTCAAATTACTCTCGGCCCTCGAGATGCTATCTTATCTCTTGGGGCGTGATAAGGAACGTGCTTTCTTCCAAACCGAACGTATGTATGTCGACGCCATCATCGATTTCGCTCACAATGACACGATGCGCCGGTTCTCTCCCGCTTCGACTCCCAACGATTCTCCTATGGCTGAATCTCAAAAACGTGTCATTGAGATCCTACATAGCTATAAGAAGAGGGAGGTGATACAAGACGCTAAGGTCTCTCTCCGTACCAATGATACCTTCACCGAACCCGCTGAAGAGTCTGCCAACCTTGCTGCCGATCTCGACAAGCTCGTCAGCGCCTCGAATAGCCTTATCGACATCGTCGAGGATTCCGAACTCAATAAAATCAAGCAGGCCATAGCCCGTCGACTCGGCGTCGAGGATGAGTTCAAAACGCTCCTCGACAATCGAACTTTCTATGGTATCGAGAATATTCACCTCGAGTTCAAAACCTCTGCCGTATATCCTTCGCAGAATCGCCGCAGATTGCAGTCGATCGTCGCTGACCCAAAGATTCAGATATGGCATATCCTCAAGGCTGTAAATGGATTCCTAAACTCCCGAAGTGGGGGAGAGCTCCTAATCGGTGTCAATGACTCCGGTTATGCTGTCGGCGTCGATGAGGATATCAAGTATCTCTATGGCGCCAACATCATCATCGGAAGAACTCTCGATGCCTATCGCACATACCTGCAGAGCAAGATCTCTGAGGCTTTCCGCACCAACAATCCCCACGTTGCCTCCACCGATATTGTCTCAGCCATCGAATATAATTTTGAAGACAACGATGAGGGCATCACCATCTTGCGCATCAAAATCCCGGCATATCCTCACGGCCCCGTCTACTTCAAAGCCTCGGCAAGCCAGCGCCCCGACCACATAGCCGACGCCTACATCCGCCGAAGCGGCAACACCCTCCCCCTAAGCAACTAACCCTCTCCCGCTACCACCCCGCCCCCCAGCGTGTCGGATTCGTCTTTCGCAAAGCCGCTTGCGGCGACCTTCCCACTCCGCCCCCCAGCGTGTCGGATTCGTCTTTCGCAAAGCCGCTTGCGGCGACCTTCATAAAGAGTCGTCTTCATAAAAAAAGAGCGTATCGCCATCGATACGCTCTTTTTTATCTTTAGCTCCCTGCCTAAGGGCAGGATCCTCTTTTACTTGTTCACCTGGAAGCGATTGTTGCCATCCACCAAGAAGCCAATGGCCTGCTTGGCGGCTGCCACGCCCGCGTTATAGTTTGCCTCTGCTGTCTGAGCGCCCATCTTCTTGGGGGTGAAGAACACACGCGATCCAAACTTAGACTCAAACTCCTCAGCGGCATCAGGCTTGATATCTGAGATATACTTCAAGTCTTGACGCTCCTCGAGGGCCTTGATAAGTCCGGCCTCGTCGATCACCTCCTTGCGGGCGGTGTTGATAAGCACGCCATTCTTAGGCATCTTCATTGCCAAGTCATAGCCGATAGAGTTCTTGGTCTCGGCTGTGGCGGGGATGTGAAGTGATACGAAGTCGTTGGTGAAGAGCTCTTCGGGTGCATGCACAGGCTTTACCCCGGCATCTTCCATAGCTGCATCAGGCACAAACTTGTCGAGTGCCTCGATGTCCATGCCAAAGCCCTTGGCGATGCGCGCTACATTGCGTCCCACCTGGCCGAAGGCATAGATACCAAGTCTCTTACCCTTCAGCTCTGTGCCTGACTTGCCGTTATACTGGTTGCGGCACATCATCACTGCCATACCGAACACCAACTCTGCTACTGCATTCGAGTTCTGTCCCGGTGTGTTCATCACGCAGATGCCATGCTTGGTGGCTGCCTCAAGATCGATGTTGTCATAGCCGGCGCCGGCGCGTACGATTACCTTCAACGCTGGGGCTGCGTCCATCACTTCGCCATCGATTTTGTCACTGCGTACGATGAGCCCTTCTGCTGTCTTAACTGCCTCCAAAAGATCGGCACGTGTGCCTCCCTCTACGAGGTTCATCTCGTTGCCTGAGCTTACGATCACTTCTTCGATAGCCTTTACTGCTGCTGCCGCAAAGGGTTTCTCTGTAAATACCAAGATCTTCATGACGGTCCCAGAGTTTTAGTGATTTGCTTCGTATTCCTTCATTACGGCTACAAGCGCCTCTACGCTCTCCTTGGGAAGTGCATTGTAAAGAGATGCACGGAAACCTCCCACTGAACGGTGTCCCTTGATGCCGACCATTCCCTTGCTCGATGCATACTCGAAGAAGTCTTTCTCCAATTCTGCATACTCCGGATTCATCACGAAGCATACGTTCATGATCGAACGGTCTTCCTCGGCTACTGTGCCACGGAACAACTTGTTGCGGTCGATCTCATCATAAAGGATCGCTGCCTTCTCAAGGTCGCGACGCTCCATTTCCTTGATGCCTCCCTGCTCTTTGTAGTAGCGAAGAGTCATCAACGCTGAGTAGATAGGAAGCACCGGCGGGGTGTTGAACATTGAGCCCTTCTTGATGTGAGTGCGATAGTCGAGCATGGTCGGAATAGCGCGCTCCACTTTGCCAAGTGCATCCTCTTTGATGATCACAATTGTTACGCCTGAAGGTGCCAAGTTCTTCTGTGCTCCCGCATAGATACACTCATATTTTGAGGCATCAAACTCGCGTGAGAAGATGTCTGACGACATGTCGCATACCAAGGGTATCGGGCTGTCGATGTCCTTGCGGATCTCTGTTCCGTAGATAGTGTTGTTCGATGTGTAGTGGAAGTATTCTGCATCTGTGGGAATTACAAAGTCCTTAGGAATGTAGGTGAACTTCTTATCCTCTGACGATGCTACTACCTCTACCTCGCCGAAGAGCTTTGCCTCTTTGATGGCGTTCGTTGCCCATGTGCCGGTGTTCATGTACGCTGCTTTCTTGTTCAGCAAGTTGTAAGGCACCATGCAGAACTGTGTGCTGGCACCACCACCCAAGAAGAGTACATGGTAACCCTCAGGAAGCTGGAGTAGCTCCTTGGTCAACGCTGCAGCCTCGTCGATCACTGCTTGGAATTCTTTACTGCGGTGAGACACCTCCAAAATGGACAATCCGGTGTCTGCAAAGTTCAACACTGCGTCTGCGGTCTTCTGAATCGTGTAGGGAGTCAAGATACTCGGACCTGCATAGAAATTGTGTTTCTTCATGATTTTGTTAATCTGGATTTAAGTTTAACTTGTTTTTATTTTTTTGTTTCTTTTTTGTTCTTTTTGTCGGCGTATTTTGCCTTTCTCTGACGTTTTGCTATATGCCTCTTTGCCGAGGCCCATAATAACTCCACGTTTCTCTGCAAAGATAGGTTTTTTTAATCAATCCACCAAACTTTTTCCCAAAATAAAAAAAGCCTCTTCCCACGAAGTCAAAAAAAGAGAGACTCGTCCAAAAAACGAGTCTCTCTTTTTTGTCTCCCGCGCAGTTCGTCTTAGGGTGTTACCGTCCCACCACGCGCGGAGCGCTTTTGTCTTCGGGTGTTATCGTCCCACCCTGCGCGGAGCGCTTTTGTCTTCGGGTGTTATCGTCCCACCCTGCGCGGAGCACTTTTGTCTTCGGGTGGCGAGCGTAGCGAGCTTTTCCCTTCGCCTGCCCCGATTCGTATTATTCGTTTTCTTTAATGCCAAAGACTGACAAAGCACCAAGCACACACAGCACGCCCGACATAAGTAGCATGAACACTGTCGAGGGTACACCCGTCTCTGCCACAGGTGCCAGCTTCAAAATAAGTCCTCCACACAAAGCCGCGATGATCTGTGGTATGCAGATTGTGCAGTTGAACAAGCCTAAGTAGGCACCGATGTTACCTCCCTTCAGCGCGTTGGTCAAAATAGTAAACGGCATCGCCAACATTGCTGCCCAGGCACAGCCTGCCAAGCCATAGCTTGCCAAGAGAAGCCACTTGTCGGCAATGAAGTAGATCGAGATAAAGCCGATTGCTCCGATCAGCAAGCTAACTGAATATGCCACCTTGCGGTTCCGGAATTTTGGCAATACCACTGCCCACAACACTGCTACAAGACCCTGTACTGCCAAGAGGATTCCATTCCAGTTGCCGGCCTCTTGATATTCCTCCGATTGTGCATTCAGCACTGTCGTATAGGATGCCTTAATCTCCGAGGCATCCGCCGAGGGTATCTCGGTGACTTGCTCTTTCTCGTAGGTGCCATCTTTATCCTCTTTGACGATGTGTGCCAAGCTCAGCTTGTTCGCTTTGGTCACCTGGGAGAGTGCTGTTACGGTTGCTGCCTTCTCTGACACTGCCATCTCGACGCCATCTACACGGATGGTCTCGCCGGCATTCGCAAAGACTTCGCCCGGTACGGCTTTGGTTACACCCTTCTTATAGACGACTTGTCCGCCGCTTACCAAGGTGTCGCCCTCTGCGCTGATCACCTCTTGGGCAGCTATCGCTTTGCCATCCACAGTGATGCCTGAAATGGTCAAACGACCATCGTTCACCACCAAGGTCTCGTCGGCAAATACATATTTGTCGCCATAGCTCTCGCCGCCGATCTCAAGAGATGTCACTTTCTGTGTCGCCGGTGCATGGAAGGTACTCCCGGCTATGCCATCTGTTGAGTAGCTCCACATAAAGAGAAACGCTGCCCAGCAGAAGAACTGTACTAATCCTACTGTCCAGAACACTTTTGGAGCATGTACCAACAGTTTGAACATCGAACTGAAGAAGTTGCCGCTCTTCTTTTCGCCGCTCTCTTCGGGTGCTCCGTTATATTCCGCATATTCTGCCGGCGGCATCTCTTTCACCTTCCAGAAGGTGTAGAACACGCAGAGCAACAAGATAGCTGCTCCCAAATAGAACGCCCAAGTCACTGTCGGAGGTACTTCGCCCTCAGGAGCTGTGTTGCTCAAGAAGAGTGCCAACACGATCGGGGCAATATAACCCACCACCGAACCGGCATTACATAAAAAGCTCTGAATAGAGTAGGCGAGTCCCTTCTGCTTCTCGTTCACCATGTCGCCCACCAGCATCTTGAAGGGCTGCATGGCCATATTGATCGACGTGTCCAAGAGCATCAGCATCACCAAACCGAAGATGATCGCTGACGACACCGTGAAACCAAGGCTGCCGGCGTTGGGCAGGAAGCACATCACGATGATCGCAATCGCAGCTCCCAAAATCAGATAGGGGAGTCGTCGCCCAAAGCGATTCCAGGTCTTATCGCTCGCCGTACCGATAATCGGCTGTACGATCAGACCCATCAACGGGGGTAAGATCCAGAAATAACTCAAATCGTGGGGGTCGGCACCGATGGTCGAAAAGATTCGACTCACCTGCGAACTCTGCAATGCGTAGGCAATTTGCACCCCGAAGAAGCCGAACGATAAGTTCCACAGCTTCCAAAAACTTAAATCGGGTTTAGTCTTCATATATATGATATTAATTTCAAAATTAACGCTTCTATTTCCATCTCCATCCCTTTCATCATATCCCCAGTCTCACACCTTATCCACCCCCTGCGCGGAGCAGTTTTGTCTTAGGGTGTTACTGTCCCACCCCTGCGCGGAGCAGTTTGTCTTCGGGTGTTACTGTCCCACCCCGCGCGGAGCGCTTTTGTCTTCGGGTGGCGAGCGTAGCGAGCTTTTCCCTTATCCCCTTATCCCCTCTTACTCCTGGATAGAGTAGAGCCATGCGATCTCCTCCGGCCAGCGACTCGGATCGGGTGTCTCAAGCACCAACGGCACTTCCTCAAAGCGAGGATCATTCACAAGTCGCCGGAAGAACTCCTCCCCAAGCGACCCCTTGCCAATCAGCTCATGACGGTCAACTCGCGAGCCCAACGTCCGCTTGTTGTCGTTAAGATGCACCGCCCGAAGGTAGTGACTCCCGATGATTCGGTCGAAGGCCTCCCACGTCTCCCGGTATCCATCTTCCGACGCCAAGTCATAGCCCGCTGAGTGGCTATGACACGTGTCGATACACACTCCGATACGGCTCTTGTCTTCCACCTTGTCGATGATATGTGCCAAGTGCTCAAACCGAAAACCAAGATTTGTCCCTTGGCCTGCCGTCGATTCCAGCACCGCTGTCACTCCCGATGTCGCTTCAAGCGTAAGATTGATACTCTCCGCTATCCGATCCAAGCAGGCATCTTCGCTCATCTGACCCAAGTGACTCCCCGGGTGAAAGTTCAGCATCGTCAGCCCTAACGCCTCGCAACGCTGCATCTCTTCCAAGAAGGATTTCCGTGATGTCGCCAATTTCGTCTCATCCGGACTCCCTAAGTTGATCAGAAAGTTGTCGTGGGGCAAGATCACCGACGGCTCATAGCCATGCGCACGACAGTTCTCCTTAAACTGTTCTGCACGCTCTGCGCTGATCGGCTTCGACGTCCAGCGGTTGCTGAACCCGGTGAAGAGGGCAAAGGCTTTTGCCCCGATCTTCGCCGCCTCAAGAGGCGTGTTCTGCACTCCTCCCGACGCACTCACATGTGCTCCTATATATTTTGCCATTATTTTTAAGTTTTTCCGGTTGGTTATGTTTGTATCCACTATCCATATCGCCCTGATGAGTGTCTCATCACCCGGGTCGAGATAATCCTATCCGCTCTCGAGAATCACTCTCTATGAGCAATCTCTATTTTCATCGGCTTTGAGTGACTTGACTCCATAAGTCAAGCACGTTTTAGGTTAGCTCCGACTCTTTTAAACAGTTCTCTCCCCAAAATTACAATTTATTTTTGAATTATTCCCCTGTTTTAGTGATTTTTTGCTCAAAAAAGTGTTATCTTCGCGTTCGATACTTTTATGATATGTTACTTTCCAAGTCTAAGTTAGCTATATATTCGTCGCTCGGCACCGCCAAAATGCGCCGTAAACACTCCCTTTTCGCTGTCGAAGGGGAGAAGTCGGTCGTCGATACGCTCCCGGTCTTCGACCCGGTGGCAATAATCCACCTCGACGACTACGACCCGACACGCCTTCCCCTCACTTCAGCCGCCACTCCCTCTCCGGTGAGCGCTACCTGTTTATCTTCGGGTGATACTCTCTCTCCGGCTATCTATTCTGTAGATGACGCCACTATGAGACGCCTCTCGAGCCTATCGACGCCCCCGTCGGTGATGGCGATTTATCGTCTCCCGGTCGATGACTTCTCTTTCGTTGCTCTCCCTCGCCGACTATATGTTGTGCTCGACGCTATCCAAGATCCCGGCAACCTCGGCACGATCATCCGCACCTGCCATTGGTTTGGCATCAAACATATCTTCGCCTCGCGAGATACTGTCGATCTCTTCAATCCCAAAACCGTCATATCTACTATGGGCTCGATAGCCCATGTCGGCGTGCATTATTGCGACCTTAAGGAGCTATTCGCCGCCAACCCTGATATGCCCGTATGCGGCATGCTGCTCGATGGTGAAAATATCTACAAGGCGAATCTCCCCGACCATGGCTTCATCGTGATGGGCAACGAAGGCAAAGGCATATCCCACGCCATCCGCGCACGCATCACACACCCACTGCTCATCCCTCCCGCTGACGCCGACCACAGTGAGTCGCTCAACGTAGCCATAGCCACAGCCATAACCCTATCCCATTTCCAAGCTCACCATCTCCCGCTATTCACTTGAGGCGTGAACGCCTCTTCGAGATGCTCCAACGTGTAGCTTTCCGGTGTCCCCGTGATTGCCACAATGTCGAAGCGATAGGAATACATCATCGGAATCATCCGCAGGTAGGCATCTCCGGCGCGCACTGTCCGCTGCTGCTTCCGCAGGTCCACGGCATCCACCGGGGCGATGTTATCCCCTCGGCGTGCCTTTACCTCCACGAACACGATCGTATTATCCTTCTCCAAGATCAAGTCGATCTCATACTTGCCCATTCGCCAGTTGCGCTCGCGGATAGTATACCCCTCTTTCAGCAAGTATTCCGCCGCGATCTGCTCTGCCTCTTGGCCCCATTCGCGGTTCTCGCGTCCCATCTCTTCATTTTGCTCTCGTCTGCTCATAAGTGTACATATACGAAAAAACTCGGCATAGTCCTCCGCGTGGAGACTATGCCGAGTTTTACTTAGATTTATACTGCTTTGAAACTCATGTCCAGGCCTTTGACACTGTGGGTCAAAGCGCCGACCGAGATGAAGTCGACTCCTGCTTCGCCGTAGGCGCGCAGATTGTCTATGGTGATGCCTCCGGAGGATTCGGTCTCATATTTGCCTCCCACCAGTGACACCGCTTCGCGGGTCAGTTCCGGCGTGAAGTTGTCGAACATGATACGATCCACGCCCCCATGCTCCATCACCCTGCGGATATCATCAAGGCTTCTTACCTCTACTTCGATCTTCAGTTCTTTGCCCTTCTCGCGGCAATATTCGTTGGCGCGATCGATGGCTTTCTCCAACCCTCCTGCGAAGTCGATATGGTTGTCTTTGATCAGGATCATGTCGAAGAGACCGATGCGGTGGTTGGTGCCTCCGCCGATCTTTACGGCATCTTTCTCAAGCATACGCATGCCCGGTGTGGTCTTGCGTGTATCCAATACGCGAGTGTGGAGCCCGGCGAGTTCGCGCTGGTAACGTGAAGTCATCGTCGCCACGCCGCTCATGCGCTGCATGATGTTGAGCATCGTACGCTCTGCTATCAGCAGTGAGCGTATACTTCCCTCCACTTCGAAGGCGATGTCTCCTTTCTTCACTGCAGCCCCATCTTCGATATAGGTCTCCATCTTCAAGTCAGGGTCTACTTTAGCAAAGACCTTGCGCGCCACGTAGACGCCCGCTATTATGCCATCCTCTTTGATGATCAGACGACTCTTGCCGCGTGCATCCGCCGGGATGGTCGAGAGGGTGGTGTGATCGCCATCACCCAAATCTTCGGCAAACGCCAAGTCGAGGAGTTGGTCGATCAGTTCTTCTTTCGTTTTCATCTTTTCTCGTTGGTTTTATGAGAAGAGCGTGCCCCCATTCCGGAGCACGCCCCTCTTTAAGTTTTTATTTTATACCATCGCGTTCCAATAGCGCATCTACAGTCGGCTTCTTGCCGCGGAACTCTACATATAGATCCATGGCATCGACTGTGTCGCCCGATTGGAGCATCTTCAGGAATTTCGCTGCCGTCTTCTTGTCGAAGATGTTGCCGCTATCTTTGAACGCCTTGAAGGCATCGGCATCAAGCTCTTCAGCCCATTTGTAGCCATAGTAGCCTGCGGCATATCCGCCGGCGAAGATATGACTGAACGACGGTGAGATGAAGCTGCCTGCCACCGGCTCGAACACCTTCACCGGCTCGATGGCTTGAGCCTCGAAGTCCTCTACATCTGCCGAAGCCCGTAGGGGAGTGGTGATGCTGTGATAGCTCATGTCAAGATAGCCGAATGAGAGCTGACGCATCGTGCTGTAGGCCGCTCCATATTGTGCCGATCTTACGAAGTTGTTGAGAAGCTCGGTCGGTATCTTCTTGCCGGTCTTGTAGTGACGTGCGAAGCCATCCAAGTATTCTTTGCGAGTCAGATAGTTCTCGTTGAATTGTGAGAAGAGCTCCACGAAGTCATGGTCTACGTTCGTGCCGCTCAGAGACTGATATTTCGCCTCTGCCGAGAGCCCGTGTAGTGCGTGCCCGAACTCGTGGAGGAAGGTCTCTACCTCTTCGGCGGTCAGCAATACTGCCTCTTTGCCCACAGGCTTCGAGAAGTTGCATACGATCGAAATCAAGGGGAGGATCTTTTTGCCGTCGTCGCTCTTGCTCTCGGTGCGGAATTCGGTCATCCAGGCGCCGGGACGCTTGCCGGGACGATAGAAGAAGTCGGAGTAAAGGATTCCCAACACTTCGCCCGAACTCTTATACACCTCATATACTCTCACGTCGGGGTGATATTTATCGATGGCTGTAGATTCTTTGAAGGTGTAGCCATAGAGCTTGGTAGCAAGTCCGAACACTCCCTTGATCGTGCTGTTAAGCTCGAAGTAGGGCTTCAGGTCTTCGGCGTTGAAGGAGTATCGCTCTTTCTTGAGGCGCTCCGACCAGTAGCCATAGTCCCATGCCTCCAACTTGAAGTCTGCTCCCTCGCTCTGACGGGCAAATGCTTCGATCTCAGCGATCTCTTTGTGCATAGGCTCGGTGTAGGCTTGACGTAGACTCTCTAAGAAGTCCATCACTGTGGCGGGTGTCTTAGCCATAGTCTCTTCGAGGCTGTATTCTGCATAGCTCTTGCAGCCCATCAGCCGGGCAATCTCCAATCGAACGTTCGCGATATCTTTAAGTATCTGAGTGTTGTCAAATTCGCCAATGGTGTTCTTCGAGCCGTTGAGCTCGTAGAGCTGCTTGCGAAGGTCGCGACGCTCGGAGTAGGTCATGAAGGGCGAATAGCTCGGACGATAGATGGTCACCAAGTAGAGTGTGCCATCGTCGCTCTTTCCCTCTTGGGCAAGCACCTCGGCAGCTGCTGCACGATATGCCTTCTTGATCGACTCGGGGATGCCGGCAAGGTCTGACTCTTTCAGCCACATGCGGCGTTTCGGATCGCTCATGCCGTTGGTGACATTCTGCGAGAATCTGACTCCAAGATCGGAGAGCTCAGCTGACAGTCTGCGATATTTCTCGCGATCTTCTCCCTTCAGATTGGCGCCCGAGTGGGCGAATCCTTTGTAGGTCTTCTCGATAAGTCGGAGGTCTTCGCCCGTAAGACTCTTATCCTCCATGCGGTGATCATACACATACTTGATGCGATCATAGAGTCGCTCGTTGAGCACGATGTTGTTGCTATGCTCGGAGATGATGGGGGTCAGCTTCGTAATCGCATTCATAAGAGCTGTGTCGCCAAGAGCACTCTCCAAGTTGTGAAGTGCCAACATCGAACGATTCGCCACCTCGCCGCTGCGATCGAATGCCACGATCGTGTTGGCAAAGGTCGGTGCTTCTGTTTGATTGCAGATAGCGTCGATCTCTTGACTGTGCAACTTAATGCCCTCTAATACCCCTGCCTCATAGTCGGCAGCGGTGAGACGGCTGAAGGGCATCGTGCCGTAGGGGGCTTCCGAACCGCTGATCAGAGGGTTCGTGGCAGATGTCTCGATTGCAGGTGCTATTGTCATAATAGTTGTAATTGCAATACAATTTAAAATGGTTCTTTTCATTACTATATAAAGTTTAAATAAATTCTGTTTTCATGGTATACACGAGCCGTTCCATCCCGACTCCACAGAGTCAATACCCATCCCGACTTCACAGAGTCAATACCCATCCCGACTTCACACTTGAAAAAATACCCACGGCAAAGATAAGAATTTTTATCCATATCTCCACCATGGGCTAATAATTTAGAGCCATCCTCCCTGCGCGGAGCAGTTTGTCTTCGGGTGTTACTGTCCCATCCTGCGCGGAGCGCTTTGTCTTCGGGTGTTACTGTCCCATCCTGCGCGGAGCGCTTTGTCTTCGGGTGTTACTGTCCCATCCCAGCGTGGAGCAGTTTGTCTTCGGGTGTTACTGTCTCCTCCCGCGCGGAGCGCTTTTGTCTTCGGGTGGCGAGCGTAGCGAGCTTTTTACTTATTCGCCAAGATAGCTCTTCAGCAACTTGCTCTTCTGTCCCTTGAGGCGTCTGATCGCCTTCTCCTTGATCTGACGCACGCGCTCGCGGGTCAAATCAAACTTGATGCCGATCTCCTCAAGTGTCATCTCCTGACATCCGATGCCGAAGAACATCTTGATGATATCGCGCTCGCGATCATACAATTGACACAACGCCCTGTCCACCTCTTTCGATAGTGACTCCTGGTTGAGATTAGCATCTGCCATCGGGCTGTCCTCATTGTTCAGCACATCAAGCAGCGAGTTGTCCTCGCCCTCTACGAAGGGGGCATCCACCGATATATGACGCCCCGACACCTGGATAGTGTCAGACACCTTGTCTACTGGCATATCCAAGCGCTCGGCAAGCTCTTCTGTGCTCGGCCGTCGCTCGTTCTCCTGCTCAAACCGCGACATCTCTTTCGTAATCTTGTTCAGAGATCCAACCTGATTCAAGGGTAACCTTACTATACGAGATTGCTCAGCCAATGCCTGCAAGATCGACTGACGTATCCACCACACTGCATAGGAGATGAATTTAAACCCTCTCGTCTCATCAAATTTCTGTGCCGCTCTGATCAGTCCCAAGTTTCCCTCGTTGATCAAGTCCGGTAGACTCAATCCCTGGTTCTGGTACTGCTTCGCTACTGACACCACGAATCGCAAGTTCGCCTTCGTTAGCTTCTCGAGCGCTGCATGGTCTCCTTTCTTTATTCGCTGTGCCAATTCCACCTCTTCGGTCACGGATATCAGCTCTTCGCGTCCTATTTCCTGCAGATACTTGTCGAGCGATGCGCTCTCACGATTTGTAATTGATTTTGTTATCTTTAATTGTCTCATGTCCTTGTCTTTATTATCAGATCTTGCTACCGATTATAACCCAACTCGACTTTCTCCTTTGATGTGACTAAAAGTATTTTTTCAGTGTATAAACACCCGCCGTGACAAAAATGTCACACCTACTATGTCACTTCGTGTCATGTCGTGTCACAACCACCGACAATAAGCCAAGTCCTCGCATAGCTTTAATGGCCATATAATCAAGAACTTAACCATGTCTGCAATAGCAGATCCAACCCGAGCAAACTTGTTTACTCTATATTATCAACAAATAATTTGCCATTTTATTATATAAAACCCAAATTTTTTTTCAAAAGCCCCTCGCCCCCGCCCCTTCAATCACGCACCCCTTGTGCCGACTTGGTCCTGTGTGAGAGCTTTAGCTCGATAAAGCCCGCACCCCTCGTGCCGACTTGGTCCTGTGTGAGAGCTTTAGCTCGATAAAGCCCGCACCCCTCGTGCCGACTTGGTCCTGTGTGAGAGCTTTAGCTCGATAAAAGCCCGCACCCCTCATGCAGACTTGGTCCTGTGTGAGAGCTTTAGCTCGATAAAAACCCGCACCCCTCATGCAGACTTGGTCCTGTGTGAGAGCTTTAGCTCGATAAAAAGCCATCCCTCGGTTATACTAACCAAGCCTCTCCGCCGTTACATATATAATATGGAAGAGATTAAATTAAACCCCCACAACAAGCAGGAGTACCCTCCCATGCACTCCGCCGAACATATCCTTAACGGCGAAATGGCGCGCCGCTTCAAATGCGGTCGCGCTTTCAGCGCCCACGTCGAACGAAAGAAGTCGAAACTCGATTACCACCTCCTCGAGCCCCTCTCCCCCGAGCAGATCTGCGACCTCGAGGCGTATGTCAATGCCGTAATCGATGCCGACGTCGAGGTCTTCGAGGAGTTTATTTCCCAAGAGGATGCAAAGAAACGTTTCGACCTCCGTCGTCTCCCCGATGATGCCTCCGATATGCTCCGAGTAGTCCATATCGGTGAGTATGATGAGTGCCTTTGTGCCGGCGACCACGTCAAGCATACCGCCGAAATAGGCCGCTTCTACATCTCCAGCGCCCGTTACCAAGAGGGCATACAAAGATTAGTCTTCAAACTCGCCGAAAAATAACCTATAACCTATAACCCGTAACCTCTACTTAATGGTAGTAGAAATCGACAACCCCAACCATGAGATACTCCGCCTATTCGGCTCTATGACCGAGGCGCAACTCCGCTCCCATCACGAGGCGGAGCATGGCTTCTTCATCGCCGAAAGCCCCAAGGTGATTCGCGTCGCTATCGACCATGGTTTCTACCCCTTCGCCATGCTCTGCGAGCCAAGACATATTGACGGAGATGCCGCCGATATTATAGCCCGTTGTCCCGATATGACCGTCTATACCGGCTCCCGCGATCTCCTCGCATCCATCACCGGCTATACCCTCACTCGGGGTGTCCTCTGTGCCATCCCCCGACCTCCTCTCCCCTCTGTCTCCGACATCTGTCGCAACGCTCGCGTTGTGGCAGTGCTCCAAAGCATTACCGACACCACCAACATCGGCGCCATCTTCCGCTCCGCCTCCGCCATGGGTGTCGACGCCGTCATCCTCTCTGCCGACGCTTGCGACCCCCTCAACCGCCGTGCTGTCCGCGTATCCATGGGCACCATCTTCACCATCCCCTGGACCCTCTCCCCAGACCCGATGGCGGAACTCCATAGCCTCGGTTTCACAACTGCCGCTCTCGCCCTGCGCCATGACGTCATGACCCTCGACGACCCACGACTCCAAGAACTCGACAAAATTGCCCTCTTCTTCGGAACTGAAGGCGACGGACTTCCTCTCCACATCATCCAAGCCGCCGACCTCGTCGTCAAAATACCTATGCACCATGGCGTCGACTCCCTCAATGTAGCCGCAGCTGCCGCTGTCACATTCTGGCAATTAAGAAAAATCTAAGGAACGCGCTCTAAGTCTACTGTTCCAGCCGATGGAATCGGCTGGCTTAAAAATAGTTATAACCATGGCAAAAAAAAACTCCCAAAGCAAAAAAACTCAAAAGCCCAAAACCAAGAAAGTCTCCGAACAAGTCCAACCCGGTGGCATATCGATCCGCGATTGGCAGGTGGCTCTTCGACGACAAGCTGCCGCCGCCGATAACCTCTCCGTAACTCCCGTAACTTCCGGATTCGCACGCGGCGAGTTCTTCGTTCGCAATTATGTAAGCCGTCGTCAATATAAGGTAGTCTGCCGTGGTGATAACAGCCCCTGGAATTATTGCTCTTGCCTCGATTTCAAAACTTCCCAACTCGGCACATGCAAGCATATCGAAGCCGTGAAATTATGGCTCGAACAGAACCCCGGCCATGTCTGCCGAACTTCCCCTCTATATACCTCTGTCTACCTCTCCTACATCGGCCCTCGAACCGTCATGCTACGCATCGGCCGTGAGAATGAGTCGGAGTTCCGTCAACTCGCCCGCGAGTTTTTCGACGATGAACTCTGCCTACGCCCCGATGCCATCACCCGCTTCCCCGAGTTCCTCAGCCGCGCTTCGAAGATCAACCCTATGTTCCGATGCTATGACGATGCCCTCGATTATGTCATCGAGATGCGCGACAGCCGCGCACGTATCGCCCTGGTTCGTTCCCTCTCCGATGCCGACCTCGACCGGGTGCTCAACGCCACTCTCTTCCCATACCAGAAGGAGGGCGTGCGATTCGCCGTCGAGAAGGGTAGAGCTATCATCGCCGATGAGATGGGACTCGGCAAAACCATCCAAGCAATAGCTTCCGCTGAAGTGTTGCGACGCCACGGCTTCGCCGAGTCCATAATCGTCGCTTGCCCCACATCCCTCAAGTATCAGTGGAAACGCGAGATCGAACGCTTCGCCCATGCCGAAGTCTCCGTCATCGAGGGCGACTTCGGCAAGCGTAAGACCCTTTATCGCTCTGATGCACCCTACAAGATCGTCTCTTACCATGTCCTCAAAAATGATATCACCAAGGAGGAGGGCCTCGAAACCGACATCTTCATCCTCGACGAAGTGCAACGCCTCAAAAACTGGGATACCAAGATAGCCATCTCTGCTCGCCTCGTTAAGTCGAGATATGCTATCGCACTCTCCGGTACGCCCCTCGAAAATAAAATCGAGGAACTCTATTCCGTTATGGAACTCGTCGACCAGTATTGCCTCGCCCCATATTATGAGTTCCGCCAGAGATATATCCTCCAAGATGAGTCGGGAAAGGTGGTAGGATATCGCAACCTTAATGAAGTCGGCGAACGAATCGCCGGCCGTCTCATACGCCGCCGCAAGGCTGACGTCGCCATCCAGCTGCCAAGCCGTCAAGACAAGATACTCCTCGTGCCCATGACTCCACAACAGATGGAAGCCCACGAGGACTACAAATCCACCGTCGCCCAACTCATCGCCAAGTGGCAACGCAATCACTTCCTCTCCGAAACCGACCGCCATCGACTCCTCATCTCCCTCAACAAGATGAGGATGGTGTGCGACAGCACATACATCCTCGACGAAGAGTCGCGCCATGATGTCAAAGTCGAGGAAACCATCAACATCATTTCCGAGTTCCTCGATGGTGACCCCGTTGGTAAAGTCGTCGTCTTCAGCCAATGGGAGAGGATGACTCGACTCATCGCCGCCGAACTCGACAAGAGGGAGATACCCTACAGCAACCTCCATGGAGGCGTCTCCTCCATCAAGCGCGGTGAGATGGTGGCAAACTTCCAAGACGACCCCAACCAACGAGTCTTCCTATCCACCGACGCCGGTAGCACCGGTCTCAATCTCCAAAGCGCCTCACTGATCATCAATATCGACCTCCCCTGGAACCCTGCCGTGCTCGAACAGCGCATCGGCCGAATCTACCGCTACGGCCAGACCCGCAACATCCAGGTCATCAACCTCGTAGCGGCAAAAACCATCGAAGAGGGCATGATAGCCAAACTACGCTTCAAGCAAAACATGTTCGAAGGCGTTTTAGACGGTGGTGAAGACACCATCTTCATAGGCGATAAATTCACCAAAATAGTAGACATAGTAGAATCAGTAATAACCGCCCCCGCCGAGCCCACCTCAGCCACCACCGGCTCCGCCCCCACCCCGGCCCCGGCTGCCCCCGAGCCGGCGCGAAAGCTACTGTGTCCGCCGATTCCATCGGCGGATCCCCACCAGTCCCCCGAGCCAGCCCAAGCCCCGGCAAGCTCTGCCGAGCCACCCGCTCCAGCCGACCTCCTACAGCAAGGAGTCTCCTTCATAGCAGGCCTCGCAAAGACCCTACAATCTCCCGAAGCCACAACAAAACTAATCTCCTCAATAGTAAAAGAAGACAAAGAAACCGGCAAAACATACCTAAACATCCCCATCCCCGACAAAGACTCAGTCCAACAAGCCCTAACCCTACTAACCAAGCTCCTATCACACTAACCCCACCCACTAACCCCACCACCCGCCGCCTCCTATCCCACTAACCCCGCCCCTCCGCCCTCAGCCGACACCGCCGCCCCGAAGGGGCAACCTCATCATAGCCCGGGCAAAGCGAAGCGACACCCCGGGTAGACAAAAAAGGCCTATGGGTCAAAATGGGTGTTTTTCTCGCTGAAAAACACCCATTCG
>JBJEKI010000012.1:0-5840 GCA_051878555.1 Lepagella sp. | reverse complement strand
ATATTTCGAAACTCACATCCGGCACAATGCGTGAATTGGAACCGATGTGAGTTTCGAAATATGCCCAAAAAGATCCGCCTCTACGACTCCAAAAATTTAAGGAACGTGCTCTCAATCTACAAAGATAAAAAACGCTCAACGGAAGAGGTATGAAAATATTGGTGACAGGTGCAGCCGGATTCATCGGCACATCCACAATCCGAGCATTGATGGAGAGGGGATATGAGATCATCGGCATCGACAATCTCAACGGCTACTATGACCCGGAGCTAAAGCTTGCGCGACTTGAATCGACGGGCATCGACCGGGCGGAGGTGATGAGGGAG
The DNA here is from genome assembly GCA_051878555.1 of Lepagella sp. Lineage (GTDB taxonomy): Bacteria > Bacteroidota > Bacteroidia > Bacteroidales > Muribaculaceae > Lepagella. The sequence goes on along the minus strand of JBJEKI010000012.1, from coordinate 5,514 downwards.
GGTGAGGCTGTGAGCGGCACATATCCCGGTTATCGCTTTAAGCGTCTTGACCTGGCTGACCGTGAGGGTATCGACCGGCTCTTCGACCGCGAAGGCATCGAGGGTGTAATCAACCTTGGAGGCCAGGCGGGAGTGAGATACTCCTTGGTCAATCCCTACGCCTATATCGAGAGCAATGTCGTGGGCTTTCTCAACATTTTGGAGAACTGTCGGCGTCACCCTGTGCAGCATTTGGTGTATGCCAGTTCGAGCAGTGTCTATGGCATGCGTAACGAGATGCCCTATCGCGAGAGCGATAAGACCGACACACCGGTGAGTCTCTATGCCGCCACGAAGAAGAGCGATGAGCTGATGGCATACGCCTATAGCCATCTATATGGTATACCGGCAACGGGTCTACGATTTTTCACCGTCTATGGGCCGTGGGGACGCCCCGATATGGCGCCCTATCTATTTATGAATGCCGTGTTGGAGGGGAAGCCGATCCGCGTGTTCAATCATGGGGATATGCAGCGCGACTTTACCTATATAGACGATATCGTGGAGGGTGTGGTCAGAGTGTTGGAGCATGCTCACGAGGGGGCAGAGGGGGAGGTGTGCCACCGGATTTATAACATCGGTCATAGCAAGCCGATAGAGTTGATGGACTTCATCCGGACCATCGAGCGAGTGACCGGACGAACAGCGATATTACAGATGGAAGGTATGCAAGCGGGGGATGTGACCTGCACCTACGCCGACACGACACGCCTTGAGGAGGATTTTGACTTCCATCCTCGTATAGGAGTGGAAGAGGGAATCCGCCGCTATTACGAATGGTATAAGAGGTATTATAGAGTGGAGAGTGGAGAGTGGAGAGCGGAGAGCGGAGAGTGGAGAGCGGAGAGTAAACCAGGTGATCGTTTTTAGAGGGCGTTCCTATTAGATCAGTCGCGAGAGAAGAGGTCGCGAGAATAGATTTTGTCGGCTACATCCTTAAGGTCGTCGGAGGTGCGATTGGCGAGGATGGCTTGGCTTCGGTGCTTGAACTCTTCGAGATCATTGACTACTTCGGATCCGAAGAAAGTGGTGCCGTTTTCGAGGGTCGGTTCGTAGATGATGACCTTTGCTCCCTTGGCTTTGATGCGTTTCATCACGCCTTGTATGGAGGAATGGCGGAAATTGTCGCTATTCGACTTCATGGTGAGGCGATATACCCCGATGACACATTCACGCTCGGGCATAGATCCGTACATGCATTGGTCGGTATAATCATAATAACCGGCCTTCTTGAGCACCTGGTCGGCGATAAAATCCTTGCGGGTACGATTGCTTGCCACGATAGCCGACATCATGTTTTGAGGCACGTCGGCATAGTTGGCGAGGAGTTGTTTGGAGTCTTTGGGGAGGCAATAGCCACCATAACCGAACGAGGGATTATTATAGTGAGTTCCGATACGAGGATCGAGGCCGATACCCTCGATTATAGCTTTTGGGTTTAGGCCCTTGACTTCGGCGTAAGTATCGAGTTCGTTGAAATAGCTGACGCGGAGAGCCAAGTAAGTGTTGGCGAAGAGTTTGACAGCCTCCGCCTCGGTTAGACCCATATATAGAGTCGGGATATCCTGTTTGATGGCACCTTGCTGCAGGAGGGAGGCGAATGTATGAGCCTTCTCTTCGAGGAGATCGCGGTCGGTGAGTCGGGTCACAGCGTCGTCGAAAGGTGTGGGGGTTAACTCTTTGGAGAGAACCGGGTATCCGGCGATGATGCGCGAGGGGTATAGGTTGTCGTATAGGGCTTTAGACTCACGGAGGAACTCCGGGAAGAATATAAGGTTAAACTTTTCGACACCGCGAGCCGCATACTTGACATACAGGGACTTGCAATAGCCGACGGGGATGGTAGACTTAATCACCATCACGGCATTGGGGTTTACGCTGAGCACGAGATCGATTACATCCTCGATGCAGTGGGTGTCGAAATAATTTTTGGCGGGGTCATAATTGGTAGGGGCCGCGATAACGACGAAATCGGCATTGGCGTAAGCGGTGGCGCCATCGAGGGTGGCGGAGAGATCAAGCTGACACTCACGGAGATAACGCTCGATATACTCATCGCGAATCGGGGAGAGACGGCGATTGATCAAGTCTACCTTCTCGGGGATGACGTCGACGGCGGTGACATGATTATGTTGAGCCAGAAGAGTGGCAATGCTAAGGCCGACATAGCCTGTGCCTGCAACGGCGATATTATAACTATCCATAAACGAAATACAGAAATATCACTTATCTTGAGACGAATCTCAGAATTTCACAAAATTACTAAAAATAATCCAAGAAACTCAAAAAAGTCGGTGGAAAATAAAAATATGAAAGAAGAATTTGGCAGTCTGATGGAAAATCGTTAATTTTGCTCTAACCCCCAAAAACGACTGTGAACTTTAGAGCGCGTTCCTTAAACTGCTTGTCCTTGCCCTAAAAACCGTTCCTGCCGGTCTGATTTTGGGGAGTAGCATAGAATTTTTAATTTTAAAAAAACTAAAAAGATATGAGATTTAAGACAGTATTTTGCTTTGTAGCAGGGATGTTGCTACTGACCGGATGCTCCGGGGGCTCTACGACCAAGGCAATAGCGGAGACTACTACCGTAATTGAATCCGTAGCCGAACCGGTATATCAGGGTAATGATGAGAGTAAGGAGGAGGGAGCAGCCTCTGTCGGTGAAGTCAAGATCGAGAAAGGGGCTAATCTTGTGGCTGTGCTCCGCGCTTCGAAGGGTGTCACCTACGGATATAATGCCGACTCCGGGATTTGGGCTCATGTGGGCAACGTGTCGATTATCATCGACGAAGACCAGCTCAACGCCAAGGGAATCGAGTTCATCAGCTCAATACTCTCGGATATCGAGCCTGACCTTGCCTTCAGCCCCGACTACCTGAAGCCGGATGCCAAAATCCTCCAGATCGAAAAAGATTGATAGAGTCCTCGCTTAGAGCGATAAATCTATGGTTATAGCCGCCTCTCAGACTGATCCGAGAGGCGGCTATTTTTCACTTCACGAGAGTCAAATATTTGTAATATTTATCTAAGAGCGCGTTCCTTAAATTTTGAGAACATTAGTTGGCGGTGAGTTGGCGGTGGATTTCGTTGTCGGGCCAGTAGCCCCAGGATTCTGTGATTTTGCCGTCGACTACTTTGAAATTTTCAAGCGCTTCGAAGGATATGTGCTTGCCAGTGGCAGGGATGCCTTGGATGGTATCAGCATGTATACCTTCGAAGCGAATACGAGTAGCCACCATATCACCATCGGCGAAGAGGTCGAGGAATGTAATTTTCATGTCGGAGAACTGCCCCTCCACAATTTTGAGGATTCCTACAGCATCGGCATTGCTGCGAGCAGCTGCCGGGCTATGGTCAAAATAATCATCAGCCATGAGTAGCATTACGCTATCATAGTTATGAGTCACATATCCCTCATGGAAGAAAGCCTTAACGATATTCTTTGCCTCCTCTTGGGAAGATGAAGAAGTAAGGGTCTCGGAGATGGAGGAATCGGCTGATGATTCCTTTTGAGAAGAAGTATTGGAGCAAGATGTAAATGGGATGCCGCAGAAGAGAGCGCAAGCGACGATAATGACAAAGGCGATGTAGGCTTTCATTGTGTTATTGATTAGTAGAATTAGTTAAGAGCGCGTTCCTTACGTGTGCAAAATTAGCACTACTCCGCCACTTTGCCAATAGTAATAAATAACCAAAAATTTAAGGAACGCGCTCTAAGCCTTCGATCGGCTCATGATACGTCCGGCTCCGTTGGTCGTATTTGGGCCGATTTATCACCGCTCATCATCTTTTTTTTAAAAAAAAGTGTAAAATATACACAAGTAATTTGATGGTTTAAAAATTTCGTTATATCTTTGCAGTGTAAAACTAACACAAGATGCAAAAATCATCCTGTTTAGACCTCAAATTATAAACCAACTAATTTCTAGAACAATGAAGCTTTTCAAAAAAAACTCCAACACTGCTGTTCAGCAGGGCAACGACAATTCTTCTGCCGCCAAGGCTCGTATCTACAACTTGATCATCGTGGATGAGAGCGGTTCGATGTCACATCTCCGCAATGTTACCCTCTCGGGTATCAATGAGACCATTAACACCATACGTGAGGCTCAGAAGAAATTTGCCGACACTCAGATCCACACCCTGACCCTTGTCACTTTCGATTCAGACAGCAATCGTCCTCCGGTGCGAGCCATTATCCTAAATGAGCCCATCTCCCGCGTGCAGAAGTTCAGCGACTATCAGCCCTCCGGCTGCACACCTCTCTATGATGCCATGGGGCAATCTCTCACGACACTCTACAACGCCATCAAAGATGATCCTGACGCAACTGCCGTGGTGACAGTCTTGACTGACGGCATGGAAAACTCATCGACAGAGTGGAGCGCACAAGCACTTCGCGCACTGATCGAGAAACTCAAAGAAGAGGGATGGTCGTTCTCCTACATGGGATCTGCTCATGACGTAAAGCTGGTCACCGATCTTCTATCGATTGAGAACGTGGTAGAGTTCAGCCACGATGATCTTGGGGCAGGCAACACTTGGGAGCGAGAATGTTCATCGCGCAACGCATACTACGAGAAGATGAATTGTATGTATGGCGAAGGAAACATCTCATACGAAGAAAGAAAGATGAGGAAGCGTCAGTTTGCTCAAGAATACTACAGCGACAGAGTCGATCCCGACCGGATCGATCGCCTCGAAGAGAATGAGATCTTCGTATTCGGCAGCAACATACTGGGCAAGCACACCGGAGGGGCATCGGCCTACGCCGTAAGGCGCTTTGGTGCCGTCATGGGTCAGGCAGAAGGTCTGCAAGGGCAAAGTTATGCCATACCGACGGTAGGCGATCCACATCAGATGACAGCTGCCGTCCTGCGATTCGTGCAATTTGCGGCAAACCATCGCGAGATGAGATTCCTGGTAACTCCGATTGGCTGCGGCAATGCCGGCTTTTGCCCCGATCAGATAGCTCCTATGTTCGCCGACTGCATAAAGCTGGAAAACGTCGCCCTCCCCGCCTCCTTCTGGCAAGCCCTCGGCCTCACCATGCAATAACCCCAATATAGAGAGCATATTGCTATTTCCGACACATTGGCAATTGAACTATATGTAATGTATCGTGAACGGATATGCTCCGGAAAATGTAAAAAAAGTGTCGATTCTTGCTCGGTAACGCAAAAAAAAATCGAGTTACCGAGCGACAATCGACACTTTCTGCTAATATTTGAGTCGAATTAATAGTCAGATTTATGAGTATTAGAGCGCGTTCCTTAAATTTCTGGGGTCGTAGGGGCGGATCTTTTTGAGCAGATTTTGAAAGTCACAGCGGGCGCAATGCGGGCATTGCAACCGATGCGACTTTCGAAATATGCCAAAAAGATCCGCCTCTACGACCAAAAAAATTTAAGGAACGCGCTCTAATGATCTTCGGGCATCGGCAGTCCCAATTTTCGCGATACCCTCTTTGCAAAA
>JBJEKI010000011.1:0-24337 GCA_051878555.1 Lepagella sp. | reverse complement strand
TCGACTCAAGGCTACGACCTCTACGACCCCAAAAATTTAAGGAACGCGCTCTTAAGTATATCTTTGCTCTCTTGCATCGATATAGTGAGCTGATTTATTAATTCTTTTAAAACTTTTTCTTTATCATGAATTTAAAACGCATCTTTACCCCGGCTGTTTTAGCCATTCTCTCCATCTCTCTCTTAGCATCCTGCAATAGCGATTCGGATGAGAAAAACAATTCCACTGTCGATCTCGCTACCTACAATCTATATACTGACTCTTCTACCGGAGCACTTATCGGCATCAAACCTGCCGTCTACCGCTACGGCCTATACTTCTCCTCAAATACTATCGACATTACCACCAACTCGATGAAGGTGTCGGGTGAAACCACTGCCACTTTCACCACCGAGCGTATGCCCTTCTCATATAAATCTCTTATGGTCGGTAATTTCAATCGTGAGATTATCTCTTTCCATAACAGTGCCCCAGCCACTCAAGGCGCCTCTGTAGCAAACCTTAACGGACGCATCACCCAGGCTTTCAATATGGTGCTCGACATCGCTGTGCCCGACTATAATATCGTCGTTGCCGTTAATTCCCTCCATAATGTTGTGATGCAGTATACCCTCAACGACAATATCAACGTCCGTACATTCTGGCGTGATGTTACCTTCTGTGGTATGACTTCCGTTCAGTCTAAATCCGATCTCCTCTCGTCTTATAGCAACTCCAAAATATCTTATCGTGTAGCCATGCACGTCGACAAGGATGGTAATATCCTCGATAAAGCAGACTTAATCATCTATAACCTCGCTCTTACAGATAAGGCTCAAACCAAAACTGTGGTGATTAAAGATGTCGACCTTAAGTTCGGCAGCTTCGGTTATGAAGTGTCGGGCAAAAACCTTAGCGTACTTGCCCTCAGTACATCCGGTCAGGAACTTGTCGAAGATGACTCCATCAAATTCGATAACTTCTACCTCTCCACTACCACCGATATGACCGGCGCTAACATCACCTATAAGGTCAACGGAGAGTTCACCGGCGCTTGTATGGGGTATTGTGAAGTGCAAGAAAATACACTTTAACCCCTTTGACCATAAGGGCATCTGTTAACGTTATTAAAAATTTATTTAAAAATAAATAGTTTTTAATTTGCCAATCTAAGAAAATTTGGCTAATTTTGCCGATATGCTGAGAGCGATGACCTCTCAGCATGTCGTTACAGTTAGATAACTAATTAAATAATAACACGATATGAATCTATTGTGCGAAATTAGCAATGGTGCGCTTTCGGTTACGGCTGTCCTCACGGGCGTAGCTCTTGTCTTTGCCGCCCTGCTTATTGCAAAATTGATTTCTCCGAAATCTTTTTCGGTTAAGAAGGCCGAGCCTTATGAATGTGGTATACCCACCCGCGGTGAGTCGATGATCCAATTCAAGGCCGGCTATTATATTTTTGCCATCCTCTTCCTCCTGTTCGATGTCGAGGTGGTATTCCTTTATCCATGGGCGACTGTGCTCAAGAGCCTTGGGGCTCAAGGCATCCTCTGTATCGCCATCTTTATGTTTGTCTTAATTATGGGCTTGGCTTATGCCTGGCGGAAAGGAGCACTTAAATGGGATTAGACCATATTAAAAGCATGCCCCGTGAGGCATTCAAGAACAATGAGTATATCGATCAGCTGGTGGAAGAACTCAACGCCACCGGCGCTAACGTAGTGGTCGGTAAGTTTGATGAACTCATCAATTGGGGTGTAGCCAATTCTCTCTGGCCGCTCTGCTTCGGCACCAGTTGCTGCGCTATCGAGTTTATGTGTCTCGGCGCCGCCCGCTATGACATGGCTCGTTTCGGCTTCGAGGTGGCGCGTAACTCCCCCCGTCAAGCTGACTATATTATGGTGCAGGGTACTATCGTACATCGTATGGCACCGGTGCTCCGACGTCTCTATGAGCAGCTCGCCGAGCCTAAGTATGTTATCGCTTGCGGCGGTTGCGCCGTCTCCGGTGGCCCTTTCAAAAATTCCTATTGCGTCCTTCCCGGTGTCGATAAGATTATTCCCGTCGATGTCTATATCCCCGGTTGCCCTCCGCGCCCCGAAGCTATGTTCTACGGCTTGATGCAGCTGCAACGTAAGATTAAGGTCCAAAAATTCTTCGGCGGTGTCAACCGTAAGGAGAAAATTGATCAGTTCTTCGCTCAGCATCCCGAGCAAGAGGGTCAAATCGGTTAATCCTTCCATCTTTTTCACTCTTTACCTAATTATGAGCGATCTTAAAAATAATATTTTAAAAGTATACCCCGAGGCTACTTTCGAAGAGGGTGACAACCTCCTCCTCGTCGTGGCTGAGGATAAGTGGCTGTCTGTTGCCAACGATCTCAAAAACAAACTTGGCTTCGATGTCCTCTCCGCTCTCGTCGGAATGGACTGGAAGGATTCTCTCGGCGTAATTTATTACCTTACATCCACATCCCATGAGTGGCAGGTGCTCGCCGTGAAAGTAGTGGCTCAAGGCGACCGCGATAATGCATATATCCATTCGGTGTCTTCCCTCTGGAAGGTCGCCAATTTCCAAGAACGTGAGGCTTACGACCTCGTCGGCATCAAGTTTATCGGTCACCCCGATATGCGCCGTTTCTTCCTCCGCAATGACTGGGTGGGTCATCCCCTCCGAAAGGATTATGACGCCAACCCCGATCTTAACCCTATTCGCCTCAACGATGAGGAGCATGAGGATGATACTCGCTCTTTCCAACTCGATGAGAAGGGCAATGTGGTCGAAGTCCCCGCAAAGGTGTTCCAAGCTGACGATTATGTCGTAAATATCGGCCCTCAACACCCTTCTACCCACGGTGTGATGCGTTTCCGCACTGCCATCGATGGCGAGATCGTCAAGAAGGTCGATGTCGTATCCGGTTATATCCATCGTGGCATCGAAAAACTCTGCGAAGGTCTTACTTATCCCCAAACACTCCATTTCACCGACCGTATGGATTATATGTCGGCTCACCAGAACCGCCATTGCCTCTGTATGTGTATCGAGAAGGCTCTCGGCATCGAGGTGCCTCGTCGCGCTCAGGTCATCCGCACCATGATGGATGAACTTATGCGTATCTCCTCTCACCTCCTCTCGTTCGGTTGTACGGCTATGGACCTCGGTGCCACCACCGCTTTCTTCTATGGCTTCCGCGAACGCGAAATGGTGCTCGATATCTTCGAGAAGACTTGCGGCGCACGTATGTCGATGAATTATAATGTCATCGGCGGTGTGATGGCTGACCTACATCCCGATTTCGTCAAGGATGTCAAGGAGTTCGTTCGAATCATGCCTTCTCGCCTTAAGGAGTATCACACCGTATTCTCCGGAAATATCATCGCTAAGAATCGTCTCAAGGGTGTAGGTATGCTCTCCAAGGAGGATGCCATCAATTACACAATCACCGGCCCCAGCGGCCGTGGCTCTAACTGGAGCTGCGACTGCCGTAAGATGCATCCTTACGCTGCTTACGATATGGTAGACTTCGATGAGGTCCTCCTCGATGGCTGCGATTCTTATTCTCGATATATGGTTCGCATGAAGGAGATTGAACAGAGCTGCCGCATCCTTGAGCAGCTCGTGGATCAGATCCCAGAAGGCGATATCCGCGCTCAAGTGCCCAAGGTGATCAAACTCCCCGCCGGACGCTGGTATCAGCAAGTCGAAGCAAGCCGCGGTACTTTCGGCGTATATATCGAGTCTACCGGTGAAAAGAATCCTTATCGCATCCACTTCCAGAGCCCTTGCTTCAACCTTGTCGGCGTGATGGATCTTACTTGCAAAGGCAATATGATCGCCGACTTGATCACTATCGGTGCGGCTCTCGATTTCGTTATCCCCGATATCGACCGCTAAGCGTTATTAATCACCGATTGGCTCTAAAACATTTTTAATTTTTCATCTGTTTATTAAATAAGAAATTCAAATAATATGTTCGATTTCGGAAAATGGACCTCGGCATTCAATGATTGGTTGCTCGGCGTGGGCATGTCTGACTGGCTCGCTGTCCTTATCGAGTGTGTACTGATCGGTGTGGCTGTGTTGGGCATCTATACCGTCTTGGCCCTCTTCTATATCTTATATGAGCGTAAACTCTGCGCTTGGTTCCAGTGCCGTCTCGGTCCTATGCGTGTCGGCCCGTGGGGACTCCTCCAGGTCTTCGCCGATATGTTCAAGATCCTTATCAAGGAGTTGATATCTCTCAAAGGTACCGACCGTTTCCTCTTCAAACTCGCCCCCTACATCGTCATTACTTCTTCCGTAGTAATGCTCGCATGTCTCCCCTGGGGCAATGGTCTCCAGATCATCGACTGGAATATCGGCATCTTCTTCGTGCTCGCAGTCTCTTCTGTCGGTGTCCTCGGTATCCTTCTCGCCGGATGGTCGTCTAATAATAAGTACACTCTGATCGGCGCTATGCGTAGTGGTGCCCAGATGATCTCTTATGAGATCTCTCTCGGCCTCGCTATTATGACCATCGTGCTGATGTGCGGATCGATGAATATCTCCGATATCGTTAATGGTCAAGCCGATGGATGGTATATCTTCAAAGGTCATATTCCTGCATTCATCGCTTTCTTGATCTATGTCATCGCCGCCACTGCTGAAACCAACCGTGGCCCATTCGACCTCCCCGAGGCTGAGCATGAGCTTACCGCCGGTTATCACACCGAGTATTCCGGTATCCATTTCGGCTTCTTCTACCTCGCTGAGTATCTTAATCTGTTCATCGTGTCGGGTATCGCCACTCTGATGTTCCTCGGAGGATGGATGCCTCTCCACGTCCCCGGTTGGGAAGGTTTCAACAATGTGATGGATTTTATCCCCTCTCCCATCTGGTTCGTGCTTAAGGCTTTCTTCATTTCGTTCGTGATCATCTGGTTCAAGTGGACGTTCCCACGCGTGCGTATCGACCAGCTCCTCGCCTTCGAGTGGAAGTATCTTATGCCTTTCGCTTTGGCTAATATGCTGCTGATGACTCTCTGCGTTGCTTTCGGCTGGCATTTCTAATCTTATCCTCTCTCCCTCGTCTCTCTCTCCTTATATCTTTAATTCGTAATTAAATCTAATTCAAATATTTCGGTAGGTCTACTGAAAAACTCCCTTTCCTTCGACCTCCATAGTTATACTAAGTGATATGAGCGAAATTTTTGGTACGGTAACCCAGGTGATTGGCCCGGTTATTGACGTCTCGTTTGAAGGTGGTAAGGATAATCTGCCCCCCATCTACACCGCTCTCAAGGTGGAACGCGACAATGGCGAGGAACTTGTCCTCGAAGTTGAGCAACACATCGGCGAAGATATCGTAAGATGTGTCGCTATGGAAAGCACCGACGGTATCCGTCGTGGCGTGAAAGTGCGTAATGTCGGTCAGCCCATCTCCGTGCCTACCGGCAATCAGGTGAAGGGCCGCCTCCTTAATGTCGTCGGCGATGCTATTGACATGCTCGGTGACCTCAAACGCGAAAATGTACGCTCTATCCATCAGCCCGCTCCCGGTTTCGATGATCTCGCCATCTCGCAGGAAGTCCTCTTCACCGGTATTAAGGTGATCGACCTCCTCGAACCCTATTCCAAGGGTGGTAAGATTGGCCTCTTCGGCGGCGCCGGTGTAGGTAAGACCGTGCTCATCATGGAGCTTATCAATAATATCGCTAAGGGTCACAACGGTTATTCGGTGTTCACCGGTGTCGGCGAACGTACTCGTGAAGGTAACGACCTCCTCCGTGAGATGATCGAAAGTGGTGTTATCAAGTATGGTAAGAAGTTCGAGGAGGGTATGGAAGCCGGCCATTGGCCTGTCGCTGACGTTGACTCCAAAGAACTCGCCAATTCGCAAGCTACTCTCGTGTTCGGTCAGATGAATGAGCCGCCGGGTGCACGTCTTCGTGTTGCCCTCTCCGGTCTTACTGTCGCTGAGCAGTTCCGTGATAATGATGGTGGTGGTAAGGAAATCCTCCTCTTCATCGACAATATCTTCCGTTTCACTCAGGCTGGTTCGGAGGTGTCTGCACTTCTCGGTCGTATGCCTTCTGCCGTAGGTTATCAGCCTAACCTCGCCTCTGAAATGGGTGCTCTCCAGGAGCGTATCACTTCTACCAAGAATGGTTCGATCACATCGGTTCAGGCTATCTATGTGCCTGCCGACGACCTTACCGACCCCGCTCCTGCCACTACTTTCTCATTCCTCGATGCCACTACCGTGCTTTCGCGTAAGATCGCCGAGCTCGGTATCTATCCCGCAGTCGACCCCCTCGATTCGACTTCTCGTATCCTCGACCCCAACATCATCGGCGAGGATCACTATAACACCGCCCAGGCAGTGAAGCAACTCCTCCAGAAGTATAATGAGTTGCAAGATATCATAGCCATCCTCGGCGTCGATGAGCTCTCCGATGAGGATAAGCAGGTAGTGACTCGCGCTCGTCGCGCTCAGCGTTACCTCTCTCAGCCTTTCCACGTAGCTGAGCAGTTCACAGGCCTCCCCGGTGTCATGGTCCCTCTTGCTGAGACTATCCGTGGATTCAAGATGATCCTCTCCGGTGACCTCGATTATCTCCCCGAACAGGCTTTCCTCAATGTCGGCACAATCGATGAGGCTATCGCCAAGGGTGAGGCTATGCTTAAGGATGTTAAGTAATCTTCGATCCCCTCTGTCTTTTAATTTCGTTTAATCGATTTTCTACCTTTTCAATAGTCAGCTGATGAAACTCGAAATAATTTCTGCCCATGAGATCACTTTCTCCGGTGAGGTGACTTCTGTTACTCTCCCGGGAGCTCTCGGATCGTTTACTGTCCTCAAGGATCACGCCGCTCTGATTTCCGTCCTCGTCGCTGGAACCCTCAAGTTCGTCGATCTCAATGAGGAACTTCATGAGTTCCCTATCGCAGGTGGACTCGCCGATGTCAATAGCAATGTTATTTCAGTCTGCGTCTATTGATCACGACCGGATTTACTGACCATTCTAATCTTTTTACCGCAAATGTCAATTTCCGATTCAAATATCAGACATCGCAGTTCGCTGAGATTTTTCTTCGCTACCTTCTGCCTCTTGCTCGCCGCAGCCATCCCCTCGAAGATGGCAGCCTCAGAGTCTGAGGAGGAGGGACTCGATGTCAAGACCATAATCTTCGAACACCTCGGTGACGGTTATGGCTGGGAAGTGCCTTTCTCTCACAATTATCGCATTCCCCTCCCCGTAATCATCTGCGCTGAGGATGGTTCGTGGCATTGCTTCTCTTCAGGCGATCTCGCAGAAGTACATAGCGTTGCCGATCCTGCCTCCGGCAAAACCAAAGCTCATCGCGTAGCTGTGGTCAAAACCGTCGGCGATGGTTCGACTGCTTCCCAATTTATCATCGGCAATGAGTCTTCTTCTTATAAGGATAAGTTGGTGCAAATATTCCCCCTTACCCCCGAGGAGCAGGCTCAAGTTGACGCTAAGGTGGCTGAACTCTCTGCTGCCGGCGATTACAAGCCTGCCAAGACCCCGATTGCAGGCTTCATCTATGTCGATGGCAAGTATTATCGTGAGTATCGTCCATTCGATCTCTCGATTACCAAGAATGTGGCTGCTCTTTTCATCGCCGTTATTTTGGTTATGCTCATCGTCTTCGGCATGGGACGCTATTATCGCAAAAATGGATTGAAGGCTCCTACCGGCGCCAAAGGCTTCTTCGAAGTTATATTCAATTTCATCTATAACGATACCATCAAGGCTACTCTCGGCGACAAGACTCCCAAGTTCGCTCCTTACCTCCTCACCGCTTTCTTCTTTATTCTGGTGATGAACTTGGTCGGACTTATCGTGATCTTCCCCGGTGGTGCCAACCTTACCGGTAACATCGCAGTGACTCTCGTCTTGGCGCTCTGTACCTTCATCGTTACAAACGTGTTCGGCAGCAAGCATTATTGGAAGGATATCTTCTGGCCAGATGTCCCCATCTGGTTGAAGTGTCCACTCCCCATCATGCAGCTCATCGAGGTGTTCGGTATGTTCACCAAGCCGGCTGCTCTCTGCGTCCGTCTTTTTGCCAACATGATGGGTGGTCACATGATCGTTATTACTTTGACTCTCCTTATCTTCATCTTTACCGCCTTCGGTGTAGCTGCTACAAGCGCCTCGGTAGTGCTTTCGGTCGCTTTCTCGATCTTTATGCTCCTGCTCGATACGCTGGTAAGCTTCATCCAGGCATACGTCTTCACGCTCCTATCGACCATCTTCATCGGATTGGCTCAAGCCCACGAGGAGCATAAAGAACATCCAGCTATCGAACAGTAACCCTCTCACCCCTCTCCTCATCCTTATCTTTTAGAATTAAATAAACAAAAATATAAACATCTTAAAAATCTGAACTATGTTATCTACAATTCTTAATGAGGTTCTCTCTTTGCAACCTCTCGCAGCTCTCGGTGCAGCTCTCGGTGCAGCTATTACAGCTATCGGTGCAGGTCTCGGTATCGGCAAAATCGGTTCTTCCGCTATGGAAGCTATCGCTCGTCAACCCGAAGCTGCCGGTGATATCCGAAGCAACATGATCGTGATCGCAGCTCTTATCGAGGGTGTCGCTCTCTTCGCTGTCATCGTTTCTGCTCTCGCTATCTTCATCAAGTAAGATCAGCTTTTCAACACTTAGTAGTTATCAACTAATCTTTTTAGATAATGGAACTATTCACGCCCGAAACCGGTCTGGTCATTTGGATGTTCATCGCGTTCATCCTGCTGTTCTTGGTCCTCGCTAAGTGGGGATGGCCTGTCATCATATCTATGATGGCTAAACGTGCTGCCACTATCGATCAGGGTGTGGAAGACGCCCGGATTGCGAAGGAGCAACTCGACAATGCTCGCGCTGAAGCCCAAAAGTTTGTAGCTGAAGCTCAAGCTCGTCAAGCTGAAATCCTTCGAGAGGCCAACAAGTTGAAATCCGATATCATCGAGCAAGCTCGCGCTGAAGCGCAAGAGGCTGCCAAGAAGGAAATGGATGCTGCCAAACTCGCCATCGATCAGGCACGCAAGGAGGCTGAACTCCAATTCCGCAATGAGGTGGGCCGTTTCTCTATCGATATCGCTGAGAAAATGATGCGCTCTCGTATGAGTGATGATAAAGCTCAAACTGAGCTGGTTAACAAGTTGTTGGACGAAATTGAGAAAAATTGATAGATCATGAATTCCGGACTTATCCCACATCGCTACGCTCGTGCTCTTTACAAGTTCGCTTGCGATAACAATAATAGCCAGACCGTCTATGAGCAAATGAAGACTCTGATCTCCGCTTTCTCTGCCGACGAAAGGCTTCAAAAAGTGCTCGCCAATCCCTTCGTCGATGTCAACGACAAGAGAAAGGTCCTGATCGCCGCTGCCGGCGATAAGCCCGGAGATGACTATCAGAGGTTCGTTACTCTTATTCTCGACCATCACCGCGAAGAGTTTGCCATGCTTATGGCGCTCGCTTATCGTGACATCTATCGTAAGCACAATAAGATCTCGCAGGTGAAGATTACTACCGCGGCCAAACTCCCCGAATCTGATCTCGCCAAGATACGTAAGATTGTCGAAAAGTCGTTCCTCGACTCTTCTTTCGAATATATCTACGTCATCGACCCCGATTTGATCGGTGGGTTCGTGATCGATGTCGATTCGACTCGATTGGATGCCTCTATCAGTAGTGAACTCGAACTTTTACGTCAAACTCTAAGCTCTAAGTAAGAAATGCTAAATCCAAGCGAAATATCAGATGTTTTAAAACAAGAACTCGAAAACATTAATTCGAAAGTAAAGTTTGACGAGGTCGGCACTGTCCTTAATGTCGGCGACGGTGTCGCTCACGTCTATGGACTCGAAAACGTCAGAAGTAACGAACTTGTCGAGTTCGAAAATGGAGCTATGGGCGTCGCCCTGAACCTCGAGGAGAGCAACGTCGGTGTCGTTTTGCTCGATAAGGTCAATTCGATCACCGAAAATATGTCGGTGAAACGCACCGGTGAAGTGGCTTCTATCCCCGTCGGTGAGGGTATGCTCGGCCGTGTTATAAATATGCTCGGCGAGCCGCTCGACGGAAAAGGCCCTATCGAAGGTGAGCGATATCGTCTCCCCCTCGAACGTAAGGCCCCGGGCGTTATCTTCCGCCAGCCCGTAAATCAGCCCCTCCAGACCGGCATCAAGGCCGTCGACGCCATGATCCCTATCGGTCGCGGTCAGCGCGAGCTTATCATCGGCGACCGCCAAGTTGGTAAGACCGCCATCGCCATCGATACGATCATCAACCAAAAGGAAAATTACGAGAAGGGTAAACCCGTATATTGCATCTATGTGGCTATCGGTCAGAAGGCTTCTACTGTAGCCGCTCTTGTACACACCCTCGAGAAGTATGGTGCTCTTCCTTATACTGTCGTTGTCGCTGCTAATGCTTCCGACTCCGCATCTATGAGATATTATGCCCCTTTCGCAGGTGTGGCCATCGGCGAGTATTTCCGCGACACCGGCCGCGATGCTCTTATCATCTACGACGACCTCTCAAAGCAGGCTGTCGCTTATCGTGAGATCTCTCTTATCCTTAAGCGCCCCTCCGGTCGTGAGGCTTACCCCGGTGATATCTTCTATCTCCACTCTCGTCTCCTAGAACGTGCCGCCAAGATCATCGACGACCAGAAAGTAGCCGAGGCCATGAACGACCTCCCCGAGGCCCTCAAGCCTATCGTCAAGGGTGGCGGTTCGCTCACTGCTCTCCCCATCATCGAAACTCAAGCCGGAGACGTCTCCGCTTATATCCCGACCAACGTCATCTCTATCACCGATGGTCAGATATTCCTCGAAACAGGCCTCTTCAACCAGGGTATTAGACCCGCTATCAATGTCGGTATATCCGTATCGCGCGTTGGTGGTAACGCCCAAATCAAGTGTATGAAGAAGGTAGCAGGTACGCTTAAGATCGCCCAGGCTCAGTATCGAGAGCTCGAGTCCTTCACCAAGTTCGGTGGCGACATCGACCCCGTTACCGCTGCTGTCATCGACCGCGGTCGTAAGAACCAGCAAATCCTCGTGCAGCCGCAATACCACCCCTGGGATGTCGAAAGCGAAGTCGCTGTTATCTATTGCGGTGTTAACGGCCTCCTCGAAAACGTTCCCGTCGAGAAAGTCAAGGATTTCGAGGAACTTTTGATCCAAAATCTTAAACTCCGCCATCGTCAGGATGTCCTCGATGTCCTCCGTGACGGTAAACTTACCCCCGAAGTGGAGGATACTCTCAAATCTGTCGCTAAGGAAGTCGCTCAAAACGTCCTCGCGAAGTAATCGTCTCTCTTTCCCCTCACTTCTTTTTTAACCCTTTTCTATTTTAGCTGTTTTTCAAAGACTATTATGGCAACTCTTAGAGAATTAAAAACTCGTATCGGTTCGGTAGCCTCTACCGAAAAGATCACCGGTGCGATGAAGATGATTTCATCTGCCAAAGTCCATCAAAATGAAGCTGCTCTTCGCAAACTTCAGCCTTTTAAGGATAAGATCAAATCGATCATGGGGCATATTCTGTCGACCGATCAAAATTTTGATTCTCCCCTTATTGTAGCCCGTGAGGTCAATCGCGCCGCTATCGTCGTGTTTGGCTCTGATGATGGTCTTTGTGGAGCCTATAATTCCAATATCCTCAAGGGCCTGTTGGCCCATATCGAGTCCTTACGTCAGGATCTCGGCGAGGATTTGGCTATCGATATTTATCCTGTTGGTAAGAAGATGTTGAAGGCTGTGGAACGCCTCCACGATTCACGCCTCAACATCATCTCTACCGACGGGGTCGATAGCAAAATGAAGGGTGAGCAGGTTAATGCTTTTATCGAATCTCTCCGCCGATCTTTCATATCGGGCGAAACAGATCGCATCGATGTGGTATATATGAAGTATAAGTCGATGAGTCGTCAGATCCTCACCACCGAGCCCCTTTTCCCTATCTCCGAAAAAGCGCTCCTCGAGGATGCTTCCGAAGTCAACGACAATCAACTCTACATCTTCGAACCTGATGCCAACAGCATCTTCAATGAGGTTCTCCCCATGTTCGTGCTTTCCACAATGCAGGAGATCACAATTGAAAATCGCAGTTCGGAGCAGGCTGCACGCGTTATGGCTATGCAAAGCGCCAACGACAACGCCAAGAAGCTCCTCGAAGAACTCCGTCTCGAGTACAACAAACTCCGTCAACAGAGCATCACCACCGAACTCCTCGATATCCTCGGTGGACAGGTCGAAAGATAATCTTAAGATAACAATTTTCAGAATATATCATTTTTTGGATGAGTAGTTTTTCTAATTATTTCAAGTCTGTAGGTGAAGGTGTCAAAAGCCTTCTCCTCGGTATGGGCGTTACAGGTAAGGAGTTCGTTACTCCAAAGATTACCGAACAGTATCCCGAGAATCGTGATACTCTCTATATTGCCGACCGTTTCCGTGCCGAATTAACCCTCAAATATGACAACGAGGATCGCCACAAGTGTATCGCTTGCGGCATCTGCCAGATGAATTGCCCCAACGGCACCATCCGCCTCGAAACCAAAATGGTCGAGCTCCCCGATGGTAAGAAGAAACGTAAACTCGATAAGTATCTCTATGATCTCGGCAGCTGCACTTTCTGTATGCTTTGTGTCACTTCCTGCCCACAGGATGCCCTCGAGTTCTCCAACGATTTCGAACAGGCCGTCTTCGAACGCGATAAGCTCGTGAAGCAACTTAATTATCGCCCCGAACCCGAAGGCCTCCCCGAGGCTCCCGCCAAGCCGGCGATGGATCCCGAAAAATTAGCCGCTATCAAGGCTGAAGCTCTTAAGAAAGCTGCCGCTATCAAGGCCGCTAAAGAGGCTGCTGCCAAGGAGGCCGCCGATAAGGCTGAATAATCTTGATGGATCAGTCGCGCCATTTCACTTCGTATTCCGGCTTCGACTTCCCTTCATCTCCCTAACATCGAATATTAACAACTACACAAATCATAATGGATTCTTTAGCGAATATAATTCTTTATTTTGTGGCTGCTATCGCCATCGTCGTCTTCTCGGTGATGACCGTGACAAGCCGCAAAATCCTTCGCGCTGCCACTTATCTGCTCTTTGTGCTCCTCGGCACTGCCGTGTTCTATTTCCAACTCGGCTATGAGTTCCTCGGAGCTGTCCAGATAGCGGTATACGCAGGCGGCATTATGGTGCTCTTCGTCTTCTCGATCCTCTTGACGCGTCGCCCCGACGAGAAAGCACCTCTGCTCAGTTCCCATCGTCGCGCCCTCGGTGTGGCTCTCGCTCTGACTGCTCTTATCCTCTTGGGTTTGGCCATTTTCTATATGCCATTCCTCAGTGGTAATTCCCTCGCTCAGTCGATCGAAGCCGGTGCAACTATCGATATGCACACCATCGGTCAGTCGCTCGTCGGGTCTGATAAGTTCCAGTATTTATTACCATTTGAGGCTATTTCCGTACTCTTATTGGCATGTATAATCGGCGGTGTCACCGTGGCCCGCAAAAGATAATTTACTCAGTCTATGAATTTAACAATGTTATGTTATCTCGTGCCGAGTTTGATTATGTTTGCGGCAGGTGTCTATGGGTTCTGCACCCGTAAGAACATGATCGCTCTCCTCATCTCGCTCGAGCTTATGCTGAACGCGGCTGACCTCAATTTCGTCGTGTTCAACCGTTTCTTATTCCCCGGTTCGATGGAAGGTATGTTCTTCACTATCTTCGCCATCGCTATCGCTGCCGCTGAAACGGCTATCGCCATCGCGATTATCATCAATATCTATCGCGAGGTGAAGAATACTGATATTAACTCCGTTAAACAAATGAAATTCTAAGTATGGGCATTACTCTTCCAATTCTCGTTTTGGCCATCCCCTTCGTGATGTTCCTCATCCTCGGGCTTGGCGGTGTGAAGATGGGCCGCAAGTTAGCCGGTACGCTCGGTATCCTCGCTAATGGTGCCTTGGCAGTCGTTGCCTATATTATAGCCTTCACATATTTCTTCTCGGGTGATCCCGCTTTCATCGATGCTGAGGGCGTACGTCAGCAACTCGAGGTCTTCGATGTTACCTGGCTCGCTTTCACCGATCGCCTCGTAGTGAACATCGGTTTCATCCTCGACCCCATCGCGGCTATGATGCTTGTGGTCATTACCACAATCTCTTTCATGGTCCATCTCTACAGTTGGGGATATATGGAGCATGAACCTGGTTTCCAGAGATATTACGCGTTCCTTTCGCTCTTTACTTTCTCGATGCTCGGTCTCGTAGTGGCTACTAACATCTTCCAAATGTATATCTTCTGGGAGCTCGTGGGTGTCTCTTCCTACCTCCTGATCGGTTTCTTCTACAAGCTCCCATCTGCTGTGGCTGCTTCGAAGAAGGCGTTCATCGTGACCCGTTTCGCCGACCTCTTCATGCTCATCGGTATCTTGGTGCTCTCTTATTATGTAGCACAGACTCCCGCTGACGGCGTTCTCGGCACAGCTTCGGCTTTCAACTTTTCGATGCTTAATGCTAATGCAGAGAGCGTGCTCGCTTCGACTCCCGGTGCTACCTTCCTTGGTGGCTCCGTGCTGACTTGGGCGATGGTTTTGATCTTCGCCGGTGGTATGGGTAAGTCGGCTATGATGCCTCTCCACATTTGGCTACCCGACGCTATGGAGGGCCCGACCCCCGTGTCTGCACTCATCCACGCTGCTACTATGGTCGTGGCAGGTGTTTACCTCGTGGCTCGTTTCTTCCCCGTGTTCAGCATCGTCCCCAATTCGATGGTATTCATCACCGTCGTAGGTGCCATCACTGCTTTCTATGCAGCTGTAGTCGCTTGCGCTCAGATCGATATCAAACGCGTTCTCGCTTTCTCCACTATTTCACAGATTGCCTTTATGATGGTGGCACTCGGTTGCTCTTACAATCAGCTCGTAGTGCACGAGGGTCATACAGTGCTCGGCTACATGTCCGGCATGTTCCACCTCTTCACTCACGCCATGTTCAAGGCTCTCTTGTTCCTCGGCGCAGGTTGCTTGATCCATGCCGTTCATTCTAACAATTACACCGAGATGGGTGGCCTCCGCAAATATATGCCTATCTGTCATATCACCTTCTTGATCGGATGTCTCGCCATCGCAGGTATTTGGCCCTTCTCCGGTTTCTTCTCCAAGGATGAAATGCTCACCGCTATGTTCGATTGCAACAGCTTCCTCGGTTGGTGGATGACTATGGTCGCCGGTCTTACCGCTTTCTATATGTTCCGCCTCTATTACCTCATCTTCTGGTGGGAGGAGAACCCGAAATATAAGGAGCATGGCCACAAGCCTCACGATGCATCTTGGCAGATGTCTCTACCGCTCATCATCCTCGCTGCCGTGAGCTGCGTTGCAGGCTTCATTCCTTTCGGCGAGTATGTCACTTTCGATGGTAAACCCTATACTATCCATATTCAGACTTCGGTAGCTGTTCGCTCGCTCGTTGTAGCTGTACTCGCTATCGGTCTCGCTACTTGGATGTATGCCAAGAAGAATCCTATCCCCGAGAAGGTCAAGAATTTCTGGCCTGCTCTTTGGACTGCTGCCAACCGTCGCTTCTACTGGGATGAGATCTATCAGTTCATCACTCATCGATTTATCTTCAACATCATCTGCCGCTCCATCGCTTGGTTCGACCGTCATATCATCGATGGAACTATGAATGCTCTCGCTGCCGTGACTCAGTGGACTTCGCTTAAGATCCGCGGCCTACAAAGCGGTTGTGTGCAGGCTTATGTCATCTGGTATTTCCTCGGTGCGGTAGCTCTTGCTGCTATCACTTGGGTATGTCTCTTATAATTGTAATTGTCGCAAAATATTTTAGATTATGTTTTCAAATTTCTTAATCTGGTTTGTTATAGTTCCCATCATCATGATGGCAGGGCTTGCATGTTGCGGCAATAGCAATATGAAAGCCATCCGCGCCGTGATGGTGACTTGCTCCACAGTCCTTCTGGCCATGGCCATCTATTTGGTCTATGCCTTCCTGCAACTCAGAGCCGCCGGCAATACCGACGAAATGCTCTTCACCGGAAGTTGGATGTGGTATGCTCCTCTTAATATCCATCTCGCTGTCGGCGTCGACGGTATCTCCGTCTTGATGCTCCTCCTCTCGGCGATCATCGTTTTTGCCGGTACGTTCGCTTCGTGGAAGATCGATCCGCTACCCAAGAATTTCTTCCTCTGGTTCGCGCTCCTCTCCACCGGCGTGTTCGGCTTCTTCATCTCGATCGACATGTTCACCATGTTCATGTTCTATGAGGTGGCTCTTATCCCGATGTATCTTCTCATCGGCGTTTGGGGCACTGGTCGCAAGGAATATTCAGCCATGAAGCTTACCCTGATGCTTATGGGTGGTTCGGCATTCTTGATGCTCGGTCTCCTCGGCATCTACTGGCACAGCTCTGCCGATACTAACGCTCTGACTTGGAACATCCTCGAGATCTCGAAGAATGGTGCAATCCCCGCCGGCTGGCAGAATCTTCTCTTCTGCTTCACTTTCGTCGGCTTCGGTGTGCTTGGCGCTATGTTCCCCTTCCACACTTGGAGCCCCGATGGTCACGCTTGTGCGCCGACTGCTGTCTCAATGCTCCATGCCGGTGTGCTTATGAAGCTCGGTGGTTACGGTTGCTTCCGTATCGCCATCTATCTTCTCCCCGCTGCCGCCACTGAATTGGCTTGGATCTTTATCATCTTGACCGGTATCTCGATCGTATATGGCGCATTCTCCGCTTGTGTCCAGACCGATCTCAAGTATATCAATGCTTATTCTTCAGTGTCACACTGTGGCATGGTGCTCTTCGCCATCCTGATGCTCAATCGCACAGCTATGACCGGTGGTATCCTCCAGATGCTCAGCCACGGTCTGATGACAGCCCTCTTCTTCGCCCTGATCGGTATGATATATGGTCGTACCCACACTCGTGACATCCGCGAGATGGGCGGTATGATGAAGATCATGCCTTACCTCGGTGTCTGCTACATGATCGCCGGTTTTGCTTCCCTCGGACTCCCCGGACTCTCCGGCTTCGTCGCTGAGATGACCATCTTCTTCGGTTCGTTCGAACATGCCGACTGGTTCCACCGCGGATTCGTCATCGCTGCCACTACCTCTATCGTTATCACTGCGGTCTATATCCTCCGCGTGGTCGGTAAGCTTATCCTCGGTCCTGTTCAAAATGAACATCACCTCCAGCTCACCGATGCATCTTGGTGGGAGCGATTGTCTACGGCTACTTTGATCATCTGCCTCGCCGGCATCGGTTTCTTCCCTCAGTGGATCAACGAAACCATCCAGCAGAGCTTCACCCCGATCATCAATGCCCTTAATTCTGTGATGTAATTTCAACTCTTTTAGAAATTTATATATCGACATACAATGGATTATTCACAATTCTGGGCGATGATGCCCGAACTCATAATTCTCGGACTCTTCTTCATTGTTTTCATCCTCGATGTTTTCTCTAATGATGGCAGCAATAAGAAGTTCTTGACTCCGGTCTCGACAATTCTGTTCGGTCTCGCTACGGTGGCCATCTGGGTCCTCCCCGCCGGCACGGAGTCTGTCTTCGGCGGTATGTATATCAACGATGCTGCTTGCAAGGCCATTAAGGCTATCCTCAATATCGGCGTGTTTATCGTCTTCTTGCAGTCTGCCAAGTGGGTCGACAGCGATGAGGTCGCTATCCGCAAGGGTGAGTTCTATGAACTTATCCTCGCCACCCTCTTCGGTATGTACCTTATGATCTCTGCACGCCATTTGCTCCTCTTCGTTATCGGTCTGGAGTGCGCTTCACTTCCCCTCGCCGCTATGGTGGCGTTCAATAAGAAGCATTACGAAAGCCATGAAGCCGCTATCAAGTATATTCTTACCGCGGTCTTCTCTTCTGCCATCTTGTTGATGGGCCTTTCGTTCGTATATGCTTTCTCTGGCGAAGGTTCTCTATATTTCGATGATATCCGCAACGCTGTGACCGGTCATGCCAATTCGGGTCTTATGATCTGCGCGTTGGCGTTCGTTATCGCCGGTATCGGCTTCAAACTCTCTTTGGTGCCTTTCCATCTCTGGACTGCCGATACTTATCAAGGTGCCCCCACAGCCATCACTGCTTACCTCTCCGTTATCTCAAAAGGCGCTGCCGCTTTCACATTCTTTGTGATTTTCGTTCACGCTTTCGGCACTCTCTATGAGGGAGTCTGGGAATGGATGATGTATGCCGTGATAATTGCTACTATCACCATCGGTAACCTCTTCGCCATCCGTCAGAAGAACCTAAAACGCTTCATGGCGTTCTCTTCTATCTCCCAAGCCGGATATATTATGCTCGGCGTTATGACTGAGTCGGCTCTCGGGCTTGCTTCGATGATCTACTACATCTTCGTGTATATCGTCAGCAACCTCGCTGTCTTCTCTGT
This sequence comes from Lepagella sp., assembly GCA_051878555.1. Classification (GTDB taxonomy): domain Bacteria; phylum Bacteroidota; class Bacteroidia; order Bacteroidales; family Muribaculaceae; genus Lepagella. The sequence continues at coordinate 5,879 of JBJEKI010000011.1, read as the reverse complement.
TATCGCCGCTATCGAGAATAAGACAGGCAAAGTCGGTATGGATGACTATGATGGTCTCCACAAGACCAATCCTTGGCTCTCTTTCGCCATGACTCTTGCCATGTTCTCTTTGGCAGGTATTCCTCCCTTTGCAGGCTTCTTCAGCAAGTTCTTGATCTTTACTTCGGTTACTGCTTCCGGCAGCATGGCTCTCTACATGCTCGTATTGATCGCTTTGATCAATACCATCATCTCACTCTACTACTATCTGCTCGTCGTTAAGGCTATGTGGATCAATCCGGGTGAGGCTAAGGTAGAAGCTTTCCAAAGCTCGATCAGCGAGAGACTCTCTATCTGGATCTGCGTCGCAGGCATTATCCTCTTCGGTATCGTGCCCTGCATCTACGCTTATTGCTTCGATTCAGCTAATCTCCTCTCCATCTTTGCAGCCTAATCAGATCTGATATTAATAATACAATAATAAATAACCGCGATGTCCCTTCAGACACCGCGGTTTTTTTCAGTATATTTAGAGCGCATCTCTTATGAATTCAGAGATGCGCTCTTGTTGTTAGAACTCGAAGCGCTCAAGTTTCATCTCAGCTCCCGCTTCTATCTCGGAAACATATTTCTTGAACTCTTCTGACGCTGTATGCAGGTCGAGCGTTGACTGATCTTTCCAAGTCTCACAGATCATCATCACATCGGGGCGTGTGGCGGATGTGAAGATATCGTATGCCACGCATCCATCTTGACGCAAAGATGCTTCAGTAAGTGCTTGTGCTGCTGTCAACACTTCTTCTTTTTTATCCGCTTTCACACGGATGAAGCAATTAAGTCTGATCATTTTCTTATTCTATTGTTTTTAGGTTTGTCGATTTTACTTCTCAGCCTTGGGAGTGCTCGATTTGCGTGTAGCGCGCTTTGCAGGAGCCTTCGCGGCAGGCTCTTTCTTGGCAGATACTCTTTTGGCAGATGTAGCCTTGGCAGGTGCAACTTTAGCAGGAGCTTTCTTCTCTTCGGCTTTCTTGCTTTCTTCGATAGCATCTTTCACCGCCTCTTTGGTGGTCTCGCTGATCTCATCGCTGTTGGTAAGGTTGGTGCGAAGGGTCTGTACCTCTTTCTTCAGCGAGTTGATCTCGTCTGCCTGGTTGCGGAGGGTCAGTACCAATGAGTTGAGCTCTTCATTCTCGATGCTCTCGGGGTACTGCTCAGCTACTCTCACCAAGAAGTCTGCCAACACGTTCATATAGTTGGTGAAAGCGGCAAAAGGCGATTCGTAAGGACTGAAAGCGGCATGTGATTCTCCATCCTCCAGTTTCTTCGTGCTCATATAGTAGAAGTGGTCGCTGCTTTGCAGATAGCACCAGTCTTGTTTGAGTCGACGGTCATTACAGAGATTTACACGTTCTGCCACGCCATACAACTTATTGAGTGCCTCTTTCTGGAGCGAATTACCTTTCCATGCCGACACATCGCGTGCCTCGTCGATCCCAGAAATAGGGTAGGGCACACTCAGTTCGCCGACTGACTTCATCTTCGATGTTACCTCAGAAGGCATTGTGAAAGTAATATTATGCTCGGCGGCAAATCTCGGCAATGCCTTCATAAACATGAAGATGCCGGTAGATGCCGGAAGGAACGATCCGAAAGTGTCCATGCTGAAGTGGAGATTGATCACTTGCTCCTCTTCCGGTATGGAGGCAATCCAGCCCATATATTTGTCAGCGGTAAGGGGATATTCCGACCATTCGGGGTTGTTGAAATTCATCGCGATGTCATCGCTCAGCTTGTCGTTGGCAAGTAAGACTTTAAGTTTGGGAGCTGTGGCGGCGTTATATACATAGTTGGGAGATTTCCAACCCAACACATGCTTTGCACCCACTGTCAGACAGGACTTGAAGCCCATACCGCTGATCAGCATGGCGATGTCATCGTCATAGATCAATTCGGTATTGGCGAAGGTCTTGGGCTTCACACCGAGTGTCTGATGGATGGTCTTGGTCTCAAGTTTCACCTCGCGGATGAACTCTTCAGGATCTTCGAGCGATGCCAAGGAGTGGGAGAAGGTGCCTGCCATAAATTCCACGCAGCCGGTCTCGGCAAGCTGACGCAACTTATCCACACACTCCGGCACATAGAGCTGCAATTGCTCCAATGCTGTGCCCGACACCGAGATGGCACATTTGAAGGCGCCATTCGTCTCGCGGATCATTTCTAACAAGGTGTCGCACATCGGCATATATGAGGTCTCTGCCAAGCGGGTGATGATGTCATCGTTGGCGAAGTCGTCATAGTAGTAGTGGTCGTTGCCGATGTCAAAAAAACGATATCTTTTGAGCCTGTAGGGCTGATGTATTTTGAAATAAAAACAAACGTTCTTCATATCTTTTATGCTTTTTCTGTCACTTTATGATAGATGTCTATAACTTTTTTACCTGCTTTCTCCCAAGTGATCCCATGGATCTCTTCGATGCCTCGGTCGCGCAGTTCGTGATGAAGCGCCGGATAGGATATCAAGGAGTGCATGGCATCTGCCATGGCATCGATATCCCAGTAGTCGGTCTTGATTACGTTGGTCAGGATTTCGGCGCATCCGCTCTGTATCGAGATAATCGAGGGTACACCCATCTCCATTGCCTCCAACGGCGATATGCCGAATGGCTCCGACACGGAGGGCATCACATACACATCAGACTCGGCGAGCATCTCGTATACCTGCTTGCCACGCAAGAATCCGGTGAAGTGAAATCTGTCGGCGATGCCGCGCTTTGCCGCTAATCGGATCATCGCATCCATCATATCGCCCGAGCCTGCCATCACGAAGCGTACATTCTTCGTCTTTTGCAACACTTTGGCTGCCGCTTCCACGAAATATTCCGGACCCTTCTGCATCGTGATGCGTCCCAAGAAGGTAATCACCTTCTCCTTGCGCTCCTTGCGAGGTAGATTCAGCAACTCGTCATCCAAGGGTATCACGGCGTTATGAACCGTTGTTACCTTCTCCGGCGATATGCCATATTTCTCGATCACAGTGCGGCGTGTCAGATCTGACACCGTGATGATGTGGTCGGCATTGTTCATGCCATCCTTCTCTATGCCGAACACCGTCGGGTTAACATTGCCGCGTGAACGGTCGAAGTCAGTGGCATGCACATGGATCACCAAGGGCTTACCCGTAACATTCTTCGCATGTACTCCCGCCGGATAGGTCAGCCAGTCGTGGGAGTGGATCACATCACAATCCACGCTGCGGGCTATCACACCCGCCACGATAGAGTAGTTGTTGATCTCTTCGATAAGATTGTCAGGATATTTCCCCGAAAATTCGATACATCCCAAGTCGTTGAGACGCATGTAGTTGAAGTCGGCATAGATGTGATCGCGAAGTCGATAGTAGAGTTCCGGATCCATCACTTTGCCAATCCGACCCTCCACATATTCTCTGCTCACATCGCGCCATGCCACCGGTGTGCTGTTTGCCCCGATGATGTGCGCAAATTCTTTGGGCTCATCGCCCCATGGCTTAGGTATCACAAATGTGATGTCCATATTGCCATTGTTATACATCCCTTTGGTGAGACCGTAACTCGCTGTGCCTAATCCCCCCAGGATATGAGGAGGAAATTCCCAGCCAAACATTAATGCTTTCATATCTCCAGTCTCCTATTCATTTTGTGATAGTAATTTGTTCATTCGGTTCACCAAGCGTATCGTGCAGAGGATCTCTCCCACATTCTTCGATGTGCTCACCGCGCCGCGTCCCGAGTAGGGTGGATTGCCGTCATATAGCTCCGACAGACTGCCGATGCATCCCTCCGACATCTCCTCTTCATAGCCGATCAGCATCCTCTCAATGAAGGATAATCCACTCACTCCGAACACCTTGAAGTAGGCTTCTACGTAGAATCCAAACAGCCATGGGCGTGCCGGACCCTGATGCACCGTATATTCGCGCTCTTCAGGATTGCCGACATACACCGGCCGATAGGCATGGCTCTTCGGACTCAACGAGCGCAAACCCTTGGGCGTCAGCAATTCGCGCGTGCAGAAGTCAAGCGCCTTCTTGCGCTGCTTGCGATCTAACGGTGAGTATTCAAGTCCGATCGCTATCGCTATATTCGGACGTACTTCCAGGTCGGTATATGTGCCGTTGACATAGTCATAGAGATACCCCGCTTCGTTGACGAAGGTAGCGATAAACGACTCTTTGCATCTCTGACCAAGGCTCCTGAGACCTTCGATATATTCACCCTCCTCGCCACGCTCTTCGAGCATCGAGATGAGAAATTGCAAGGCGTTATACCAGAGTGCATTAAACTCCAGGATGTAGCCCGTGCGAGGGATAATCGGTCGCCCTCCTATTGAGGCGGAAAGCCAGGTGATCGGCTTGTCGGCGCCCGCGGAACTCAGCATGCCGTCGGATTCGAGCTTCAAGTTGCTGACTTCTCCTTGTCGGATCTTATCCACCAAGTATTTCACCTCTTCAAGATAGCGCTCGCTGCATTTACCCTTATCGCTGTATCGACGATATTGCTGTATCGCCCAAATCGTCCATAAGGGGATGTCAGGTAGGTCGATCTCTTTGATCACTCGGTCTTTATCTCCCTGCTCGATGTTGCGATGAAGAGCCTCCAAGTGTGTCGATAAGATATGATGGTAATCATCTTCATGGTCGATGGCAAGAGTGCAGCCCGGCAAGGCGATTAGCTCATCGCGACACCGCACATTATACCAGGGATAGCCTGCCATGATATACATCTTTTCTCCCTGCTTGAGATAGAATTGCTTGGCAGCATTCTTCAAGCAGTTGTAGAAACTTGTGCGACAGGTGCGTGTCTTAAGCTCTTCTTCGTAGGTCTGCTCGAAAGTCTCGGGATCTGCCTCGTAGGTCGATGCAGAGAAGATGATCGATTCCCCTTTCTTGATGGGCAACTCAAAATAACCCGGCACCCAGAGATCCTCTTTATACGGAAGACCGCGGTCGCGATCTTTGTAATATTCGATCCCTCTATACCAGTGAGGATCATTCACCCATTTAGCCTCTTTGTTAAATTGCATATAGAGCCGTGGATATCCCTCATACATGCAGGAGGACACACCATTTCGCTCACTGCGTATCTCGCTGTTATACTGATTGTTCTCCATTACAAGAGAGTTGGCATCTCGGAACGCCAAGAAGGGGCGGAATCGCAATGAGGTCGAGGAGTGAGCATCTAATAGCGTGTAGCGAATCAAGATTCGGTTCTCATGCGAGATGAACACCTTCTCTTTTGTCATTATCACTCCGCCTACTCTGAATGTAAGCTTGGGCACTGATTCGCAGTTAAATTCGCGAATGTATTTATGACCATTCGGACTGAATACATCGTCGCCATATTGATGCAACCCAAGATTGAACGATGCCCCATGCTGTATCACCGACTCGTCGAGCGAGGATAGCAATACATGAGCCTTGTCGTCCATCTCCGGTATCGGCAATACCAATAAACCATGCTGTTTACGTGTGTTGCATCCGACTATGGTGGTGCAATGATACGCCCCCGACATGTTGGTCCGCAACATCTCCTTCGGAAGCGATTGCTCCAAATTGATCATAAGATTCTTGTCAAATTTAAGATAACTCATGATATAGTTAGATTAATAATTTTACTCTGTTCCTATTGTGAGAGTGCCATCCTATTTGAAGTTTATTACCTGTTCTTTTTATGACACTCGTTGACCTAAAGGGACGCAAAAAACGCTCTCTTTTTCTGATATTACAAAAGTACAATTTTTTGTTCATTTAGACAATATGTTTTTCAACACAATTCTCTTTTTAAGATATTTTCATCTTTAATCAATGTCTAAGAGCGCGTTCCTTAAATTTTTGGGGTCGTAGAGGTCGTAGCCTTGAGTCG
>JBJEKI010000010.1:0-24420 GCA_051878555.1 Lepagella sp. | reverse complement strand
AAGTCAAAAAAATTGATACTCGGCGATATTTTTCAAGAACTTTTCAGCATTTTCGAGGTCTTGGGGAGTATCAATGCCGATGGTAGGGAAAGAAGAGAGTCCGACATTGATGACAAGGCCATGTTGCAACCATCGTAGCTGTTCGAGGCTTTCTACCGTTTCTAAGGGTGCGGGAGGGAGAGATACGACCTTGGAGAGAGCCGAAGCGCGGTAGGCATATATGCCAATATGTGAATAATACTGCACCCTTTTAAGCCAATCTTCTTTTGGAGTATTTCTAACGAAAGGGATAACGCTACGAGAGAAATAGAGAGCCCTACCCTGCTCGGACATAACGAGCTTGACGAGGTTGGGATCTTGGAGTGCGTCGAAACCGAGATTGGGGTCAAATGGGCGCGCCAAAGTAGCAATTTCGGTGTCGGGATTAGTCTTGAAGATTTCGGATAATGAAAGTATCTGTCGAGGGTCGATGAATGGTTCATCACCTTGTACATTGATGACAACATCGGCATCTGATTTGAGATTGCGATAAGCCTCTTCGACGCGTTCGGTGCCACTACGATGTGTAGAAGCAGTCATAACGGCGTCGAAACCGGCATTTCTGACAGTTTGGGCTATAATGTCATTGTCGGTAGCGACTGCAAGAGGAAGACCTGTTTTGGCAACTTGACGACAAACGCGTAAGATCATCTCCTGGCCGCCAATCTTGGCGAGGGGTTTGCCGGGGAATCGAGAAGATTCGTAACGGGCAGGTATGAGGACTACAAATTTCATAATAGTAAACGGATTATCTAATAAAAAGGAGTGTATTAAAAAAGAGGATGTATCAAAAGAATTGATACATCCTCAATAGATTGTTGGAGGTTCCAACCAGATTCGAACTGGTGTAAACGGTTTTGCAGACCGGTACCTAACCACTCGGACATGGAACCATTAGCTGTTTGCGAGTGCAAAGTTAGCACATATAAATAAGATTTGCAAATAATTCGAAGAAAAAAGTGAAATAAATCTTTAAAAAGTTAGAAGATATAGGAGAAAAGGGTTGGAAGTGGGGGTAGAACGAGGATGTTATTGATATTTTTTATAGATTTCTACGCCCAACTGCTTAGCCTTTTTGACATGTTCGGGGTTGGAGGGGTCGACGCCATACTTGGAGAGAGGGGGCACTACTACCTTCGTTCCGGGGGTGATACGGTCGGGGTGGCCGAGGAACTTTTGGTTCTCCTTATATATATAAGGCCAGAGGTGATAATTACCATAATGATCCTTAGCCATTGTGGTGAGGTATCTTGTTTTTGTTATAGTGTCGTAGATGGGGGCGTCGGAAGGTTGGGTATTGACCTCGGGAGTCTCCTCCATATTCTGCTTCGGTTCATACTCAGAAGACTCTGCGGATTGAGTAGCAACCTGAGCAGCCTCTTGGGAAGGTATGGATGGAGTGTTATCAGCAACGGGATCCGACTTTATCTCTTGGTTCTGATGTAGAGATGGAGAATCGCAGATATAGAGGAAAGTACCATAAGTAATGAAAGCGACAAATAAAGCGGCAGCGAAGCCGAAGAGGAAACCGAGCCAGAAACGGCCCTTGGCAGGTTTCGGAGCAATTTCTTCATCATCGGAAGAATACTCATCGTCGGTAGGAGAAATATCTTCACAAACAAAAGAGTCATCATCAGAAACTAATTTGATTTTTTCAGAAACGCATACGATTCCATTAGCATCGGTTGAGATAGTTTCGGAGATGGATACGATTTTGTCTTCTATAGAAGATGTATTTTTGTCATCGGAAGGATTATTCACTGCAACGGAATGTTGAGAGTGATCAGAATCGGAATCATCGAAGACATAAACCGGTGAATTATCCGGCTCGGACTGTTCCGGCTGGTCATTATCTGACAGTTCCGGCTGGTCTGGCTGATCGGTATCCGGTTCGGGCTGGTTGGCATCTTGCGAATCGAGTGAGGATATGGCATCATCATGGGTCGAGGGGTCGAGGGTTTCCATATCATCGAGGGAGACGTTGTCGTTCAGTTCGACGGTTTCAAACATCTCGAAGGGTTCGTTGATGATGGCAGCGATCTCCTTGGAGGGTGTAAAAGAGACCTTATAATGAGCGGGGATCTCGTGATCTTCGCCGGTGGATACGTTTACACTTTTTCTGGCGCCGACCAAAGTGGTTTTGAACACGCCAAAATCTTTGATTTTGACCTGTTCACCATTAGCCAAAGCGGCGGATATAGCGCCGAAGAACTCCTTGATAAAATCTTCCGACTGCTTTCTTGAGTCGCCGGTGTGGAGAGCCAATAGTTGCGTCAAGACAGGAAGAGTAATTTTTTCGTTCACGAGAATCGAGATTAATAGGTTACTGATTATTGACCTTTTGCTTAAGGAGAGTAGAGGGTTTAAAAGCCATAGTCATCTTGGGAGGCACGAGGATTTTCTTGCCATTTGAGGGGTGAATAGCCACTCTTTCACCCTTGATGCGAGGTTCAAAAGATCCGAAGCCGGGCACAGCGATAGAGTCGCCATCCTTGAGATGAGAGGCGATAACTTCTGAGAGAGACTTAATGAGCGAAGCCACTTCTTCAGGGTCGCGATCGAGTTTCTCAGCCACCAAATTATTAAGCGTCTTAGTATCCATAACCACAAAATTAATAAAAATCGTGGATGAAAGCAAAAAAAATTCTTACAAACCTCCTTAAATCAAAAGATAAGAGCGTGTTCCTTAAAAGATTATCTTATTAAGAGATGGCCGAGGAGGGCTGCACCGATGCCGAGGAGGAGAGAAAGGATGATATAGCAGAGAGCCGTAACAGGATGTCCGGACTGGAAAAGGAGGAAGCTTTCGTGAGAGAATGTAGAGAATGTGGTTAAGCCGCCGCATATACCGACGGTAAGGAAAGTTTTCATCTCCGAAGAGAGCGTGAATATGTTATGGTCGACGCAAGCATAAACCAGTCCAATGATAAAGCAACCTGCGATATTTACTAAGAAAGTATGCCACGGGAATAGGGAGAAGAAAGGAGCGCACTCAGTCGACGAGGTGATAGAGGAGAGTGAAGAGCGCGAGGAAAAGAAATGAGAAACGAAGAAACGGATAGCGCCGCCGATGCCGCTACCGATAAAAGCAGATAAAAGGAGTTTAAGCATAAAGTTAAAGGGACGAGGGTATGAAAAAAGCAGAGCGAGGGTGAACTCACTCTGCATTTTATGGGGAGGGGCGATTATTTCAGTTTTAAGACTTGACCTACTTTAATCTTGTCGGTTGATTCAAGACCATTGATTTTGCGAAGTGTAGTAGCAGACATACCGTAAGAGCGAGCAATCGAAGAGAGTGTGTCACCCGACTTCACGGTGTAGGTGGTGCGCTTGTTCGAACCGCTCTGATAAGTATTAGACCTTTCGTTTTTAGCCACAGTGGTAGAAGGGGCATAGTTACGAGGCTGGGTATAGGTCTGCTTGGTGAAGGTATAAGTGTCGGTATGGGTGGTGCGGTTGGCGAAATCGAAGATAGCGCTGGGATTGATGGCATAACCCATAAAACGAGTTTCGAAATGGAGGTGGGGACCTGTGCTACGGCCAGTACTACCACCAAGTCCTATCGGCTGACCGGCTTTCACGATCTGGTCAGGCTTAACGAGGGAACGGTTGAGGTGTCCATAAACTGTTTCGAGTCCGTTAGGATGGCGGATAATGACATAATTACCATAACCGCGAGCCTCATAGTTGGTAAGGCGGACCTTACCGGAGAAGGCGGCATAAATAGTATCGTTAGAGCGAATACCGAGGTCTACACCCTTGTGCATACGGCCGAACTTGGCGCGATAGCCATAGTTGGAAGTAACGGAGCCTTTGCAGGGGATACAGAAATCGGTGACATCGATCACTTTCGAATTGGGTACATCCGACTCCTTGAATGGGTTGACACGTTTGCTATTCCAGCCTTCGGTATAGATATCGGGCTCCGGCTCGATATCATCCATAAGATCGAGGAAAGTATTTTGCTCAACGAGTTTGATTTGGTCGTTCGATTTGGAACGAGATGCGAGGAGCTGCTTATGGGCACGAGAGTGCTGGTCGCCACCCGAGATATTTTGAGCCTGCAGAGCAGAGACGCCGATCACGGCGGCAAGCAGAGGCAAGAAGAGTTTCTTTACATTCGACATTACAACACTAAAATTTTGCCATCAATTAAATAACGGCATTAATATTAAAATATTGGAAGAAGTGGGGATTAAATCTCGTCGCTCTCGTAGATAAATCCGAGGGTGGCGGGGGTATAATCGAAGACCTCTTCAGGGCGGAAGAACCGATTGATTTCGATTTCAGCATTTTCGACAGAATCGCTGGCGTGGATAATGTTGAGCGAGCCACTCATGCAGAAATCACCGCGGAGCGTACCGGGAGCGGCTTTGCGGCCGTTGGTAACACCGGTCATTTCTCTGAATACACGGACCACATCAACACCCTTCAGGCACAAAGCAATAACGGGAGAACACATCATCGAAGCTGCCAACTTGGGGAAGAAAGGCTTATCAACAAGATGAGAATAATGCTCACGCACCACCACCATATCGAGTTGAATCATCTTCATACCGCAAATGATAAGACCCTTACGCTCGATGCGGCTAATCACCTCGCCGACAAGGTTGCGAGCGATGCAAGAGGGCTTCAATAATACTAATGTTTTCTCCATGTTAGCTTTAACAGTTCTTAAGACTTTTTGATTAGTTACATTCAAAGGTATAAAAAATATCCTATAAAAAGCAAATAATCAGCAGAAAAATTTAAAAATCGATATTAAAAGCGAGCAAAAAAGTGTTCTGAAAAGCAAGCTATAAGTGAGCTTAGCACGAATCAAGCACGAAAAAAACGAGTCAAAAAAATACTTGCACACATTTGGAGATGTGTGCAAGTTTTGTCATCATAAAATGTTAATGATTGTTAATTGAATATAACTCCCTAAATTAGCTTTACTTAGAGTTGGATTTTATTCAAATAGGGCTAATAGGGCTAATGGGCTATTTGACTCTTATTAGATAGTCATATTGTTTACGGCATTTCTGAGGAGGGTTAGGTTTTCGAGGAGGATTTGCACATGGTCGAGGGGGATCATGTTTGCGCCATCGCTTTTAGCCACAGTGGGGTTTTGATGAGTCTCCATAAATAGGCCGTCGGCACCGGCGGCGATAGCGGCCTTGGCGATGGTGGATATAAGTTGCGGCTTGCCCCCGGTGACACCGGAAGCGCTATTGGGTTGCTGGAGAGAGTGGGTGACATCGACGATAACGGGGCACTTACACATCTCCTTCATAATTGGCACACCTCTCATATCGACCACGAGATCTCCATAACCGAAGAAAGTGCCACGTTCGGTAACAGCAACATGATGATTGCCTGACTGAGTCACCTTATCGCAGGCGAAAGCCATTGACTCGGGAGCGAGGAACTGCCCCTTCTTGATATTCACCATCTTACCGGTGCGAGCTGCAGCGATAAGCAGGTCGGTTTGGCGACAAAGGAAGGCCGGAATCTGGAGCACATCGACATAATCGGCAGCCATCTCCGCCTCCACTGCGCTATGTATATCGGTTACGACAGGGATATGGAAAGTGTCGCGAACCTTGCGGAGCACTTCAAGAGCCTTTCGGTCTCCGATGCCAGTAAAAGAATCGAAGCGGCTACGATTAGCCTTGCGATAAGATCCCTTGAAGATATATGGGATATCGAGTTCGGAAGTGATTTTAACCATACGCTCGGCGATGTCGAGCGCCATCTCCTCCCCCTCGATAACACAGGGGCCGGCGAGGAGGAAGAAATTGTCAGACTTACTTGAAGAGAGATAAGAAGTTATATCATCAAACATGATAGAGTGAGTGTTGAGTTGATTTAAGGGTGATTATAAGAGGATTACAGATTCAATATAGGGGGGGGGGGAAATTATACTTGTTGGGTAATAATCGAGTGAGTGGCACAGAGGGCATAGAGAGCGGCAGTCTCGGTGCGGAGGCGAGTATTACCGAATGTAACGGGCACGAAACCGGCGGTAAGGGCGGCATCGACCTCCTCGGGGGAGAAATCCCCCTCCGGGCCTACGAGGATGGTAAGATCCTTCTTGCCGTCATAATCTACGGAGAAGTCGCGTCTTTGTATATTAGGGTCGCAATAGCCCATATACTTGGATTGCGAAGAATCGGAAGCGAGGAACTGGCGGAACGACACCAGTTCCACCAACTCGGGGAGGTGAGCCTTAAGGCTTTGTTTCATCGCCGAGATCATAATCTTCTCGATTCGGTCTCGCTTCACGACGTGGCGGACATTACGTTGACAGTCCACGAACACCAACCGATCTACGCCAATCTCGACAGCCTTTTCGGCGAGCCACTCCATACGATCCATGTTCTTGGTGGGGGCGACAGCGAGAGTAATCTTGGGCGACCAATGGCGGTCAACCTCGCGACAGTCGAGGATCATCACCGAAGTGTGCTTGGGATGAGCATCGGAGATCTCGCACTCGAAGAAATGGCCGAAGCCGTCAGCCACAGTGATATGGTCACCCTCACGCAGACGGAGCACCCGGCAGCAATGTCCTGACTCCGTCTCCGAGAGCATGCCTGTAGACCGGATATCGGGGCTATAGAAGATAATCATGGATTAATATCGAATTGTTGAGAATTGGGAAACTCGCGTATCGGAAAGATCGGCCGATCCGAATCGCGAGAATTAGGGATTATATCATCTCAGACTTGGCGACTCCGGGTTCAGCCGACTTATTGGCAGGCTTGCTATCCTTAAAGATAATCCAGAAAGCGACAGCCACCACGAGGGCGTAAGCCGCAAAGATAAGCCAACAGTCGCGCCATCCTTGCAACTGAGTGGCGAGAGGAGCAGTTGTACTGACATTATGATTGACAATAGCCATGGCGGCGAGAGTTCCGAAAGTAGAACCGAAACCGTTGGTCATAATCATAAAGAGGCCTTGGGCACTGCTACGATATTCGGCAGGAGCTTCTTGATCGACATATAGGCCACCTGAGACATTGAAGAAATCGAAAGCGATGCCATAGACGATGCAAGAGAGGACGAACATCCAGAGACCGCCGGCAGGATCACCGAAGCCAAAGAGGCCGAAACGGAACACCCAAGCGAACATCGACATAAGCATCACGCCCTTGATACCGAACTTCTTGAGGCAGAAGGGGATAAGGAGGATGCAGAGAGTCTCGCTGACCTGAGATATGGAGATCAAAGCATTGGCGTTCTTTGCAGCCCAAGCATTGGCGAACTCGGGGAGACCCTTAAAGAAAGTAATATAAGGGTTGGCGTATCCGTTGGTGATCTGAAGAGAGACTCCGAGAAGCATACTGAATATAAAGAAAATAGCCATCTTCTTCTGCTTGAAGAGGAGGAAAGCGCGGAGGCCCATTTTATCTATCCAATTACCCGACCGAGGAGTAGTGGAGACGGGGCATTTGGGCATCGTGAGGGCATAGAAAGCCATAAAGACGCTCAGGCCGGCAGAAAAGAAGAGTTGCATATAAGTGGTTTGGAACTTGGCATCCTCCGGCCCAACGAAGTTCACGAACAGCATGGCGCAGATGAAGCCGATGGTGCCGAAGATTCGGATAGGTGGGAAATCCTTGACCGTATCCATACCCGCCTTGGTCAGTGCATTAAAAGCCACCGAATTGTTCAAGCCAATGGTAGGCATAAAGAACGCAACAGAGAGTGTATATAGGGAGAAAAGCCAAACGAACTCGATAGTATCGACTTGAGTGCAATAGAAGGCAGCGCCCGCCATAAAGAGGGCGGCGATGAAATGACAGATGCTGAGCATCTTTTGCGCCTGGATATACTTATCAGCCAGGATGCCGATAAGAGAGGGCATAAATAAAGAGACTATGCCTTGGACAGCATAGAACCAGCCGATATTTTCACCCAAACCTTCTTTAAACAAGAAATTACCGAGAGAAGTAAGGTAAGCTCCCCAAACGGCGAACTCCAAGAAATTGAGGAGTGACAATCTGATTTTCAGAGAAATTTTATCGTTCATAAATGCACAGATTAGATTTCAATAATTGAAATAAACGGGGTTATAAAATAAATAGTCAAGAATGAAATCGGGGTAACGACACACTCTTGACTGCAAATATAATTAAACTTTTGGTGAACTACAATTAAAAAAAGAACAAAACATCAATATCATTCACAACGAGGCGAGAATCGGACTTCAAGCTGACAGCTCCACGTTCGATCATCTTCTCTAAGACATCGTCGTTGATGCCGAAAGTATTATGAAGGAAGTCAGCTATGGGCAAATCATGAGAAACGATGGTAATATTCTCGGCATTGCGACAAGTTAATACGCCCAAAAGTGCGGGTAGGAAAAGAGAGGGTGTTCGAGGATTGGTGTCTCGTAGGATATTAATTGGTTTTTGGGCGTGTAATGAGAGATAATTGAGGTAATTTACGAGGATGAGGTTATTATTTTGGATCAGTTGGATAAAATTAGCCTTATCGAACTCCATAATACCGCAGGAATCAGCAGCTCTATAATTGCAACAAAAATGAGTATCGAGACCATAGAGGTGATTAAGGCCAATAATGACACCCTCACCGATAGTTTCGAATATAGAGAGCTTGCCGGCGAAGATAGGATGTTCGACCTCTACCCTACCGGACACGACACAACGGATTGAAGAGCAGATGTCATGGGCATCAGCGATCAATTCACCGGGCGAGACCTTATAGAAAGAGAGGGGCGTTTTCTCGGCAAAAGCATGAATCAGGTCAGTTGCTGCACCCTTAAAGAGTGTCAAGTTCATCAATTTCTCATAAAAAGAGCACATTGCAGAATATGTTAAAGTCAGTAGGTAGCATAAAGGTGTATGTAGAGAACAAGGGGAGAAAAGAGTTCTCGAGGGTTGGTAAAATTAAAAATCCGTAAGCATCGGACATCAATGACTTACGGATTCTGTTGGTAGTCGATCCGGGACTCGAACCCGAGTCTCCACCGTGAGAGGGTGGCGTGCTAACCGCTACACTAATCGACCGGTTATTGGGGTTATTCCCTCAATTGCGATGCAAAATTAGTAACAATTTTTGAAACCACCAAATGTTTTGACAAAAAAGTTGGAGAAAAACTCAAAAAAATTCAAAATTGCGCTCTAAACGATGAAAGAGAGGCCATCATAACCTGGGGCGACACCGTCGGGGAGGCGTCGAGCGAGGTCGAAATGGCGACCTATCTCATGGTTGAAGTGAGTGAGATAGGCTTGTTGGGGGTGCACACGTCGAATGACATCGAGCGATTCTTCGAGAGTGAAGTGAGAGAAATGGTCGCGATCGCGGAGTGCATTGATGATCATAACTCTGACTCCACGGAGTTTCTCCATATTCTCCTCGTCGATGGTCTTGGCGTCTGTGATATAAGCGAAATCGCCGATACGGAAAGAGGTGATAGGATTAGGGCCATGCATCACAGTGATCGGCACGACCTTCAGCCCGTTAATATAGAATGGCTTGTCGTCGAATCTGCGGATGTCGAATGTGGGCACACCGGGGTATGGATGCTCCTTGAAGCAGTAGTCATAACGCTTGCGAATATCAGCTTCGACGTCGGCGGTGGTATAAATCGGGAGGTCGTCGACAGCGCAATAGGGGCGGAGGTCATCGATACCGCCGACGTGGTCGTAATGGCTATGTGTTAAGAGCACGGCATCGACATGGCAAAGGTCGGCGGCGAGTGCTTGCTGACGGAAATCGGGGGAGACATCGATGAGGATAGTTTGCCCCATGGTGCGGATCAGCGCCGAGGTGCGTGTACGCTTGTCATATATGTAAGGAGAAGTGCACACCGAGCACTTGCAGCCAATCTCGGGTATACCCTTGGAAGTACCGGTGCCGAGCATAGTGACATGAATCTTCGAATCGATATAATTGACTTCAGGGTTAAGATCGACGAGGAACTTGCAGCGTACGGCATCGCGAACCTGCTGAGCGAGGGTGGCGACATCGCGGGCGGTGGCATTGCCGGTATTGACAATCACGAGGGGTTGGCGATCATATACACGAGCGCCGCCACAACATGCCCCCTTCATTCCGGCATGGTCGATAAGCCAAGCGGCAGAGAGTTTAACATGCATTTCGCCTACCGGATATCCGGAGAGTTCATGGCCGGTAAGCGCCTTAATCTCGCCGAGTTGGCCACGATGTACGACCGGGTTCTTGAAGAAACTGCCGGCGCTGCCGATCAGTGCCGGGTCGGGGAGTTTGGAGTCGCGTATTCGTTTCACCTCCTCAGCGACTTCGCGGATCGAGGGATCATGACCGAGCGAATCTCGCAAAGCTGCGAGGGGACCATAATCGAGATGGCGGGCACGAGTGTCGGGGGTCAGCTTGAAAGAGACACGCAACACGATATAACGGTTCTTACCCTCATGCTTGAAGAAACTGTCGCGATAGCCGAAACGGCACTCCTCGGCGGAGAACTTGACAATGGTACGAGTGAAGATATCGAAACACTCCACGGAGAAGATAACGTCACCCGCTTCGACGCCGTAAGCGCCGACATTCTGCACCGGAGATGCACCAACCTCACCAGGGATACCGGCGAGGTTTTCGACTCCGGCGAGTCCCTGCTCGAGGGTCCACTCTACGAAATCGGTCCACTTCTCCCCCGCTCCGACTATGGCGTATGTCTCATGATCATTCTTGTTATATCGCACCATGCCTCGGATGTTGGAATGGAGCACCAATCCATCGAAGGTATCGAAAAAGAGGAGGTTGCTTCCGCCGCCGATATGGAGGATAGGGCTATGGATGAATCGCATATCGCGAGAGAGTTTGAGCAATTCATCGGCAGAGGAATACTCTGCAAAATAGCGAGCCCGGGCGGGTACGCCGAAAGTGGTAAAACGCGTTATATCGACATTTTCTTGTATCATAATAGAAAGGGTGTTCTGATTAGATGTATTTTATGAGGGAACTGCTTGATGTAAGATAAGGGTTAATGGCGGAACTGTACGAGTAGTCCATCTTCGAATTGGAGGAAAGTGCCATCCTTATAGGTCCACATATCTACAGTTTTATTCCAATTAAATCCGGAGACAACGTCAGCGGGATTGCCGAGGGCGAGTTTGCACTCCTCCTTGGTCATTCCGACACGGACCTCACCACGTTGGATAAGCTCCCAGACTTCGGGGATAATCGAGGGATAAGACTTCTTGGGGTCGGAGAGTGAGAAGAGAGTGGGGAGAGTACGGCTTTCGGCGCCGAGGCCGGAAGTATTGTTTACGTTGAGATAAATAGATGCGTTCAATCCCTGATCGTCGGAGAAATCCACGATAAGGGGGAAAACCATATCGCCATAACGTACCCGCTTGATTTTGACCGGTATAAACTTACGACCGGTGATCTTCTCACCTGAGGGGTCATACCAGAGAGGAGTTTTGATCCAGAGGGTACGCCCACGGAGAATCGAATCGGCGAGAGCCACCATCTCAAGGTCGATCATCATAGGGAGGTCGAGGCCTGTGATGGAAAGTCGGGCGTTATCGAGACTACGCGACGTGTTATATCTGAGGATATCCTCGCCATCTTTGAAACGGATCACTGCAGAACGCTCCTCACCCGGTGTAGGACGAGTCTCGATGCCATCGAAACGCAAAATATGTCCGGCGAGGGAATCGCGAGAAGAGCCATAACGGCGGAAAGCCTCCGACTCCAAGACATAGCTCACCTTATTATCTACGACGATGAACTCCTTGCCGGGGATCCACTCGGCGAGGGGCAGAGAGAATATAGAATCGGACAAAAGATCCTCGGCGCCGGGGAGGACCTCGCGTCGTTCGTCTCTTGACATTTTGATCTGCTTGGTAGATTCAATGCCTGTGTTACAGCCGATAAGGAGCATCGACAGGATGGCAATAAGGCAGATCGGACGATATGAAAAACTAAGCTTAACCATAATTTAGCACAAAATTAGTGAAAAAAATGATATAAACCTTTGGTTAATTCAAAAATTATATATAACTTTGCACTCGCAAAACGGAAATGGCGGGATAGCTCAGTTGGTTAGAGCGTCGGATTCATAACCCGGAGGTCTCGAGTTCAATTCTCGATCCCGCTACAAAATAAGGCATCTAATCGGATGCCTTATTTTTTTATACCTAATTATTTGCTAATTGAGGCAAAATTGTATAATTTTGCCTCAATTAATATGATTGTCAATTAATACGATTGTCGATTTATGCTCTTTTTAGGTTTAAGTATTTACGCTTGGATATCTATTATCACGGTATTGACCATCTTCGTGTTATTGCTGCTTGACAAGCTTCCGGCAGATATCGCATACGCAGGTGGCATAGGTGTAATATTAGTCACCGGAGTCTTATCTCCCAAAGACGCGTTATCAGGGTTTAGCTCTGAAACTGTAGTGCTTGTGGGTATAATTTATGTCATTCTCGCAGGGTTATCCCAATCCGGGGTGCTGCAGTGGATAGTCAAATACCTCTTGGGAGTACCTAAATCTTATTCCAAGGCTATCACACGCCTGATGATCCCGGTGGGATTATTGAGCTCACTTCTCAACAACACGACCGTTGTGGCAATGTTCCTCAATGTAGTCAAGATATGGTCCAAGAAGCTTAACATATCTCCCTCCAAACTGCTGATACCCTTGAGTTATGCATCGGGCATGGGTGGTATATGCACCCTAATCGGCACAGCTCCCAACCTTATAATATCGGGGTTTTATACTCAGCAGACAGGGATAATACTTGGAATATTTACCCCGACATTGGCAGGTCTTTTTTGCTTTGCCGTAGGGATTCTCTCGATGTTGGCGATGCGCAAGTTGCTTCCGGATCGCACATCGGCTGACGATCAATTTGCACAGAGCCATGATTATACCGTTGAAATGCTTGTGCCGAGTGAATGTGGTGTCGTAGGGAAGAGTGTAGAAGAGGCAAAACTTCTCAATGTGTCCGGTGGTCACCTTATAGAGATCATACGCTTTGACGGAGAAGTGGTGAGTCCCGTAGCAACCGATGAGTATCTGATCGGAGGAGACCGACTGATCTTTACGGGCGACATCAACGAAATACTCAATCTTAAGAAGAGTCATGGGCTGGTCAATGCGACCGAACATGTATATAACGTGAATGAGGTAAGCAAGAAGCGTAAGTTGCACACAGCGATAGTACCCCAGACGAGTGGATTGATCGGACAGACCATATCGGAGAGTGGCTTGGAGCAGAAACACAATTTCACACTCGTAGCCTTGTCTCGCCAAGGAGAGCGGCTGACACACAGTCCCCGCAATATACCACTGAGAGCGGGCGATACCCTGCTATTGGAGGGTGAAAAATTGCGGCACGATGTTTTCGGTCATAAACTCAGTTTTACAGAGACGGAAGATGTGGTGCAGACGGGCACAAAAACCATCATCTCAGGCATCATAATGATCTTGATGGTGGTGTTGCCGGCATTTAACGTGATATCGCTGCTATCAGCATGTTTTATAGCGGCATTCGCTATATTGCTATTCAGATGTTGCAGTCCGGAGCAGGCACAGCGGTCGGTGAATTGGAGTGTCTTGGTTGTCTTTGCCGGATCGATCACTTTAGGCACTGCGCTTGAACAGACCGGTGTGGCAACGGCACTATCCAACGTATTGTTGAGTATCTGTGGAGACAGGCCGATGCTCGTATTGGCAGCAATATGTTTTGCCGGGACATTCTTGACAGAATTTATCAGCAATACGGCAGCGGCAGCAATCTTTGCGCCGATCGCCTATCAAAGCGCCGTCTCGATGGGAGTCAACCCCCTTACCTTCTCCGTAGCATTGATGATAGCCGTATCTTCAAGTTTCGCCACCCCGATCGGTTCGCCGACCCACATGCTGGTATATGGTCCCGGCGGCTATCGTTTCGGTGATTTTGTCAAAATCGGCCTGCTGATGAATCTTATCATCCTCGCTGCCAACCTCCTGATAGTGCCCATATTATTCCCACTCTGACGAGAGCAAATCCGGCACGGGAATACACCTAACAAGATTTTCTAAACAAGGACAAAACAACAAAAACAAATGATACTGACAATACAAAAAGCAGAAGACGTATTGACCGGAGTACTCTCCGGCCGTTTGGATACCCCGAGTGCCATAGAGTTCGAGAAAGAGATGGCACCATTGTTGGAGAATGCTGACAAGAAGATCATCTTGGATTTTACAGCATTAGAGTATATCAGCAGTTCGGGGCTGAGAAGATTGCTGACACTTCGCAAGGCAGTGGAGAGCAAGGGTGGGAGTCTCGAAATTCGACACCTCTCGAGTGAATTGCGTAAGATATTTACTATCACCGGCTTCATCGCATTATTTGACATCAAAGACTGAAACTGAATTCTGTTCTAAAAAAATAAGGATGAGATAGAATGGGCATAAGGATAAGGGATATCAAGATAGGGACCCGACTATACATCTACATTCTGACGTTGACAATAGTTATCTTCGGAAGTATAGCACTTGTATTTCACACCTACAGTCGTCAACGTGAAGAGCGTCAAGCCGTGCGCTACACGACAGTCTTGATGGAAAATCTTCTGCAAGGGATCGAGCAAGATCTCTCGGAAGTGGAGAATGTTGTGGCACTCACACGCTCGAATGTGGTAAGAGACTTGCATCGTCCCGACTCTATGATGCATATAGTCAGCCGGATGGTTAAACTTGATTCCATTATGATGGGAGGATGTGTAGCCTTTGAGCCCGATTTCTATGCCAATCGAGGACGCTATTTTATGGAATATGCATCGGCAGATACGGCCGGGAACATAAAAATGCGTCATTTGGGATCAGACACTTATGATTACCACAAGATGGAATGGTATGCCAAGTGCATACGTCTGAATCAGGGAATATGGTCCGATCCATACTTCGACACCGGAGGGGGCGAAACATTGATGATCACATATTCGCTACCGATACATAACGAAACGAATCAAACTGTGGGAGTAGTCACGGCAGACGTATCGCTCGATGAGTTGACACAAGAGGTAGATCTGCTCCGCCCCTACAAAGATAGTTTTTCGTTTATCGTCGATAGAGATGGAAGATTCTTGACACATCCCGACAAGGATAATCTTATCAACAAGAGCATCTACGATCGTGCATCGGAATTAGGATGTCCGGAGTTGGGAGACATAGGAAGCGAAATGCTCACCTCCAAGAGTGGATACAAACACTTTGAATACCAAGGTCAAGACTATCTTATATGTTATACTCGGATGCGAGAATATGACTGGACAGTGGTCAGTCTTACGCCCTATAAATCGATTATGAGCGAATTGGGGTCGATGGCATTGACAGTTTTACTGATATTGCTCGTAGGTATGATACTGATGGTGGTATTTACCAGACTATTTGTGGTAAGGATCACTCGACCGATACATCAGCTCACCGGCGTGGCATATCATATAGCTAATGGCAATTTTGATGCGGCTCTACCCACAGTCGATCGCGGCTATGAAGCCGAGAAGCTACGCGATGCATTCCTCTTTATGCAGTCATCGCTCAAGAAATATATAGAGCAGCTTACCATCACGACTAAAGCCAAGGAGCGTATAGAGAGTGAACTGAACATAGCACGTCGGATCCAGAGTTCACTTATTCCCCGGGTGTTCCCACCATTTCCGGCTTGCGAAAAAATAGAGGCATACGGGATGTTGCGTCCTGCACGCGAGGTGGGTGGTGATTTCTTCGATTATATGGTGTCTAACGATAGACTATTCTTTGCCATCGGCGACGTGTCGGGCAAGGGAGCGCCTGCCGCTCTAATGATGGCTATCGTCAGAACTCTATTCCGAATTGTTGCCAAAGATGCCGATTCTCCGGGGCAAATAGTGACTATGCTCAATAAGGCAATATCGGAAAATAATGACGAAAATATGTTTGTCACTATGTATGTCGGCATGTTTGATCTTAAGTATGATATTTTGCATTATTGCAATGCCGGTCATAATCCTCCGATAGTGATAACTTCGGATGGATACTGCTGTTTCCAAAAGGTTAAGGCTAACATTCCGATTGGTATCGATGCCGATTTCCAATTTGTCGAACAAAAGGAATTTCCATCAAATAATACCTCACTCTTCCTATATACGGATGGACTCACAGAGGCTGAAAACAGCCGACATGAGCTCTTTGATGATTACAGGCTGACAAAGGTTCTGAGAGATAATAATAAACTATCACCCCAAGAGCTGATTGAGATGATGGATAAAGAGGTCGTTGGCTTTGCAGCAGATACTCCTCAAAGTGATGATCTGACTATGTTCTGTCTCAAATATTTAGACACAAGAGGTGAGCTTAAATTTTGGGAACATCAGGATTTAACATTGTATAACGAACCGGGTCAGTTAGAGCAGTTGCCGGACTTCATCAGGGAGTCATTTGAACATTGGCACTTGCCTCAAACGCGGATGTCTTCGTTGCTTCTCGCTGTCGAAGAGGCTGTAGCCAACGCCATCAACTATGCCTATCCTCCGGGAGAAAAAGGAGAAATCTGTGTAGATCTCGAGTGGATCGAGGATGAAAGAATCCTGTTAACTACAATTATAGATTTAGGCACGCCGTTCAATCCGCTCGCTGTAGAGGAACCGGACATCACTCTGCCACTTGAAGAGCGTCCTATCGGAGGCTTGGGTATACACTTGATACGCAATTTGATGGATCAAGTGGACTATCATTATCGTGATGATATGAATTTACTTCAGATGAGATTGCATATACCCGCCTCTACGACCCAAAAAATTTAAGGAACGCGCTCTAAGATTGATGATTATATGTATTACCAAGAGTATGACAAAGTTAGAAGATATAGAAAAACGAATAGAGTCTGATCTCCGTAGCCGACTGGATGGAAGCGGGATAATGTATCGGCTCTTTTCTCGCGTCAAGACACGGCGTTCTATCGAACATAAGATGAGCATCAAGGGAGATGCATATCGTGCCGGCAAGATGATCATGCAAGACATCATCGGATTTCGCATAGTGCTCTATTTCCAAGATGATGTCGATATCGTAGCCTTATATCTAAGCAGCAAGGGGCTGATTAGGAAATCAGTCGATGAGCCGGATGCCATAACCTTCCGACCGCAACGGCTGAATCTGACCTTGCAACTGCCCGAGGAGATGGTCGAGGATTTCCGATCAGAACTGCCCGAAGAGTATTCGCAATATATAGGAAGTACATACGAAGTGCAGATCCGAACCATATTCTCGGAGGGTTGGCATGAAGTGGAGCATGACTTGAGATATAAGTGCAAGGAGGATTGGATCGGCTATGAGTCTTATTCCCGTATATTAAACGGAGTATTGGGAACTCTCGAGACAGCCGAATGGTCGATGAAATCCCTCTTTGACGAATTAGCGATGAAGAATTGCCAGATGGGTAATTTCCGGGCAATGTTTCGCAATAAATTCCGAATTCGTTTTGCGAATGACGATTTCTCAGAGCCTGTAAGAGAATATTTGGAGATGAATCCGGATGTGACACACTGCATATTGGAAATGGACCGCACCATGCTTCTGTTTACTCTGCTGAATCATCCCGACGTCATGTCCCTAACCTTTGACAATATTTTATTTATCCTAAACCGTATAGAGCTGATGAAAGCAGAGATCAGCAAATTAGAGCCAACCACATTCTCCACGGGATTCCTCGTCTGATCTGAAATCCCAAGAAAAAAATAGGACGCTCCTCGAAAGAATTGAGCCAGTCAATAAGGTAATAAAGAGAGAGGCTGTGATGGTACTTGATCCGTCACAGCCTCTATTGATTTAATAATTACAGTATTAGAAATAGAACATGCAATATAAGGAGGCACCTATATTGTCAGTTCCGAAATTGATGCTCCAGTTGCCGGGAGTAACGAGGTCGGTGCGTTGATCGACACACTTATAAGCATCGTTCCAGCCTTCAGACTTAACATATCCATTGCTTGAGAAAGCGCCATAGAGATAAAGGTCAACTTTAGCGCCGAGGGCCACCTGCTTGGCAACCATCCACTCAGCACCCATGCTTCCATATACTCCGACAGCACCATTCAATCCGTTGGAATTAGCCTTGACAACACGATAACCGGGCTTCACCACCTCGAGATCGGTAAAGGCTGTAGATGGACTCTGATTGAACTCGGTGATTTTATTGCCGTAGGTATACTCAGAGCTGAAACCGGAGAGACCTGCGAGAAGACCGACACCGAAGATGCCCTGTACACGACGCTTGCCGAGACGATACTCGGCGCCTATCATCAACGAAGCACCTGACTTGGTGACCTTATTCTTATCTACCACCTTAGCATTGCTAAGAGGATCAAGGTAAGCGGCAGCATCATCTACCACATAATTGCGATAATTCTTGCAAGCCACATTGATGCCGAGAGTTACATTGACACTCCACTTATCGGAAACCATATACTTACCCATGATAGCTACATCGGGGCGAGTATACATTTCATCATAATCGAAAGCCTTGCCACCGATCGGAGTCTCAGTGGTGTTGAAAGCGCCACCTATGGTGCGGAACAAAGGAACGAAATCGACACCGACAGCCCAATCGCCCTTCTTAGGCAAATAGCTATTAGACTCGCCCTCATCGGCAGCCGCACAGTTCAGAGCGACAAAGAGAGAAGCGAAAATATATACGAAAAACTTTTTCATCAGAAAATAAAATTAAGCTATTAAACGAGAAAAGAGAGGATTAATCTTGCCAATCGTTATAGTAAGACCACTTATCGGCGTTATAACCGAATGTACCCTCATTAGGATTGTTGGGGCGGAAGATCATGGCCTTGCCTGTAATGTCGTTGACAGCAGAAGGAACGGGGAAATCCATCGATTTGCTTACGCCAAATACTTGAGTGTAATAACCCTGGATAGTGCGAGCCACATAGTCGGTGTAATAGATATCATCACCTTCAAAATCCTTGGCAACCTTATACTCTGTCTCGTAGTGCTTGAAGCTGCCCTCATAGTTGACAGCGCGCACACGGCAATCGAAAGCAGCGGGGAACTCCTTGACGGGCACCTTAATAGAGAAATTACCTTTTGCGTCGGTAGTGGCGTTGTAGGTAAATGAGCCACATTCGATGATAAGGTCTACGTTAGTAGCGCCTGTATAGAGATATTCGATAGTAGCGTCATAATAGTCTACCAGCTGATTATCCTCATTGTAATAAGGGCGAGGAGCGTTATACTTCTCTACGTTCTGACCGATACGGCCCTTCACGTCGACAGACTGAGTGAAGCCGGAGGGGTTAACATCGGTAGAAGCCTCATAGCAAATGAAGTTGCAATACTTGATTTGGTCGGCATGAGCAGACACCTCACTTCCGCCTTGGTAGATTACAGGCTCTTCTACGGTAACGACCTTATTATTTTCCATCTTCACAACGCTGCGAGTGCCGCGGAAAGAGGCAGTGCAAAGAGAAACCGTAACATCATTGTGGGGAGCGGGAATCTCGAGAGTGTACTTACCATTCTCATCGGTAGTAACTTCGAAAGTGGAATAGCCATTGAGATCTGCATCATAGTCAGAGTTCTTGACAGTGGCTACGATCTTGAGGCCGGCAGCCGGTTTGTAGTCGTATACAAACTTTCCATCTACATACTTGGTGCCTTGGTTGTAGAGGACAGTACCCTCGATAGTGCTACGACCGGGGATGGCTGAGATGTTGAAAGCCGACTGTTCCTCAGAACAAGAAGACAATACTGCAGCTACAGTGAGAGCGGCTGCAAAAGCATTAAATAAACGCATGATTAAATTGAATTAGTTAATTAAATGGTTAATATATAGAATAAAGATAGATTCCACCTAATAAACTAAACGCTAAGAAGATAGATATCGGTTATCATAACATCGAAACACAAAAAAATGTCCGGAGATGAATATCTCTTATCGTTTCATTGGTTAGTTTAAAAGTCAGAAAATTATGTTGCAAATAACGCTATCAATGTCGTTTTGTTCAAACGACTTGGAAATTTAATACATTTGTCTGAACATAGCAAATAAATAGTAATAAAAAAGAGGATGGGTCTTTATGGGACACATCCTCTTGTGTTTTCGTTGCGATGGGTGCTGATTACTCAGCGGCCTCAGCGGGAGCGTCAGTAGCTTCAGCAGCTTGTTCAGCCTCTTGAGCAGCCTTGGCGGCAGCCTCTTGAGCAGCAATCAACTCAGCTTTCTTCTTAGCTACAGCTTCACCTTTGAGGCGATTCTTTTCAGCTTCAGCCTCGAAGCGAGCCTTAGCCTCTTCAGCAGCCTTAGCCTCAGATTTAGCCTTAGCGGCATCTGCAACCTTGGTGCGATCAGCCTTCCAAGCGTTGAAACGACGTTCAGCCTCTTCTTGAGAGAAAGCACCTTTCTTCACACCGCCGTTGAGATGCTTCATAAGCATCACACCCTCCTTAGAGAGGATCGAACGAACAGTGTCAGTAGGGATTGCACCTACTTCTACCCAATACAAAGCACGGTCGAAGTCTAAACTTATTGTAGCAGGATTAGTGTTCGGATTATAAGAACCTATCCTCTCAATAAATCTACCATCACGTGGTGCCCTGCTATCGGCTACTACAATAGGATAAAAAGCGTAGCCCTTGCGGCCATGACGCTGTAATCTAATTTTTGTTGCCATAAACTTGCCGGTTTTATTGAATAAGTTAGTTAAAAATTTTGATGTCAGACGCTCGAGAGCGCATAACGGGCACAAAGTTACGACTTATTTTGCAAAAACACAAAGAAATTCACTTTTATTTCGTAATTTTGCATCACAAAAAGCAAAAAAGTCAAAAAAACGGGGCTCTTAGAGCCTTAGACATTATATAATAAGGAATACAATGGCAGAAAACGTGTTGCTGAGTCGTCTTGATGGATTAGACTCGAGATTTGAAGAGGTGTCCACCTTGATCACTGACCCGTCGGTGATCAGCGACCAACCGCGCTATGTGCGTCTCACCAAGGAATATCATGATCTGGAAGAGATCTTGAAGGTAAAAAACGAGTATGTCAATACTCTCCAAAACCTTGCCGAATCGAAAGAGATGTTGGCAAGCGAGAGCGACGAAGAGATGCGACTACTTGCCAAAGAAGAGATCGACGCCTGCACCGAGCGGCTTCCCAAACTCGAAGAGCAGATTAAATTGCTGCTCATACCTGCCGATCCCGACGACTCGAAGAATGCCGTCTTGGAGATCCGTGGAGGCACCGGTGGCGATGAAGCGGCACTCTTCGCCGGCGACCTCTTTCGGATGTATCAGAAATATGCCGAATCGAAAGGTTGGCAGTTGGCAGTCTCCTCATATTCCGAGGGAGCTGCCGGCGGATTCAAAGAGATCGTGTGCACGCTGACGGGAGCCGGCGTGTATGGTACGATGAAATATGAGAGTGGCGTGCATCGCGTGCAACGCGTGCCGGTGACTGAAACCCAAGGGAGAGTCCACACCTCTGCGGCTACCGTAGCAGTGCTCCCCGAGGCACAAGAATTTGATGTCGAGATCCATGAAGGAGAAATCAAATGGGATACCTTCCGTTCAGGTGGTGCCGGCGGCCAGAACGTCAACAAAGTCGAATCGGGAGTCCGCCTGCGATATAACTGGAAAAATCCCAACACCGGGCAGGTGGAAGAAATCCTGATCGAATGTACCGAGACACGCGACCAACCCAAGAACAAAGAGCGAGCCCTCTCGCGTCTCCGCACCTTCATCTATGACAAAGAGCATCAGAAATATCTTGACGACATAGCCTCCAAGCGCAAGACCATGGTGAGCACCGGCGACCGCTCGGCAAAGATCCGCACCTACAACTATCCTCAGGGGCGCATCACCGACCATCGCATCAACTACACCGTCTACAATCTTGCCGCCTTCATGGATGGCGATATCCAAGAATGTATCGACCGCCTCATCGTGGCGGAAAACGCCGAAAAGCTGAAAGCGGCAGAACTGTAACCGCTCAGAAAGTAATAGCTCGGAACGAATTGCTTGGAATGAAGATCCTATCCCTCCAACAGGTCGTTGGCTTGGCGGAGCGTGTCGGGTTTGCCGATGTCGATCAGGTGGAGATCATCGAGCCATAACACACCGATATTGAGACGATCGAGCGAAGAGAGGAAGAAATCCATCACCGGGAACTTCGGACTAACTACCTGCTCCGAATAGCTCTGCAATGTTGGCAAGATCGACCGACCTACGAAATAGATGCCACTGAAAGCCACCTCACGCATACCCTCAGCGGGGAGGAATCCGGCAGGTCTATATTCATCGCTGTTGAGATTATGCCATCCTGCCAACCTACCTGACTCATCGAAGAGCAGACGGCGCGACGAATCGCGAGGGCTACATACCAACGAGATATCACGTCCGGACTCTATGTGGCGTTGCAGCAGCCGGTCGAGGGGTGCATCACTCAGAATATCCACATTATGTATAAGGCAAGGGGCATCATCGGCGAAAATAGTGGGGGCAGCCTTCAATAGCGAGCCACCCGTGTCAAGGAGCATATCTGTCTCATCGCTGATTGAGATCCTGGCATCGAAATGATGGTCGGCAAGAAAACGGACGATCTGATTAGAGAAATGATGGACATTCACCGTGATATCATCGAAGCCGAAATCGATCAAGCGTCGGACTACGCGTTCCAACATCGGCACACCAGCCACCGGCACCAAAGCCTTGGGATGATAGAGAGTCCAGGGTTTCAGGCGAGTGCCAAGCCCTGCAGCAAGAATCATAGCCTTCATACTACTTCAATTCATTAAGAGAACTCCTATATATTTAAAGAGTCTTACCTAAATTAAGAATTTTCACCCTCATTGAGGGTCTCGCGTATATCCTGCTCGCGATGGATTAGCTCGAAGATGGCATCCGGGAATCTTTGAGCCAAAATACGGGCGCTATTTTCCGCACAATATACCGAGCGATGGCGACCGCCGGTGCAGCCGAAGCCGATTTGCAAAGAAGAGAACCCACGTTTCATATAGCGATCGATCGTCGGAGCCACCATCTCGACAGCCTTAGAGACGAAAACATCGACCTCTCCCCAATTCTTGAGGAATTGTATTACCGAGAGATCGCGTCCCGTCAGCGGCTTATACTCCTCATAACGCCCGGGATTGTGCATACCACGGCAATCGAACATAAAACCGCCCCCATTGCCGGAAAGATCCTCCGGATACCCCCTCTTATAGGAAAAACTGAACACCTTGACATGCAGACGGCCATCTGTCGGCCTTGAGAACTTGTCACACTCCACCACCTTGCGCAGCACACTCTTAAAGTAAGGGAAGCTGTCAGCCACTCCCCTATCCAAGAGATAGGCAAGATTTTCGAGGGCATCGGGGATGCTCTCGACAAACTGTGCCCTCTTCTGCACAAGACCTCTAAAGCCGTAAGCTCCAAGTACTTGAAGTGTACGGAATAGAGCGAACATGTCGGCACATTTCAAGATTTCGGAGGGATCAACCGGGCGAAGGCGAGCAAAATTCTGTGCATAATACATCAGCATGGCATCCCGGAAATCGGGTGAAAAACGAGCACGAGCCTGCCAGAGCAGAGACACCACATCATAAACGCAAGGGCCGAAACGTCCACCCTGAAAATCGATAAAACAGGGATCGGGATGTAGCATAATATTTCGGCTCTGACAGTCACGCATCATGAAGCCCCAAAGCTTATGATCGGTGGCGCAAAGAGAATAGCAGAACGTTTCGAAATCATCTTGCAACCTATCCTCATCGAAATCGAGAGAAAGGGGACGGAGGAACTCATACTTAAAATAATTGAGATCCCACATCACCAATCGAGGAGAAAACTCCCTATATGCCGCATGTGGTTGCCACATCTGCAAGGGAGTAAGCTGCATACGCAATAGATTGTCGATCGAAGCTCGCACCAAGTCGGGCAGATTATGATCCTTCTCCCGGATGGCAGCAAGCAAATCTCGATCGCCGAGGTCCTCCTCTACATAATAGGCGAAGTCATCGCTATGACAAAGCACACGGGGCACACTCACCCGATGATCGGCAAACACTCCGGAGAGCGCCACAAAAGCACGCGCGTCTGCAAGATTATCAGCCACCACGCCGATGACTTGGCGAGCATCGTCGAGAACGATGCGATAATAACGACGATCGCCTCCGGCAGCCGGAAGAGCGGAGAGAGACATCACCGTAGCCCCCATACGCTCGGTTATAATAGAAGAAAAAATATTTAATATATCTGTCATAAGTCAGAGAGAAAAATAATATTGATAGAAAAATGACTTAAAAAAGTCAATATAAGAGCGCGTTCCTTAAATTTTTGGGGTCGTAGGGGCGGATATTTTTTGGCATATTCTGAAACTCACATCGGTTCCAATTCACGCATTG
>JBJEKI010000009.1:0-24497 GCA_051878555.1 Lepagella sp. | reverse complement strand
TAGAGAATACATCAATCGCTATTCACACCATAATCTGCCGATAGTGACCGTAGCGGTCAACTTCAGCACCGAGAGCCACACCATCACCGACTGGATCATCACAGAGAAGTCTTAGAGCGAGTTCCTTAAGAGAATAATAAACCATACTCGACAGCCGCCGAAGTTCATCCACGAGGATGTCGCTTCGGCGGCTGTTTTGTGTTTTATACAGAGGTATTTATAGAGTCGGGTGCGGGATTACATGTGGCCGGGAGGGGGTCCCATTGGTGCGCCGCCACTTCTTGTGCCTCTTTCACCGGCTCCCGGGGGCGGACCCATCGGGCCTTCACCCGGCATGCCATCTGTCGGGATATTGGCTGCCACCTTCTTCGACAGGGTGTTGAACTTCCAGGTTACGCCAAACATGACATAGCGACCCAGGTCATTGTAAGAGCGGTCAGTAATCATATTGGCGCTGACACTGCGACTGATGTTCTTGCGCTGACCCAACAGATCGCTTGCCCTAACCGAGAAGGTCAACGACTTATCCTTGAGCACCGAATAAGAGAGTTGTGCATTCCAGAGCCATTCCGAAGTATTGAAGCCATCGGAGAGACCGGTCTGCTTCGAGAAGGATAGATCGGTGGTAAGTTCCAATCCGAAGGGGAGATAGAGGGAAGCATCGGCATCAAAGCCGTAAGCATGTGTATAGCGATTCTGCTGCTGCGACAGAGAGTTGGTCGACATCTGGAAAGAATAGGTGGGATTGACCGTCATCTGGAAGATATCGGAAGAGAAGGTGACACCGGCAGTCGGCGAGAGTTGCAGATCGCCGCTACGGTTGAAATCGCCATCGATATAACCGGCGTAAGAGGAATATCTGCCATTGAAACGAGCCATCACCCTCCACTTCGAATTGCGAATCGGCTGATTGAGCATAAACATGGCGAAAGCATTCCAATTGCCATTAGAGTTAGCGTAGGTGGTGGTACGCACGCCGGTCTGCGAATCGGTAGTAGTCCTCTGCACGATACTGTTCAATGCAAACGAGGCATTCGCCACGGCGAAAATCGACTGTTGAGTGTCGGTATTATAATTGTTGAAATGGATGCCGAGATTTTGGGTGAATGTCGGTTTAAGGTTGGGATTACCGACAGTGATATTCATAGGGTCGGAGACATCCGCCACCGGTTGCAACTGGGTCAGCGAAGGCTGAGAAGTGCGGGCACGATAATGTGCCATCAAGCTCGACTGTTTACCGAATTTATAGCGAAAACGGAGGTAAGGAGCGACATTGAACACCCACCGAGTCTTGATATCGCGATTGCTATTGATCAGGTCGTGGCTGCTCGAGCTGGAGGGAGAGAAGACGACGCCGGCATTAAGATTGTAGGCGGAAGTGACACGCTTATAACCGACTTGGAGTTCCTGGGTGGTATACTTATTGCGGAACCGATTGGAGAGATCGGCAGAGAGCACTCCCCCATCGGGCACAGATGTATAATCAGGGAGCGCGGTGAGATTAGGGTCGAACAAGTCGGTCGGCAACTCGTAGGTCAGCTTATCAGCATTGTTAAACTTGAGCGAAGCCTTATAAGCCACCTCCATATAATTTCCGCGTGAAGCATCTCCGAGAGGCTCGGTCCAGGTGAAACGTCCCTCCACCGAATTGGTCCACTGCTTCGAATCGAGATATCGGAAA
Source organism: Lepagella sp. (assembly GCA_051878555.1). Lineage (GTDB taxonomy): Bacteria > Bacteroidota > Bacteroidia > Bacteroidales > Muribaculaceae > Lepagella. Next base: position 22,816 of record JBJEKI010000009.1, on the reverse strand, counting down.
TATGCTTCACTGTCATCCTGACGGAGGTAATACTCCAACTCATTCCAAGAAGTCGACTTTTGTAGAGTCTTGGAGAAAGAATAATTAGCCTGAACGGAGAAAGAACGTCCCGGATGCGACAGCACCTTGTGGGTATAAATCAATCGGCCCGAGAGGGTATAGTCCGTACCGCGATTCGACCGCATAGCGAGATTCTTATTGACCTTATCAGCGAGCGACTCGCTCGAATATAGGAGCGACGAGTCATTGAGAGCGGAATTGCGCCAATTGAACGAAAACTCGGGACGGAAATCGAGCACATCAGCCTCCGAGATGTTCCACTGCAAGCGGAACATGGCGCGAAGGCTATGTCCCTTGTCGCGAGTATTCGAGCCACCTCGCAGATAGCTGACCGAGTCGGGGAAGAGATATTGCGTATCAAAGCGGCTGCGAGAATCGCGGTCGGAATGAGTATAGAGCACATTACCGCCGACGCGCAACTTCTCCTCATTGCCGACATTGAAATTTATGCCGAAATGCTGAGTGGTGTTTATACCATTATTGCTGTTGAAATCGGCAAAGCGTCCGCGTCCCACGTCAGTGAAGCCCATCTCATTGATATTATTACCACCGCCGAGGATGGTCACCTGATTGCCATCATTGAAATAATTGATATTGAAATTCCCTTGATATCGATTGTCAGTGCCATAGCCACCGGAGATATTACCGAACCAGCCATTGTTCATATTCTTCTTAACGGTAAGATTGATAACGGTCTCATCTTCGCCATCATCGACGCCGGTGAGGCGAGCAGTCTCACTCTTACGATCTACCACCTGCACCTTCTCGACCATATTCGAGGGGAGATTTTTGGTAGCCAACTTCGGATCGTCGGCGAAGAACTCCTTGCCATCGACCAGGATCTTGGTGACGGTCTTGCCACCGGAAGTGATCGTGCCATCAGAACCGACCTCCACACCGGGTAGTTTCTTGAGGAGATCCTCTACCGAAGCATTGGGATTGGTGTGGAACGACCCGGCATTGAACTCCAGAGTGTCTTGTTTGGCGACTACGGCAGCACGGATGCCGGTGACCACCGCCTCCTGAAGCAACACCGAACTTGTCGACATGCGGAGAGTGCCGACATCGATGGTATCGTTGTCGCTCTTGACTTCTACCGGCTCAGTAACAGGATCCATGCCGGTCATCGAGAGAAGCAGAGCATAGCAAGAGGGCTTAAGATTAGCGAATGAGAACTCGCCCGAATCTCCCGACAGGATATATCCGACGCGAGTGGAATCGGGGAGGGTAACGAGACGGACAGTCGTGCCGGGAAGCTCCAGACCATCCTCATCGACGATATTTCCTTTGACCACGGCTGCAATGGCGCACCCTAACACCAAAGAAAAGATAAGCGAAAAAATGAAGAATCTACGCATGGGCAAAATATATAGATAAATACACATAAAAGACATTGTCAAAAAAATATAGTTTAAATATACAATATCCAAAAAATGTTAAGAGCCTATTTCTTAAATTTTTCTTCACATTTACTACATTTACAATATCAAAACGCTTTTATCCACCGGGTATAAAAATTAATATTTGGGGGATAAAAAATGTGGATAAAGATTGTATAGACGACAAAAAATCTCTAAATTTGCATAGGTAAAAAAGCATATCTGTCAAATATGAATACACAAGATCTTAAGCATCGACTTCTTTTACTCTTCTTGATGCTGACGGCAGGGATATCCGGCATGAATGCAGCCGGCTATCAGAGCATCATCGTCACTACTCCGGGAGGGGAAGATCAAATCTTCAGTCTCGAGGGAGAAGGCGTAAAGGTCACCCCGATAGAGGGTGCAATACGGATAGAAAATTCCGACAAGAGTGTGGAGATCGCCTCAACGGAGGTGGTGAATATCTCCTTTTATAATCCGGCAGGAGTCTTACAGACCTCGGCTCAAAAGGGGCGATATTATATTTCAAGTCAAGAATTAAGGGTTGAAGGGCTCGCCCCCGGCACGGGGATATGCATCAGCGACTTGGCAGGGAAGATTATATCCCGAGGCGTGTGCGACAGCACCGGCTCCTTCACAGCCACCCTTGCCGGCTCCGGCATCTATATATTCAGTTCAAAGAATTTTACATTTAAATTTATAGTAAGATGAGAGGTATAGTGATAGCAATGGCGATAGCCATGACAAGCATATTAGGGGCTCAAAGCCAGACAGTAGTGATATATCCCAAGAGTGGAGAGCCGGTCAAATACCGGGCATCGGAGGTGGATCATATCGAGTTCCTCCCCGCCTCGGAAGATGATGACACATATCAGGTAGAAGTGACCGAATATTACTGCCCTAAGGGAGAGAGTCAGATCTATGGGAAGCTCTATCGGCCGGAGGGAGTGGCCGGAGCACTACCGACAGTGGTGTGTGCCCACAGCGCCTCGCTGACAGCAGATGCAATGAATGCCTACGCACATGCTTTGGCAGAGGCGGGCTATTGTGCCTACGCCTTCGACTTCTGCGGCGGCAGTGAAGATAGCCGCAGCGACGGCACGGTCGAAGAGATGACCATCTCTTCGGAAGAAGCCGACCTCAAAGCAGTAATCGCTGACCTCCGGCAACTCGAGAGTGTAGATGCTAATCAGATGTTTGTTTTAGGGTCAAGCCAAGGTGGACTCGTAGCGGCACTCACAGCCGAAGATCCGACACTCGGTCTTAAGGGATTGATACTCTTCTACCCGGCCTTCAACATACCGGATTTGATTGCCCTGATGGACCAATTCGGGGGCTTCGGAGGCGGCTTCGGAGGCTTTGGCGACATGTTCGGCGGCGGATATAGCGAAGCCTTCTGCGACGAAATGCGCGACTTCGATGTCTATGCCAACATCGGCACCTTCGCCAATCCGGTAAAGATAATCCATGGGTCGAACGATATGATCGTTAATGTGTCATATTCGGAGCAAGCAGTTGAGGTCTATCCCAATGCCACCCTCGACATAATCCAAGGTGCCAATCATGGCTTCAATGCCGACAACTTGGGTGGCTACGGAGGCATGGGTGGAGCAAGTGCCGACTACGACTCGGAGGTAATCCCCAAGCTATTGGAGTTCGTCAACAGCTGTATCACAATCGCTGAATAATACACTTTCAATCAATAAAAAAACGGCGTAAGAGGAAATCTCATACGCCGTTTTTATGATTAATTGGAGTTGCTGATCGAGAAGGTGATATATCCGCTCTGGATCTCATCGCCTTGTGGGCTCTGCACTGTGAGGAAGAGCCGCAGGGTGCATACGCCACGCGGCATCACTCGATAAGGGAGAAAAAGTTCACAATTATCGAAAGCATTGTTGGCGTAGGGGAGGCTGATGGCATCGTAGGTCCACAAATTACCCTTCGGACTGCTGTATGGCTCGATGCGACATCTTATCTCCTGATAATAGGCATCTCTGAAATTAGCAATCAGGAAACAGGGATCCTTGCGAGGACCCGCCACCATGAATCGTGTGCGAATCAATATACCCTTCTCGCCATCTCTCACCACATCCTTCTCTATTACCCCTGAGAAAGCCTTCGACTCAAACGATTCGGTAATCGAAGCATTCTTGACAGCCTGCTCTGACGAGGGTGTCGTCGGCGCATCGCTATGCAACGAAGATATCGCCGTGGCTGAGGTGTGTCCCTTTTCTTGCAATGTCGTAGCCAACTCCGAGAAAGTATCGGCGTAATTATCAGAAAGAGAGTGCGCCGGCAATTCGTAAGAGCACTTCTCGCGGATGAATGCACGATCAGCCTCAAGACTGAGGAAGAACACGCCATCGCGCGTCTCAGCCACAACCTTGCGATCACGACCCATGCCGTCGACATAGATCATCGAGAGTGGTAGCATCGGATTGTCGCGGTCGCCGGTGTAAGCGAACCCGCCGCTATGAAGAGAAAACCACCATCCCCCCATATCGTCACACCGCAAGACCACGACACTGCGATCCTTGCGAGGCTTGCCATCGATCTTGATCATCGACGATTCAAATTCATAATCAGTCGCCGACATTGCGACCAACGAGGAGAAAAGAAGTGCTAAAATCAGTGAAAAATGTCTATACATAACTTAAAAAATGTATCTCAATTCGAATAAACGTTTCAAAGTTAACCAATCGCAACAAATATAACAAAAAAAAATCCTATATTTGCGGCAGAAAATGCATATAACATCTTCACAACAAGAATATGTATAGATTTCGCTACATAATCATGCCGATCTTGGTGCTGTCGATCTTGATAGCCCCCTTCGTGCCACATCATCACCATCATGACGAGGTGTGTATGATTATGGAGCAATGCGAGAAAGACCATGTGTGCAACGACTGCCACACCTCGCATCATGACAGCAGCAGCGAAGAGTCCGAACATCCGCTCTGCATCAAAAACACACTTACCATCATCAGCAATTCGAGCATAACACACCTTCGAATTGCCGACTATCCGATATTAAACTCCATCATAGTCGATAGAATAGGGATCGAATGTCCCGATGGGGAGGAAACACACATCGATCCATATCGGATCTTCTACACTCTATGCCCGGGAGTAAGGATATTCTCCCTACGGGCACCACCCACGACGCTATAAGAATCGATCATCCGGATCGATAATGTAAAGCCGAAGCAATCGTTGCGGATATCATATCGGGCAATGGTGTGCTTATCTCTATCTTGTGAATAGATAGAGATATGTTCGGTATAATGTGACTAACACCAAGAAACAGAAAAACATCAATCATCATCCATGAAATCAAATCGTAAATTTATCTATCTATTATCGGCAATATTGGCAATATTGCCAATCGGGTGCGGCCACTCGCACGAAGAGCAACACTCAGAGGAGGGAGAGCATCATCACGCCGACGAGATCCTGCTCGACGAGCATCAGATGAAAGAGGGTGGAGTCGTGTTGGAGACAGTAACCCCCGGAGACTTCCGCAATGTCATCAAGGTGGGAGGCAAGATCATCTCCCCCACCGGCGATGAGCAGACCATAGCCGCCACGGCTTCGGGCATCGTCAACTTTGTCAACTCCTCGATCACCGAGGGGACAGCTGTCAGCGCGGGTCAGACCTTAGTCACCATCTCCGCCAAGAAACTGCAAGATGGCGACCCGGCAATCAAGGCAAAGATCGAATATGAGGCAGCCAAACGAGAATATGACCGTGCCAACGAACTGGTAAAAGATAAGATCATCTCAGTCAAAGAGTTCGAGCAGATCAAGATGCAATATGAGACCGCCAAGATGATCTATGAGGCACAGACCGGACACCTCACCGCCGGGGGTGTGGCAGTGAGCACTCCTATGGGTGGATATATCAAGAGCCTGATTGTGGCACAAGGTGCATACGTGTCGGTGGGCGACCCGATCGCCATCGTATCGCAGAATCGTCGTCTCCAACTCCGCGCTGAAGTGCCGGAGAAGGATTATAAATATCTTAAAAATGTAGGGAGCGCCAATTTCCGACCCTCCTACGACGATAAGGTCTATAAACTCTCCGAACTGAACGGAAGAATCGTCTCCTACGGCAAGACCACCGGCGAAGAGAGTTACTATCTGCCGATGACCTTTGAGTTCGACAATATCGGAGAATTTGTAGCAGGTTCGTATGTCGAAGTCTATCTTCTCACACAGCCTCGAAAGAATGTGATTTCTCTGCCGAAGAGTGCCATAGTTGAAGATCAAGGACTCTATCATGTCTATGTGCAGGTGAAGGGTGAGAAGGGAGCTTTCATGAAGCGAGAAGTCACTCTCGGCCAAGACAATGGCGAGCGCGTAGAGATAATAAGTGGGCTCAAGGCAGGCGAGCAGGTAGTGGCACAGGGTGCCTACCAGGTGAAACTGGCGGGTGCTTCAGGAGCTATCCCCGAAGGACATAATCATCAACACTAAACGAGAGAACTATGTTAAATAAGATAATACGCTTCTCGTTGAACAATCGGCTATTAGTGCTGATATGCTCCATCTTGCTGATGATCGGAGGTGTCTACACCGCCTATAACATGGAGGTGGATGTCTTCCCCGACCTGAATGCGCCGACCGTAGTGGTGATGACCGAAGCCAATGGCATGGCTCCCGAAGAGGTGGAGCGACTGGTAACCTTCCCCTTAGAGACGGCAGTGAATGGTGCGACGGATGTGAGACGAGTACGCTCATCCTCCACCACCGGCTTCTCGGTGGTATGGGTGGAATTTAACTGGGGCACGGATATCTATCGGGCACGCCAGATAGTCTCGGAGAAGATAGCGACGATCCAAGATCGTCTTCCCAAGAATATCGGCACGCCGACCCTCGGGCCACAGTCTTCGATATTGGGCGAATTGATGTTCGTATCGCTCACTGCCGACAGCACGTCGATGCAAGAGCTTCGCACCCTTGCCGACTGGCGGATTCGTCCCCGGCTACTCGCCACAGGTGGCGTAGCACAAGTCGCTGTGTTGGGTGGCGAAATCAAAGAATATCAGATCCTTCTCGACCCTGACAAAATGAAGCATTATGGCGTCGGACTGAATGAGGTGTATCAGTCGGTCCAAGAGATGAACCGCAACGTGTCGGGAGGAATCCTCTATGAATATGGCAATGAATATATCGTGAGAGGAGTGATCTCTACCGACTGCATTGAGTCTCTCTCCAAGGTGCTTGTCAAGAAGGTGGGAGACACACCGATCTACCTCGGCAGCGTGGCCGAAGTAAAGGTGGGGAACAGCTTCCCGAAGATGGGAGAGGCTTCCTACAATGGCAAGTCCTCAGTGATCATGACCGTCACCAAGCAGCCCAACACCGGCACGATCGACCTGACCAAGGAGTTGGATCTGGCGCTCGCCGATGTGAGCAAGACACTCCCCGCCGATGTCAAACTCAACACTGACATCTACCGACAGTCACGATTTATCGAGAGTTCGATCAATAATGTCAAGAAATCACTCTGGGAGGGTGGCATCTTCGTGGTGATCGTGCTCTTCCTCTTCTTGATGAACACTCGCACCACGGTGATCTCCTTGGTGGCAATACCTCTATCGTTGGTATCGAGCATCTTGGCACTCAAGCTGATGGGGCTAACCATCAACACGATGAGTCTCGGCGGTATGTGCATCGCCATCGGATCGCTGGTGGATGATGCGATAGTCGACGTGGAGAATGTCTTCAAGCGACTTCGCGAGAATCGGCAACTCCCCGAGGGAGAGCGACGCAAGGTTCGAGATGTGATCTTTGAGGCCTCTCGCGAAGTTCGTATGCCAATCTTGAACTCTACGCTGATCATCATAGCGAGCTTTATGCCCCTTTTCTTTCTGACCGGCATGGAGGGGAGGATGCTGGTGCCGTTAGGGATAGCCTTCATCGTGGCACTTTGCTCCTCGACGGTGGTGGCATTGACAGTCACTCCTGTGCTCTGCAGCTATCTTCTTGGCAAGGATAAGAAGAGGTCTGACGGCAGTCCGGAGCGAGAGCCGCTTGTATCTCGCCGGCTGAAGGATGTGTATCTACGTGCCTTAGACCGGGCATTGAGCCATCGGCGTATGGTGCTTTGGTCCACGGGCGGTGCGCTCGTAGTGGCATTAGTGCTCTTCTTTACGTTGGGTAGAAGTTTCTTGCCGCCATTCAACGAGGGGTCATTTACCATAAATGTCAGCACCTTGCCGGGCATCTCGTTGGAGGAATCCAACCGTATCGGGCAGCGAGCCGAAGAGGCATTGCTGAGCATTCCGGAGATTAAGGTGGTGGGACGCAAGACGGGACGCGCCGAGCTCGACGAGCATGCCTTGGGAGTGAACACCTCGGAGATCGAAGCCCCCTTTGAGCTGGATAGGCGATCGAAGGAGGAGGTAATCGAAGAGGTGCGCCATAAGCTCAAAGAGATCCCGGGCGTTAACATTGAAGTCGGAGCACCGATCACCCACCGCATAGACGCGATGCTGTCGGGTACACGTGCCGGCATCGCCATTAAGCTCTTCGGCAGCGACCTTAACCGTATGTATACCCTTGGCAATCAGATCAAAGAGGCAATCGCCGATATCGATGGCATCGCCGATCTCAACGTGGAGCAGCAGGTGGAGCGTCCACAGCTCAAAATAGAGCCGAAACGAGATATGCTGGGCAAGTATGGCATCACGATGCCGGAATTTGCCGAGATGGTAAGCGTACTGCTGGCAGGCGAAGCGGTGTCGCAAGTATATGAAGGAGACCAAGCATTTGACTTGGTGCTGAAAGTGGGCGAAGAGAGCCGCACCACCGCCGATCGGATCCGCGAGATGAGTGTGGATGCCGGGGGCGTCAAGGTGCCTTTCGGCAATATCGCCGATGTCCGATCGGCGATGGGGCCCAACACAATCAATCGCGAAAATGTGTCGCGCAAGATAGTGATCTCGGCAAATGTGGCGGGACGCGACTTGCGTGGCGTGGTCAACGATATCCAAGAGCGTGTGGATGATAAGGTGAAACTCCCCGAGGGTTATCACATCGAGTATGGTGGCCAGTTCGAGAGCGAGCAGAGTGCATCGCGCACGCTGATGATCGCTTCGATCTTTGCAATCATGGTAATCTTCTTGCTGCTCTACAATCAGTTCCGCAGCAGCGTGCAGTCGGCAGTGGTGCTGATCAATCTCCCCTTGGCGCTGATCGGCGGCGTATTGGCAATCAGACTCACCAACGGAGTGGTGAGCATCCCGGCGATCATCGGCTTCATCTCCCTCTTCGGCATAGCCACACGCAATGGTATGCTCCTTATTTCGCGCTATAACGACCTGCGAAGAGAAGGATATAGCGTGATGGAGAGTATAAAGAAAGGATCTACCGACCGACTCAACCCGATCTTAATGACAGCCTTGACCTCAGCCTTGGCGCTGATACCGATGGTGATAGGTGGCGATCTGCCCGGCAATGAGATACAGAGCCCGATGGCGAAAGTAATCTTGGGTGGTCTTTTCACTTCGACTCTGCTCAATGGCTTTGTGATCCCGGTGATGTATCTAATCATCAGCCGCCGAAGCGAGGTTCAGCCCGAGACAAACGATAATGAAATAAACGACAAGGAATTATGATAAGAAGGATATTCTTTACGATAATAGCGCTCATGACAGCATATTCGCTGTCGGGGCAAGAGAAAATACAGGATGTGTTGCGTTCGATTGAGACGAACAATACGTCACTTGCGGCATTGCGCGCCGGGATGGAGGCAGATCAACTTGCCAACCGCACCGATATCTATCTGTCGGATCCGGAAGTGGGATTCAACTATCTCTGGGGGCACCCCTCCCCTATCGGCAATCGTATCGATGTCAGCGTAAGTCAGACACTCGATCTCCCCACGATAGCCGGCATGAAGGGGAAGGTGGCCGACCGCAAGAATGATATGTTGAGATGGGAGTATGAGTCACAACGCATCAACACCCTCTCCGAGGCGAAGTTGCTCCTCATCGATATGATCTATTACAACCGGATGCGTCAAGAGTTGGGTCTGCGACAACAGACCATCGACAGCATTGCGATGGCAGAGAAGCGGAAACTCGATGCCGGCAATGGTACGATCGTCGACTATAATGGCGTGCAGTTGGAGCATATGGCGATAGTTGCAGAAATCCAGGAGATCGAGACTGAGCGAAAAGCCACGTTGGCAACCCTACGGCAGATGAACGGAGGCAAGGCGATATCGTTCGATTGTGCCGATTATGAGGAGATAGTATTGCCGATCGACTTCGACAGCTGGTATGCCGAGAGCGAGCGAAAAAACCCGGTCTTGGCATACGTCAAGAGCGAGATAGAGAAGAGCAAACAGGAGGTGTCGTTGAGTCGATCGCTCAATCTTCCTTCTCTCACCGTGGGCTATATGCTTGAGAAGACTCAGGGAGAGCACTATCAGGGCATCTCTTTGGGGCTGTCGATTCCCCTATGGAACACTCGCAATAAGGTGAAGCAAGCGAAGGCGGCTGTAGCAGCTGCCGAGGCTCGCCAAGAGGATGCCAAGATCCAATTTTATGGACAGTTGAACATCCTCTATCAGCGTGTGGTCGGACTCAATGAGAGTGCCCGCACCTATCGCAAGGCGCTGACCGATGCCAATAGTTCTCAATATCTGAAGCGGGCTCTTGATGTCGGCGAAATCTCGGTGTTGGACTATCTGAGGCAAGCCTCGTTGTATTACCAATTCGTCGACAAGGCTATGTCGGCAGAGCGCGATCTCCGCAGGAGCTACGCCGAGCTGACCGCCTACGAGTTATAGGAAAGAACAATCCTTCTTGGGAATCGCTCCAAGAAGGATTGTTTCTTATAGGAAACCGCAGATGAAGACTGCCAAGATGAGCAGCGGGGCTATCCAGCGGATTATGAATCTTATCGGCTTGGCGAGGCGTGTCTTCAGGCTTCCGGCGTTGCTCAACTGATCGGAGAGCAATCCCTTAGGAGCAAACCATCCAAGCCAGATGCATAGACCGATCGACACCACCGGCAGGAGCACGTTGGTGGCAAGTGTGTCGAGGGAGTCGAATATTGACATCCCGAAGATGGTTACATCGGAAAGCACACCTTGCGACAGCGAGCATACCGGGCTGATGATGAAGAGAGGCAACATGACTATCAGCACCGCCTTGACACGACTCACGTTAAAGCGGTCGCGGATGCAAGCCACAGCCACCTCCGCCACCGAGATAGTAGAGGTCAAGGCAGCCACCGCCAATAGCAGGAAGAAGAGTATCGACCATGCCTGAGTGCCCTGCATCTGCATGAACACCTCCGGGAGCGTGACAAACACCAATGTAGCCCCCTCGATACCCTCGCCATTCAATCCGAACGACATCACAGCCGGGAAGATGATAAGTCCCATCATCACAGCCACAAGCAAGTCGAGCAGCGACACAGTCACCGCCGTCTTGGTCAGGTTGGTATCCTTGGGGAAATATGATGAGTAGGTCACCAAAACACCCATGCCGAGCGACAAGGAGAAGAATGCCTGCCCCAAGGCGTTGATAAAGGTCTCGGAGTTCACTACACTCCAGTCGGGTCGCAGGAAGAAGCTATATCCCTCGAGCGCCTTCTCGAAACTTAACGCTCTGATACAGAAGACTACAAGCAAGACAAAGAGTAGCGGCATAAGCCAGTTGGAGAGCCGCTCGATGCCCTTCTGCACACCGCCGAGCAGCACCCCGATGTTTATGACTATCATTATCAGCGTCGCCACCATCGGAGTCCATGTGTCAGAGATATATTCGTTCATGTGGGTGGCAAAGGTGGTTTTCATATCAGACCCGACATTGGCATAGAGTTCGCCCGTGATCGACTCCCACAGATATTCGACAGTCCAGCCTACCACCACCATATAGAAGCTCAAGATCAGGTAAGCCGCCAAGATGGAGAGTCCTCCGAAACCGAGCCAACCCTTGCCGGCGCCGAGACCCTTCAAGCTGCCGATGGCATCGCTCTTGCCGGCACGTCCTATCGAGAACTCTGCCAGCATCACCGGGATACCCAATAAGACTACGCAGCCTATATAGATGATCAGAAAGGCACCACCGCCATTGGCTTGCGCCACTGCCGGGAATCGCCAGATATTGCCAAGACCCACCGCCGAACCGACCGTGGCAGCTATCAATCCGATCTTCGAGGAGAATGTCAGACTTTTGTTGCTCTTCTTCATATCATTTCTCGTTTTTGTGGTTGATGTTTTCTTTTTCCTTAAACTGTTATCATTTTTACCTTAAAATCCACTATTTTGACTGTCAACAGGGGTTAATTATTTCTCTCATCCGGGATATTGCCCCGGATATGTATATTTTTAACACTTATCTTTTGATGATGAGGGAATATTTTTGTATTTTCGCAAAGATAATAAAAAATTTTCTGAATCCGCAGAATATTCCATGAAAGCCGTAAGACAAATACGCGATTTTGTCAAAGGATATACTCATGAATATGCCGAGTTATTGCGACTCGGCTTTCCCGTGTTGCTCACGCAATTCGGCGTGATTATCATGAGTTTTGCCGACACGATGATGGTGGGCGCCTACGGTGTCGATCAGCTGGCGGCATCTGCGTTTGTGAACAGCGTCTTTCTGATTCCCTTGGTGATGCTCTCGGGATTGGCATCAGGATTGACGCCTCTGGTAGGGGCATCTTTTTCGCGCGGCGAGCATGATCTCTGCGGGCGAGTGACACGCGCCGGCATCCATGTCAACTTGTTGGTGTCGGGCAGTTTCACCCTGATTATGTCGGGCATCTATTTCCTGCTCGACCGTATGGGGCAAGCACCCGACATACTCCCCATAGCTCGTCCCTACTATCTGATTCTACTCGCCACTATCATACCGATGTCGCTCTTCAACAGTCTCTCTCAGATGTGTAATGGCGTCACCGATACTCGCACGCCGATGTGGTTCATACTCGCCTCAATCTTGCTCAACATCTTCGGCAACTGGCTTCTGATCTTCGGCAACTGGGGATGTCCGCGCATGGGACTTACCGGCGCCGGCATCGCTACACTGATCTCGCGACTTGTCGGCGTGATTGGCATAGCCGTGGCGCTCCTCAGCTCGCGCAGATATGCCGCATGCCGTCGCGGATTCTTCGACCGAGTTCCACTGCCGGGATTGCGTCGACGAGTCTGGGCGACATCTTATCCGATCATGATACAGACCGGCATCGAGTGCTCTCTATGGTCGTTTGGAGCTGTGGTATGCGGCTGGTTTGGCAAGGTGCAACTCGCCGCTTATCAGATCGTTAACACCATCGGCCAACTCGGCTTTATGACTTATATGAGTTTCGGGAATGCCGTCTCCATACGAGTGGCGAACTTCACCGGTATCGAGGATGATGCCTCGGCGAGACTCGCCACGCGCGCCGGTATGCACATAAACTATCTGCTGGCTACTATTGCCTCTATGGTGATGTATATCTTCGCTCATTATCTCATCTCGTCGTTCAATAGCGATCCGGATGTGATCGAAGCGGGTATGCTCTTCATCTTGCCATTGCTGCTCTATCAGTTCCTCGATGCCACCCAACTCACCTATATCAATGCCATCCGCGGCACTTCGCGCGTGCAGCCCCTGCTCGGCATCTCGATAATCAGTTATGTGGCGGTCGGCGTACCGACCATGCTCCTCCTCGCTTGCACCTTCGATATGGAGAGTGTCGGCGTATATTATAGTTTCGATGTGGCTCTATTCATGGCGGCACTGCTCGCCTACATAGTCTTCCGGCGAACACCGATCACCTCGACATTAAGTTAAAACCCAAATACACTAATTCTAAACCAACTCATTAAAGTTATGATGTATTACGCTATTGATCCTAACAATGTATTGCCCCAATGGGCAGAGGGTCTCGATTGCGCTGTCACGGTTTGTGACAACGAGGGAATCATTCTCTATATGAATGAACGCTCGCGCACCACGTTCGCCAAGTATGGCGATATCATCGGCCATTCACTCTTCGACTATCATCCGGAGAGAGCCTGCGAGATAATCCGCCGACTCCTCGCCGAAGGGGTATCGAACACTTATTCCATCTCCAAAAATGGAGTAAAGAAGATTATCCATCAGACGCCATGGCGTCTTGCCGACGGCTCGGTGGGTGGACTCGTGGAGATCTCTATGGTGGTGCCTGAAGATATGCCCCATTATGTCAGAGAGTCTTCCAATTCCTAATTCATAATGCATAATTCATAATGCATGATTTTGGAGAATCTCTCTCGAGATGTTGAATATTGATAGAAACAAAATAAATTTTTGATATATCTAAATTCTATTTTATCATGAAAGAAGCAATTGCTACCAACGCTGCCCCCGCAGCCATCGGCCCCTATTCACAGGCCATCAAGACAGAATCGCTGATCTATTGCTCGGGTCAGCTTCCCATCGATCCAGCCACCGGCAAGATGCCCGAGGGTGTGAAAGAGCAGACTCGTCAGAGCCTCGCTAATGTCAAGGCTATCCTCGCAGCCGAGGGTATCGACATCAACAATGTGGTGAAGACCACTGTGCTCCTCGCCGATATGAGCCTATTCGGCGAGATGAATGAGGTGTATGGTGAGACTTTCTCTCAGCCTTATCCCGCACGCTCTGCTTTCGCTGTGAAGGCACTCCCCATGGGCGCCCTCGTAGAGATCGAAGTAATCGCTACTCGATAATTATCGTAGAATCATCAAGAGCGTGTTCCTCTTATCAAAACGAGGGACACGCTCTTTCTTTATGAGTGATATGCGGGGGTGTTGTTACCTCTCCATCGAATTGGATAAGGAAGATAAAAAATAAAAGGATGTGTCTCGAAAGATACATCCTTTTATTTCGTTGTCTTACCAGGATTCGAACCTAGACAGGCAGAACCAAAAACTGCAGTGCTACCATTACACCATAAGACAATCCTTTAAGAAACAGGATCTTAGGTCAGCGAGATAGGATCATCGTCGCCCCTTTATCCTCGTTTCAAGTGCAAAGTTAATAATTTTTTTACTATCGTGCAAAAAATTCTTCTCTTTTTTTATTTTTTCATCGTAAAGTGGCGCGATGCGAGTCTATAGCCATCGCAGAAGATCTCCACGGTGTAGTCTCCGGGAGTCAGCGTAGTGTTTACATCCCAATAGATCGAGACGGGGAGTTCTTCGTTGGCATATTCCACAGTGCGTCGAGCTGTAGATTGCACACTTTGGCCATCGATCTTGAAGCTGCCGCCGCCACCCAAGAGAGCACCCTCGGGGGAGATGATTCTCATATAGAAATCTTTCTTGCCGGCTGAAGCAGTATTGTTGGGACTCACGGTGAAATTGACGCCGAGCTGGCGTGCCTTGGTGATGTTTTTCTCCACCTTGCCCTTCTTGTTGTAGGCGTTGAAACTGAGGCCGGAGATATTGAGCTTCTTGGCGAGCTGGACTGTCTCGGTGAGTTGCTTATTAGTTGTGGTGGCTTGAGTCACCTGAGTGGAAAGTTCTTCATTCTTTTGGTTGACTTTCTCGATCTCTTGCTTGAGGCCTTCGTTCTCTTCGCCGAGGCGTTTGATCTCTTCGAGATAGTGGCGCACGATTCCCTTGAGAGTGGCGATTTCACCCTCAAGTTGCTTGATCTTGGCGCGGCTTGCAGAGAGATCTTTGGCATGTTTGCTCTTCTCCTCGTTGAGTTCGCGAATCAGACCCTCCACCTTCATACGAGCTTGGTTGTATTGCTGCACCAAAGAGTCATTCTTCAGGTAGATCTGTTGACCCTCGTATTGAGAGAAGTCATTGTTGAGTTGGTTGAACTCATTGGTAAGGAGGAGCTGGTCGTTGGCGAGAGCGAGACTGTCGGCGCGGGCTTGCGCCTCGTTGATAGCTATGGTGTTGCTGTTATTGCGGATGATCAGCACTACGACCAGGGCGATGAGAGCCAATAATGCCACACCACCGGCAATAAAAATCGGTTTAAGTTTCTTATTCATGACACTATGTGTTTCAGTTAAGTGAAGGGGCTATATACATTAAAAATAAGAGTAAAACAGGAGTACGACTCCATTGTGACCACAAAGATAATGATTTAGCTCGACTTAACCAAATTTTCACCCCATGCGAACACGATTCGTTTGTTATACTATTTATCGTTATAATGGCTTTCCACTTCGATTACCAACACATATGCTTCATCATCGTTATTTGATATATAATTCGGTCATGAGCTGATATATGTATAGAATAGATAACATCTCTACCACCGACCATTGACTCGGGATATCCATAAATAGCAGAGTGGTGTCTGCAAAAATATATCATGCAAAGCCTCCCATTCTCCATCTGAATAATATATTCTGAGCATAAGAGCGCGTTCCTTAAATTTTTCATTTTGGTTAAAATTTGGTTTTGAAATTGAATTTTACATCTCGTTGAACGGTTTAGAGAGACCTCAATTTATTTCAACCAAAACCGTGTGTTAGTCTTATAGTAAAACCAACGATTGTTTTACTTCAAATTTACGGAGATCAGCACCTCCGGCATTTCTTACCCACTGTAATGCTCAGTTTCGAATCGTTTGCGCAAACATTCATATCCCAAGCTCGAGCTGATTTTTAACTAAGTTGTAGTAGGCTCCTTTCTTCTCTATCAGTGTTGAGTGATCGCCCATTTCTACTACTTTGCCTTCGTCGAGAACTATTATCTGATCCGCATTCTTAACCGTCGACAGACGGTGTGCCACGACCACAACTGTCCTCCCCTTGTAGAACTCTTCAAGCCTCTCTACTATCTGCCTCTCATTGTGAGCATCAAGTGAATTTGTCGCCTCATCCAGAAATATAAAATCGGGATTCTTGTATACGGCTCGTGCTATGAGTATGCGTTGTTTCTGCCCCTGACTCAGTCCGACTCCATCTCGCCCGATCAGGGTGTTATATTTCAATGGCAAACTCATCACGTAGTTATGTATATTGGCTATCCGAGCCGCTTTTATCAGCCGATCCTCATCGATTTCCCCATCATCCACGGCGATGTTGCGAGCGATTGACTCGGAGAATATCACGCCATCTTGCATCACTACACCACAATGCCGACGCCACCACTTGAGGTCATAATTGCCAATCGGACTGCCCGATATGGCAATCTTTCCTGATTCGACAGGATAGTATCCGAGCATCAACTTGATAAGTGTCGTTTTGCCACTCCCCGAAGCCCCTACGATAGCGGTGACTTCCCCTTGTGGAATGTTAAAAGAAATCTGTTCCAAGGTCTGTTTAGTGGCATGGGGATCATACTTGAAATTGACTTTATCGATAACAATATCTTTATCCCCCTGAAAACGTGTAAGACGATTGCCATCATTCTCCTCATTCTTACATTCATGGATTTCATTGATGCGCTCAAGTGATATCTTTACATCCTGAAGAGAGTAAATGAACGACATAATCTGTTCGACCGGAGAATTAAGTTGACCGATAATATATTGCACAGCCAACATTGCACCCAAAGTCATTTCGCCGGATATAACGGCTGTGGCCGAAAGCACGGTGATGATGATATTTTTTATCTCATTGATAAAGATCGATCCCGCCTCTTGAGTCTGTCGTAGTTTTAGAGCCTTCATCTGAATCTTAAACAGATCTCCTTGCACATCTTCCCATTCCTGCCGACGTCGTCGCTCACAATCCTGCAATTTTATCTCTTGCATTGATGTGATAAACTGATATGTCTTGTTTTCATTGCGTGCCTGAACTTCAAACAATTCATAGTCCAGCACCTTGCGACGACTCAAAAATGATGCTATCCACAAGGCATAGACAATGCTGCCGACGATAAATATGACAAACACCAAGCGATTGTATATGGCAAGAACTATACCAAATATCAAGAAGCTTAAAAAGGTGAATATCAGCCCCAAGACTTGTCCGGTCAGAAAGTTTTGAACTCGAGAATGGTCTCCCATCCTCTGGAGCAAATCTCCCATTAACTTCGTGTCAAAAAACGACATCGGAAGTTTTAATAACTTGATGAAAAAGTCACTAATTAATGATATGTTGATTTGTATAGATACGTGTAGCAGTAGTCGACGTCTGATAAAGTCCGTTACCGTCTTGCCGCATACTATCATCAACTCTCCGAGGAGAATAAGCCAAATAAAATTCAGATCCTTATTCTTAATGCCGACATCGACTATAGACTGTGTCAGAAAAGGCAATATCAACTGTAGCAGACTTCCGATAAGAAGTGTTATACCGATAGTCCAAAACGATTGCTTATAATTCCGAATATATCTTGTGAGAAATGAAAACGAGCGAGGGGTCACTTCTGAATTATCGTTGCTATCCTCATGATACGTTTCAGACAAAGCATTTGGCTCGAAGAACATAGCTATTCCGACTTGTTCGGCTGAAGAATCTGCAACCCAGTGAGCCATAAATTCCTCTTTCGAATATTTTATTATTCCCTTCCCGGGGTCGGCAATATGAAAGCGATTGCCACCTTTACTGACTTTATAGAGGACTACAAAATGATTCTGATTCCAATGCAGGATTGCAGGCAGTGGGCAATTTGAGATTTGACTGACACTTACTCTACCCGCTTTGCAATCCAGTCCAATCTTCTGAGCAGCATCCATTATACCCTTCATCGAGACCCCCTCGGATGTGGCATGACATACTTCTCCAAGGCCCGATAGCGAGCATTTTATGCCCCAATACCGGCCAATCATGCACAGGCATGCAACTCCACACTGCATAGAGTCGCGCTGCAAGATAGCTCTGATCTTCCTCCTACTCGAAGCCATAACGGGATGTGTCTGCCTCTTTGATCTGTTGATCTTTATAGCCTCGGAACTTATATGCTATCTCCAAGGAGAAACTGCGAGAGTAGTAGTTGTTGTTAACATCCATATATTGTGTGCCAAGTCGCATACGCTCCATTGGTATACTGGTCTGTAGCAAATCGAATGCCTTAACTGCTACTGTCAGCCGATCTTTTAAGAACGACCCCGATATGCCGGCATTGAGTAGCCATGCATCTTCTCTCTCCCACAGTCCGACATTACATGGCATCTTGTACATCGCTGTGAGATTGAGTGAAATCTTTGGCTTTTGTGTAATCATTATCGAATTATCAAGCATTACCCCAACGCTGAATTTGGAGTTGTCAAATGATAACTGATGCCAATCAGAGGATTTATATTTCTCCCAAGCGGCATCTATGGTCAGATTGCTATATAGGATCTTGCGCACCTGAATCGGGATATTCAGAGTCAAATCCCAAAGCGAGCAGAAATCGATGTTATATGGTTTGCTAATCAATACTAACTCATCGGGAGATTGGTAAGATTGTGATAAAAAGAAGTCGGAAGTATGATAATAACTGAGCGAAAGAGAATATTTTTGTTTGAAAAGATATACCAAGGATGCGACATGATAGGTGGAGGGTCGAAGTTCAGGATTACCCTCATCAAGCATATAGGGGCTCGTATATGACCGATAGTCTTGACGTTGCCATAATGAGGGATAATTCTTGAAAGATTGATATGAGGCCTGGAAGATATGATTGAATGTAGGCATATATGTGACGATGGCTGTGGGCAAGAATTGGTTCTTATGATAATCGCCGATCTTGTATATCTCTCCCTTGAGCGATGCGGAGAAGGATAACTTGCCACCGAAGAAATTGGACTGAGTGCCCAAATATGCCGTGGCAATATGCTCATCTGTGCGCGACTGAGCCTCATCGCCGGTCATGTTAGGATCATCAGAGATGTTTAGCAACTTATTGCTGTTGCGATTAAACTCGTATGATGCTCCATAGAAGATGCTCCATTGCCGAGGCAATCTTGTTGTAACATCGACATAGCCCTTGACCCGGTCGACACTTTGTCGGGAATTATTGGTCATCGCGATGTGATCCTTCACATTATTGTCAATAATAGTCCTATCTTGTCGTGCGCTGTAATGAGAATAGTCCACTCCGACATCTACCCCCTTGATATTAGTGTAACTAAGTGAGATGGCATTAAAGTCATAGTCAGACTTGGCATCCGACCCATAAAGCCCGTAGATGGAATTTAGCGAAGTTTCGGATGCGTCATTCTTGGGGGCAAACTTGCCGTTATAGTTGAGTGTTAGAGTGTTGGATTTATTGATATCATATTCGAGACGGGCATATATATTGTGAGCATTAATGAAGGAGCTGGATTCGGTGGTGTCAGTGATTTCTGTCATCTTATCTTGCACGGTGTGGTGTCCCAAATAAGCCTGCTTGTTTGAATATTCTCCCGATTTGAAATAATAACCAAGACTAAGATTGAGTTTGGGTAGACCGGCGAAGATCGAAGCGCCGATGCGACCGGACGGGGTATGTTTCAAAGTGCCGGAGGCATTGACTGAGCCATTGAATGTGTATGCTTGTTGTTTCTTTAGCTTGACGTTAATGATCGAACTTCTGGTTTTCCATTTCGGCGTAGGGGTGTAGATAATCTCCACACTTTTCACTTGTTCCGGTGGAAGTGCCTTTAGGTACTCCATCAGTTCGGTAGCGCCCATTTGTGATTTTCGATCATTGATATATACGACACTTCCCAAGGGAGCGCCGGCAAGTGATAGGGAATTGCCATCGATTGAAGATATCAGGGGCAGAGCGGTCAGAAGATCGTGAGCCGAGGTCACTACACGCTCTTGCCTGATCTGATCGAGGTTGGTGAAAGAGATTATGCCATCTTTCATCGTCATATTCCCTTTTGAGGCTTTTACCACCACTTCTTGGAGTTGTGTAGACGATGGCTCCAATTTAATATTTATCGGGAGATCGGGATTGATGTCTATCCCGGAGATAGTGCGGCGCATACGAAGATAAGACTCCTTGGAGAGTCGAGAAGACTGATAGCCGACATAAGAGACCTCGACATACCAGTCAGAAGAGGGGAGTTGAAGCTCGAAATACCCCTTTTCGTCAGAGAAAGTATAATCGCAAAAAGTAGAGTCGGGCAGAGCGAACATAACGCAAGAGGCTCCCACAAGTGGCGTATCATCATGATTCAAGACTGTAGCCTGAAAGACATCAGCCCAAACATTAGCCCCAATCCCTAACGTAATCAATAAAAAGATCAACTTTCTCATATCAATAAATTAAATCATTATTAAATTCAGGTGCATACTTACAGCGCGGGTCAGGATAATCCCAATTAGATAACCCATACGCTTTTACCACTTTTACGACACATCTCCTTTTCTTGGAATTACATTCATCGAAATGGAAACAACGTTTACAATTGCTCTCATCTCTAAACATAGAATTAGCCAATTCAAATAATTGAAGAGCTCTCTCGGAATTCCAAACATCCTCTATAGATGATGTCTTTAAGTCACCTATAATAAAATCTTTGTGCCAGTACATTTGCTCACACACACTAACCTTACCATCAGGAAGAATAAATGCCCGATTCTGTAATATTCCGCATGAGCCCCCTTTAAAACAATCCTCTTTGGGGCCATAGCTTCTGAACTTTTCATCAAGGGGTTCTGAACTAAATAATATGTTAATTTTTGATGTCGGTTGCAGTTTATCTTTAACATACTTTTGAACCATTCTGATTTCACTCCTCGTCGCTTTGATACGATTGAATGATTCAGGGTAATATAGAGATAATTCCGGGACACGTATCTCCCATATCTTGAGATTTTTAATGCTTTTAATATAAGCATAGAGTCGATCTATCTCTTCAATCGAACAATTCTTTGATGTTAAGATTGTATCGACCTGAATAGGTATATTTAATTTTTCAAGATATGTAATACCTCGTTTGATCTTATCTACATATCCGGAAGAGACACCGATAATGTCTCTTAAAACACTCTCATTAATAGAATCGAGTGAAAGCTGAATTGTATTTCTAAATCCGGTATCTTTTAATCTGTTGGCAATATCCAAGGTGATTGGCATTTTTGTGGAGATATATGTTGGAAACAAATTCTTTTCGACAAGACTCTTTAAAATTATATCCCAGGCTTTATGTAGAAAAACCTCACCACCAATTATGTCAATATATCCCATTTTTAAGTCTGAAAACTCATTTATCAGTTCAAGAATGCGTTCAGTTGATAGTGGTTCGTATTTTGTAGTCCTATCTGCATAGCAATATTTGCAATTTGTGACACATTTGTTAGTTAACATCCACAATACAGAGTGTGGTGCTTTGTGATTTCGATCCTGTGTTAGATCGACAGTTGTGCATTTAAGATCTGTGGCACAAAAGTCGTATTTTACATTTTTAATTTCCGAATTAACTTGGATTAGTACGTTTTTGGGGAATCCTATTTTTAAACCATGCCACTTAGTATAAACGGGTGTTTTATTCCCCATAAAATCTTTAATTAGAGAATACATTTTTTCATAGGGAATGGAGAAATAATCCGATAACATAGTGATGATTTCACTAATCGGATGGGGTTCGCAAAACATCCCCAAAATCATAGCTTGATGTGGATGAATATAACCGATCCAATCCGGAGTGCTATCGAAACTACGATTCCTCTTAGAGAACATACAAACCCGATCAGTATCATTTTTGAATACATAATCGGGATTCAATATCCATATTGTTGTATCCATATAAAATAAATTTTGAGATATGAGATCAGGAATATACATCCCAATCTCATATCAAAGATTAAGAGTATTTATCCATTACCGTTACCATTCCCATTATCACCGGAATCAGGAGTTGGATCTTGATTGCCACCACCTGTATCTGTATCCGGACCGGTCGGAGTGGTAATAATTATTCCTGAGCCGGCTACAGTACAAATACCGGAGCCGGCAACAGTGCATCTTACAGCACATCCAAATAAGGAGCATATTTTGTTATTATCTCCTAACCCTCCTTTTACTTCCAGCAATTCATCTACGGACAAATCGCACGGGATTTCGGATAGACTAAGTTGATTATTCATCATTCGTCCTTTTGTTTTGCTTCAAATTTACGGAGATCAGCACCTCCGGCATTTCTTACCCACTGTAATGCTCAGTGTCGAATCGTTTGCGCAAACATTCTTCTCTTAAAGCTTTGGAAAGCTGTTGTTAACGCCGCAAAATTATTATGAAATTTTCGATAATGCAAGAAAAATCGACTCGCCGAGCATTTTCTATATAGCTGATACACAGCGTGTTAAAAAGTTGTAAATTGACAATTTCTCGCCGTTTTATATAACATCTTGAAATACAGGTGGTTACGAAACCGTGTTTTGCATCGAAAAATTTCTAATAGCTTCAAAAAAATAATTCTCGCCGACGCATTTGCAACACATTGATTAACAAGGTGATAGAAAGTCGTAAATTACAAAATTCTCGCCGAGGCTATTTTGCTATTTGA
>JBJEKI010000008.1:0-24575 GCA_051878555.1 Lepagella sp. | reverse complement strand
CTGCTCAAAAATATCCGCCCCTACGACCCCAAAAATTTTAAGGAACGCGCTCTTATGAGTTGACGTTTCTATCCCATTGTGAATTAATAAAGCCACACTTGCATAATATGCTGAATAATAAAGCCGATTGGCGGCAAGACTCCAATATCCTAATTCTCCTGTCGCCTTAACTTCTTTAAGCGTTTCCTTAGCTTTATTTAGACGATAAGTCACTATCGCTTTTCTTTCTTCCGGTTGTAGTGTCATGTTGTCAGCTTTGATAGATTATTATGCTGTCTCTTTCTACATTCTTGTGAAATGGCAAAAATTGACGCTTTACCCACCCCTTGAATGAGTAGATGCGTGGGTTGATTATCTCATCAAACTTTAGCCCTATCTCATAAAATGGCCACGCATAGATATCCCATGCCGACCAGGGCACGCGCTCTTAACAAGATCTCCCGATTGAGTCGGTGGTACATACAATAGAAGATCGAACATCTTATTTCTATATAGTGTCTTTTAGTTATGTTATTCAATAAGCTTCTTAATCGTGGTATCCGTAAATGTTCGCCAGATATCGAGTTTCACCTTCTTGTATTCATCGAAAAGCTGACCAATACGTTCTATCTCAAACACTAAGCGGAGGTCGTTCTTGTCCTCGTTCTCCTGACCTTCCTTACGGTAGCCAAGGCGAGCAATCTTGATGTAGTAGAGGTCGCGGATGCCTTTGCCAGAGAGGTACGGCATGAAGTAATAGAGCTTGTTAAGGGCAATTGATGTTGGAAACTTCTTGCCTGTATAGTAAATCTTTGCAGAACCATCGAGGTACTGCTCCCAATTGTCCTTTTTGACGTTGCAGATGAGTAGATTTTTGGTAAGGTCAATCGGAAGTTGACGGTGAGTGCGCATTGTTCCGTACTTAAATTCAACATCCTCGCGAACCATACAGTTCTCTGTAATAGGTTCAAGCTCATACTGGTCGAAGAGGTCGAATAAATTAAGCTGCTTAGGGATGATTTTTTTTGTGGTTTTCTGACTCGAACCTACTCTCTGAAAATACAAGTTTGCAAAAACTTCGTCTAACTCTGTTTTTGGGCGTTCTATTTGTTCGTCTCCAGCTTTTAATCGTGAAACTATCTCGCCTACTAATTCTTCAACATGTCTCTTTGTTTCATCACTTGGTACAATGAAAGGAATCTTTTTTATGTAATTAGCCGAATTATTTGTTGATGGATTGATAGCTTTAATTAACTCTGTGCATACAGCCGAGTTGAAGAATCCAAGAAGGTAAAGAATCCACCTGTCATCTTTTGGGAAAACGCCCACTATGGATTGGTCAAATAGCCTACCTTCTATTAATGATCCTGTAAGCTTAGACGAACGTATCATTGGAATTCCAATGCCGTTCTTAAAGTAATAGTCGGAATTTTGGAACCTACATTTCTTGCTTGATTTATACTCTTGAATAGCTTTTGTTGACCAATCCATAAACCAATGGTTAGGCTTGATATACTCAATGTTACCACCTTTTACTACAGGGACCAAATAGTCAGCCGCCGCAATACCACAAACTTTCTCTTTGTCTGTCAAAGAAGAAGTATGGATACTTTCGGAATTCGCACAAATGTACTTCTTTGCATTCTTTATCTCCGGGCTAATTGGATGCAGAAAAACTTTGTCGTTACCTGAATAAAATCCCGTCACACAATTTGCAATGTCACCTATTTTATGAATAGAATCATCATTGATTAACTCTGCAATTTTATCGGTTGAATTAAATATGAATGCTGAACCAACACCTTCGATGACCTCTTTCTGGGAGACAGTTTTTTTTGTACCGCATTCATCAATTTCTAATTCATCTACCGTTTTTAAATTTGTTCTTATAGAGATTTCGTTACGCAAGTTTTGTGCTACATTTGAAGATTTTTGCAGTGTAATGATGCACAGATTTGCGTAACCAAAATTTATTCCAGGGAAGAACGAAGATGGGAATAATGCAAGTTCTTTTATTTTTGTGTTCGTTAGCAAATATTTGCGAATGGCAAGATGCCTATGAAGCGATAAAAAAGTATCTGGTATAATAAAACAAAGTTCTCCATTTTCGTTAAGACAACGTGTGCAGGCATAAAGAAAAAGAGTGTAACTTTCTTTGGTGTACAAATCTGCGTATAGTTTGTTCAGGAGGCCTTTCTTTTTCTCGTCGTTACGTGCTCCGTATGGCGGATTGCCAATAATCTTATCAAATCTGATACTGCAAGATGTTATGCTCTCATCTAACAGGGTATCAGTTTCTTTTATCTGGATATTTTCCTTTCCACGATATTTGTCTTTTAATCCTAGTACAGCTTTCGGGTTTAATTCGAATACACAGATATTTGCCTTTGGAGCTTTCTCTAAAATCTTATCTACAAATACTCCATCACCTCCACATGGCTCCAAAATAGAATCATGTGGATGAAAATCGAGCATCCCTGTCATGTAGTTTAAGATGGGATCTGATTTTGTATAATGTGCTTGATATACTAATGCTTCGTTCATGCGATTACCAGATAAGATAATTTTGAAGTTTATTTTTTGTCACAGCACTACTCATCTGTGGTGCGAAATCATTCATCCAATCTATATTTTGATCAATCCAATTATGAATGTCAAAACCAGTAAAATGGTGAATTTTGGAATAAGTATCAGCACCACATAAGGTTTCCCATACCCCTGAATTTTGAAGAGTAGTTAGGTAATGATTATTATCCGTAGAACGTACAAATATCAAGCATTTGTAATTCTCTGTTTCTATATTTTGATAAATACTGCCTACAAGCAGCAATCTGTTTGTATTACCTTTCTCGTTAGAACCGAAACCACTTTTAAAATCAACAATGTACTTTGTATGGCCATCAGTAAAATGTAGATCGCATTCCAATTGAATTTCGCCTGATGTGACGAGATTCCACACTTTGTCATAGTAGCGTTTTAATTGTTCTTTCTCACTAATTTTAATCTTCAGCGCATCAATGTATGTCGTAATTTCTGTAGTCAGGCTTTCCTTTACTTCCGAGAACAATGGCGGAACAAAAGCAGAAATCCTGGTAGAAGGATACTTAAAGCATAGTTTACAAAATGGTTCCCACAGTTCTCCAACTCTACGTGAAAAAGTCATGTAATCGTATTCCCAAACTGAATTCCGGGATTCTAACATAACGACATCGTTTGTGTAAGTTATCATTAACACACACTCCAATATCTCTGCATTTGTCCAATGTTCAGTCCTTGCGATCTCATTAAGAATCTCCAATAGGTTGTCTCTGCTTTGGATGATTGCTCTGTTTAGTGCAGAAGCTTTCTTTTTATAATCTGCTGCCGAATACTGAAGAGCCAACTCACTCAATATTTCATTAGCACGACTTCGAAAGTAGGCTAATAACATAGTCTTGTTATTTTTCAAATCCTTGTTAATATTCATCTTGTTTTGTATAATTTACAGAGTTATTTAAATTTAAACGATTATTAAGAATTGCTATTTAATCAACCCTTGTTCATCCAAGAATCGTCCGAAAACTTCAAGGATGGTGTTTGTTCTTTCTTTGATGTCCGCTTCTGTAAAATCGATCTTTGTCTTTGCCAACTGCTTGAGCTCTTCTACGGAAGTTGCTGCCTCCTCATCACTCTTATAAAACACCGTCACCAGCACCATCACCACAAAATCCATCGTGGTGAAGTCATCATTGTGCATATACACTCGATATCGTCGCGGCTCCCGTATCCTAACCAGCTGCCGCTCCCGTACATTACTATCAGTCTGTGACATATCTATTACAAAAATAGCAATTAATTCCCAAGTTATCCATCCCTTAATCAATTCTAAAGCCTACAAAGATAACAATATTTTTTAACATAATAAAAATTAAGGAACGCGCTCTTATATTCGGATGGTGAGGAGGTCTTGGAGGTCGGTTAGGTAGTTGGGACTTCGGTGCTCGCATTTCTTGTGCCAGGCTTGATGGCCTCGTCCCTCTATCGCCAAACTCATCGTCTTGACCCCGTAGCGCTGATTGATCCGGTCGATGCTCTTCATCAATTCTACCCTCTCTCTCCTCCTCTCGATTGGATCAAATAAACTTAATTGTATCGGACTCGCCGGAACGATGTCACTCAATATCACCCCCGATTTCTTGTACATCACCCCCGGCAGATAGATCGACCGCAAACACTTCATCGCCGCATCCGTTATCTCCAAGGTGTCGGATGTGGCGGTGTGCAGTCGCTCAGTCGCCATGTTGCCATATTGCACAAGATCTTCACGATACCGATTGCTGCATATAAACACACTGACACTCCGGCAGGCACTATCCTGTCCTCGCAGTTTGTTGGCACAGCTGCTCGCAAACCCCGCTATCGACCCCCTCAATGAGGTGAGATCCTCCACCATCTCCCCGAAACTCCGACTCGTGCAGATGGTCTGATTGCGCTTCACTTCGCTCGTGTCGATACATGCCACCCCGTTCAGCTCAAGCCAGGTCTGATAGCCCGGTTGGTGGAGGATGCTCTTCACCCAGCTCTCGCTCCGGTCGGCAAATTCCAACGGCGTACGTATGCCATAGTAGTTGAGCCGAGCCAACGTATGCCTGCCGATGCCCCATACATCCGCTAAGTCAAACATCTCCAATGCCTTGCGCCGCTTCTCCTCCGTGTCGATCATGCATACCCCCTGATACCCCCGATATTGCTTGGCATACTTGCTCCCCATCTTTGCCAACGTCTTCGAGGGGGCGATGCCGATGCTCACCGGTATGTCGGTGTATAGCCGGATCTTCTCCCTTACTCCCCTCATCAGCTCCACCGGGTCGTAATAGCGATCATATCCCCTCAGATCGAGAAAGGACTCGTCGATGCTATAGTTCTCTACATGGCGGATGCTCTGCCGAAGTATATTGGTGACTCTCTGACTCATCGCCGCATAGAGCTGCATGTTGGTCGAGAAGACATGCACGCCACATCTTCTCACGATATCCTCCACCTTGAAGATCGGATCGCCTCGATGCAACCCACACGCCTTCGCCTCCGGCGTCAACGCCACGATACACCCGTCATTGTTCGACAAGACACACACCGGCTTCCCATCCAATCCGGGATGGAACACCTTCTCTACCGAACAAAAAAATGAGTTGCAATCTACCAATGCATACATATCTCAATCCCCCCTCTTTTAAGGAACGCGCTCTAAGGAACGCGCGTTAATACACTCAATCCCTTTGAGGACGATGTATCACGTAGGTCACCGTCCCCCATATACTGAAACTATCCTCTTCCGTGACCCGTATCTCCGGGTAGTCGGGGTTGGCGGGTATCAACCATCCCACCCCGTCGCGCATCTCGAAGCGCTTGAGGGTATACTCTCCATTCAGCTCGCACACCGCCACTTCGCTCGGCGACGGATTGCGATTGCTCTTGTCGACGATCACGATGTCGCCCGAATGTATGTTGGCATCGATCATAGAGTTCCCCTCTACGCGTATCAGATAGGATGCCTCCGGATAGGGACATAACATCTGCAATAATTCGATGTTCTGCGCCCGCTCATCATTGTCGAGTGGCAACGGAAACCCCGCCACGATCCCGATGTCGAAGTAGGGTATCTCCATCTCCTTGACATCGGTGGCGGCATACACCTCGCCCCACGCCGACAGGTCAGGCCATCTCTCCTCCCCCTCCGTCGGATAAATCTTCCTCTCTGCCATCGCTTTGGCGATACACCCCTTTATCACACGACTCTTATCTTCGTGTGAATCCAAAAATTCCGCCATCTCTCCCGATGCACGAAAACTATAGAGCCTACTCGGCTCTTCTTTTCGAGGACGGCCGGCTCCACGCCGAGCTCCGCCACGCCCTGAATGCTTTCCCTGTGTCATAGTCTGTCGTATTAGAGAAAGCAAAGTTACAACTTTTTTTGAAAAATGTAAAACAAATTTCAAAGAAAAGTTGTTTTTTATTTTGCGCGTTGACGCGCTCTTAAGGAACGCGCTCTAACGTTAATTACGTTAATTACGTCACTAACGTTCATAACGTTCATAACGTTCTTATCGTTCATAACGTTCATAACGTTCTTATCGTTCATATCGTTATTATCGTTCATATCGTTATTAACGTTCCTAACGTCATTTCCTTGATGCCGGGCAAAAAACATCACTTTTTGCCCGGATTTCTTTTTTTTGACCCAATTTTTTTGTAGATTTGCGAGTCTTTTCGCTCAGTGTGAAAGACGTTCGTAATAACACCCATAACCTCACTTCCTCGTAAATTTGTCATGACATCAAGACTTTCTCTTTCCGCTGCCATATTCTTAGTGACTCTCCTGACCGCACTCCCCGGCTTCGCAGCAGATCCTGTCCTTTCATCATCGGGCACTTGGGGGCGCACCACCATCACCGGCAATGAGGTAGTAACCCTCACCGGCGATGTCTCTATTTCTGACGCTGTCGAAATAGCAGTAGGTGGATCCCTAACCATATATGGCGCCGGCCATCGTATCAATGCCCGCAATTATGATGAGACTGCCCTCGCAGGCAATAACCCCGGTGGCGGCAATACGAAGCCTATCTCTTTTTTAGTCCGAGGCACTCTCAAGATTTATGGCGAGGAGGGTAACCCTCTTGACATTGCCGGCGCGGCAACTGTCAATTATGGATATGACGGCTTGGGCAATGACCCAAGCTTCCAATATGCCAACCAGACAACCATCTATGATAACTATCAATATGCCCCGGAGCATGATAAGTATGTGCCGGAGGGCACCGACAAACTCATAAGTTATGTTATCGATGTTAAGGCGAATGGCGCTTCTCTCGTTATGGAGCATGTAAATATCCATGACTGCCGCGGTATCCATTATTTTAACTATGGAACCGTGCTCGATATCGGAGGTGATGGCTCGGGCAATCCTATCAGTGTCTCCCTCAAGGATGTGAATATTTACAATTGTATGTCTACAAATGGAAGAGGTGTCATAAATGTGCGTTACAATGCCATTGGCACTATCAATTTTACCGATTGCACTATCAGCAATTCTCGAACATACGGCTATGGCGGTGTTTTGGTCGGCGTCGGCGGAGGCTCTACTTCTAATGTCCAGGTTACTTTCGATAATTGTGAGATGCACCATTGCATCAGCTCCGGGTGGGGTGGCGCTATCCTTTGGGCTTGCACTCCGGCCAATGGTTCGAAACTTATTCTGAAGAACTCCCGTTTCCATCATAATTATGCTCGTTGTCTCGGCGGCGCCATCTCCAATGAGGGTGAGACCCATATCGAGAATTGCATTATCGAGGATAATTTCGCCGGCTATGGCGGTGGGGGCATAGCCTCGTTCCCCTTTACCCATGCCGGTAGCGACTCGGGCGATGCTAATGGTATCCACCTCGGCTCGGGCAATATCATACGCAATAACAAGACGCTACACAATAGCAACCTCGATGGAAAGACGGGTCGCTTCGGCGCTTTCAAATCCGACGTTGAGTATCCATCCGGTGGCGGCGGCGTCTGGATCCTGATGAACAAGTCCGGCTGGACGTGTAATTCCGTTATAGGCTCGGGCAATGAGATTTCTTCCAATTCTTCTGCTAATACCGGCGGCGGTGTGATGCTCTTCAAGTCTGATGGTAATACCACTTCGCTTACCTCTGCCGCTGTTATCCGCAATAACACCGCCCTCTCGGGTGGCGGCATCGCCATCGGCGCGGAAAACGTGTCGGAACTCCCTTCGATGACCATCAATGGCGGCGAAATCTCCGACAATACCGCCACCTCCGGCAATGGCGGCGGCGTATATATGCCGGGTGGCATCTTCTCAATGACTGCCGGTTCTGTGGCTCGCAATTATGCCTTCGGCAATGGCGGCGGCTTCAGCATCACCAACGGCACCGTCTCCATCTCCGGAACTGCCGATATCTCCGAAAATAACTGCTCGAATTATGGCGCCGGTCTTTATGTCAACAATACCGGGTCATCCACCGTCTCGACTTCGTTTGAGGGTGGCGTAGTCAAGAATAATGGTGCCACAGCTTGCTTGGCGGGTGGAGGCATCTGCGTCGAGGGCAATGTCGATTTCTCCACCACGGCGAGCATCGAAAACAATACCGCACGTAATGGCGGCGGCATCTGCGTGATCGGCGGCGGTAAGGTGACTTATAAGAAGGGTCTGATCCGCGAGAATAAAGCCTCTTCCGCCGCTACCTATTCCACTTATACCACCGGCTATCTCAAGGGTGTCAACGAGATTCAAGGGTTCGGCGGCGGTATCTTCGTGGCTGATGCCGGCAGTCAACTGAAGTTCGATATGTCGGGTACTTCGATCGGTGTCTATGACAATATCGCCACCAATGGTGCCGACGATATCTTCGCCAACGGCAATAGCACCACCGTCATCATCCCCAATGTGAAGGGTATGACCCTCACCGATTTCCGCGTGCCTGTAGCCCCGGATGCCCTCTTCTGGGCGGAGGATTATGTCACCAACGATCCCAACTATAACCTCGGCACGAATATCAACACCTCATGGAGCGGCAGCAGCGAACGATATCGCGATGCTTTGGCGGCTCTCCATTCTCCCTATCGTGTGGTCTTGGCTGACTCGGAGATCACCAAGACTCTCACCTGCTACACATCCTTGGCGTTGGGATATGAGATCCTCTTCGCCACCATCGAGAAGGAGGGCCTCAAAAAGGGTGAAAGCGCCATCTTCGAAGTGAAACGTGCCGGCGATTCTTCCACCTATTGTCGGGTGATCCTCACCGGTGTCGACGATGCCGGCACGATGGTGTCGCGACGTGTCGCCCTCATCCCCGGCGACTGGAAGGTGTGCGAAAGCGCTTGGAGCTGGGCTTATACCGCCGACCGGGCTGAGCAGACCCTTACCATCAAGGAGGGCAATCCCAATACCTTCTCCTTCAAGAATACCGACAATACTGACATTCCACGCGGTGAAGATGTAAAAACCAACATCCTAAAGAAATAAATCACTCTCTTCGTCGGCATAATCGGGTGAGGTGTTGCCGATGTCTCTACTTTTGCTTATCTTTGTTGAAAATTTTTTCAACAAAGATAATATTGTAACCATGAAAAAGATTGCTTTTATTACCGGTGCATCCAGTGGCATCGGCGAGGCCTGCGCCCGACGTTTTGCGGCAGGCGGTTATGACCTTATACTTACAGCCCGTCGCGCCGACCGCCTTGAGGCGCTTCGCACTCGTCTCGAAGCGGAGGGCACTCGCGTGAAATGCCTCGTCTTCGACGTTCGTGATGCCGAATCTGCTACCCGCGCCGTCGAGTCGCTCGAGCCGGAGTGGCAGAAGATCGACGTGCTTATCAATAATGCCGGACTCGCCCTCGGCCTCGACCGAGAATATGAGGGTGACCCCGAAGACTGGAACACTATGATCGATACCAACATCAAGGGACTCCTCACCATGACACGCCTTATCGTGCCCGGCATGGTGGCTCGCGATGAGGGTCATGTCATCAATGTCGGCAGTGTCGCCGGCGATGCCGCCTACGCCAAAGGTAATGTATATTGCGCCACCAAGGCTGCCGTCAAGGCTATCACCGACGGCCTCCGCATCGACGTCGCCGAGAGTGCCGTCAGAGTCACCAACCTCAAACCGGGCCTGGTAGAAACCGAATTCAGCCAAGTACGCTTCCATGGCGACACCGCCAAGGCTGAGACTGTCTACCAAGGGATCAAACCCCTCACCGGCGACGACATCGCCGACGTAGCCTACTACGCCGCCTCCGCCCCCAAGCACGTCCAGATAGCCGAAGTCCTAATCCTCGCCACCCACCAAGCCTCCGGCAGCGTAGTCGCCCGAAAATAACACCCCACGACCCCAAAAATTTAAGGAACGCGCTCTAAGAAGAATCTTCAAAGCATTGGGTATGTCGGTAAAACTGGATATAGCCCAAATGGATGCAATCCCCCTCTGCTAAAACATCTGATTAACAAAAATAGTGGGGTGTCGCCGGTTTGCAAGCGACACCCCACTTCTCATTCTTATGTATAGTTGGTATATTGGAGCTTGATTATATGGGACAAAGAGCCATAACAACTCCCCATCCCATACTCTCGGTAAAGCCTTAGTAAGTCAAAACTTCGTTAGAATTCAAATCGTAGTCATCTACATTGACACTGAATTTGATCTTATCGTCGTCGTCGTCTCCGATAACTAAGGTGTAAATATAGTGTTTTCCTTCATCCCAAATATTTGGAATTATGAACTCTTTCTCGGCATAAGCGCTACTAGTTCCATACACTAATTGGTCTGTGGCTTGATGTCCAACAGAAGGATCTGACATCTTCCATATTTTTACCATAAGCACAATTTTACCATTAGATCTGGCATCTTGTGGGATTAGATACATAGTGTTTTTGTTGTACTCTTTCACTTGATCACTTGTCGCAGTACCAGCACCAGAAGAATTTCCGTATGTTTCGGAGTCTTTTTCAGTTAAAGAAACTGCACCATCACTCATAACGAAAGCCACAGGATCAAATGATGCTTCGCAATTTACAGATCCTGTTAAATTACTCCATGTGCCTCTGCTGGTACGGTAATCATTTCCTGGATAAGTAGAGTGATTAGTATACCAATTATCAGTTTTTGTAGGTAGAACATAGTGTCCTCCATTCTTAATGTTAGTTATTTTTACACCACCGACTTCAATATAATAATTTGCGACTTCTGTTTTTGCTTTAAATTCTATTTGAGTCAATGCATGGCGGAAGAATAAATTTGTATAGACGCTTCCGTTATAATCACTTCCTTGAGTATCGCCCGATGCCGCATATATGAGGTCGTATTGGTCTTCGGGCATCTCTTGATTTGTAAAATCAAATTCCATAGTCGATCCATCACTTGTCCACATAGGATTGAAATATACACCACAACCCGCAAAAGGAAAGGCATAAAATCTTACATCTGAATCAGGCCAATAGCGTTCCCGTCCCTGAGATGTAGTATAAAAATCATCGTCATTTGATCTAATTGTGAAAACGTCTTCTTCAAAATATGGTTTGAACCCACTGCCTTCTGGGACACATGCCCAAACTTTTATTTGTCCGGGTTTGTTGTTTACACAAAAACCTGAACTTGCACGGGTATTTGAACCGATAGTGGCCATAAACCCTATCTCTTTTTTGTTGGACGAGCTTTTGCTGAAGTCATCCTCATTTGAGCAGGCGGTAAGTGTAAATATCGCCAATGCTATATATATTAATTTTTTCATTTTTTTCATTTTTTCAATGTCGTTTAAATTTCGGTTTCTCCATTAGGATAGAAGTCGTCAACAAAGCAATCAAGCTTGATTTCATCCAAGCTTCCTGTTGCACCTGTTACTACGAGAGTGTAATGATATCGTTTACCCATTAACCATTCTGCATTAGGGAAAGGAATGTATATCCAAGTACCAACATTCTTTTCGCCAAAGAGCAAAACGTCTGTATCCTTGTTTACAGATGTACCACTCACGTTCCAGATATTTAAATTGACTGCTATACAAGGAATATCAGAAGCTGGAGCTGTAGTGCTGGAAACTGTGAATGTTGAAGATTTAAGTGATGTTTGAGGCAAAAGATACATTGTATTGGTCGCCCATTCCTCAGAAGTCGATGCGGACAAATTTACAGTCTTACCACCGGCCACTTGTGCCATTCCTGAGAATGATATCTGATAAGTGTCTGTCAAAGTGTTTGAAACATCTACTGTAGCTCCGCCATAAGATTCTGTAGAATATGTTCCGTCAGAATGGTTTTTGCCGGCTGTAGTTGTAGCTGTTGGAAAATAAATTTTTGCATTTTTTCCTTTTACATTCATTACTTTTACATCACTTACTTCTACATGTGTAGTCTTATTGCCATTCTTTACCGCAAAGTCTATTTGAGAAAGGACGTGCTTGAAATTCAAAGGAATTGTTGTTATATCTCCGCGAGTACCTATATATGACGCTACGCAGATATCGTTTTGATTGGCAACGACAGTAGGTATGGTATAACCAACTTCGAAAGTCTTATTCGTAGAATCATAGTAACCATAATTATAACCACTTCCTGATCCAGAAGGAATTGTATAAGCCCATACTTTCAACTGATTTGATGAATTCTTATCGACTGGCCATACATAAGATCCTGTTGCAGGTTCCCAAATTGTGAAATCAGATGTTGTAAAATCTGTGTATTTGAATAAGTTGGAAAATTCATTGCTTCCAGCTGTTGCTTCGTAATAGAAAAGAGCTTTGAATGTTTCTGGTTTATTGTTGTTGCAGTAGCCGTTGGCGGCTCGGGTCAAGGTATTCGAGAAGACTCCCGAAAAACCTATCTGGTCGCTCTTCGGACGAAGAGCACCTTCTTCATCATTTGAGCAGCTCGCCAGCATCGCTAACACCACCGCTCCTAATAGAAGTTTTTTCATAAGTGTCTTGTTTGAGTTAGTAATTTTGTTTATTGGTTATTTCTATTTCGTAGGTTATCCGACTCCTTTGTCAGGCATCTATAACCCATTCTTCTGTATCCCAGTTGCCGACATCTATCGACATACCACCCCCATTGCCTACAGGCTCGGGTAACTCTATCCCGTCGATGATGATGTGAACGTTCCAGCGATCTTCTGCTTCATCGACTTGTGTCGTTACCACCATATTGTCACCATCGTAGATGAAGTAGTCGGAGGTGATAATCTTATTCCCGTTTTCATCTAATTTCGGTTCGCCGTTCTCGTCAAGCACATAGCGTTTGGCATAGACTATCAGTCGCACTTTGTGCTCTTTGAGTACCGACTCGCAGTTGCCAAAGGTCAGGAATGTACCCTCCACCGTCTTGTCGTCTACCCTCTCGCAGAGGAAGGGGAAGATGGCACTCTGCTCAGAGACGCTGCATGATCCCATATAGATCGCATCGGAGAGTCCCGACAGCGATGCACATATCCACATCGGTGAGTCGATGTTCACCACATTGGTGAAGGTCACCTTATAGTCGCAAAGCAATTTGTCGGGGTAAAGGATGATCACCTGTTCTCCCTCGATATCTTTGACCTCTACTATCATCTCCGAGCATCCCCACATCCGCTCCATTGGCGCGAAGAGTGTCGGCTCGTTGAGGTTGAGTCGATTCAAGAGATTGCGTGAGGCAACTCCATTCACCGGACGAAGCAGATCGCAGTCATAGTTGAAGATCACATGTTTGTCGAAGTCGTTGAAATCACTCTGCTCTGTCGAGTGGGAGTCATTGCTATAGGTGATGATCCTATAGCGTCCTACAGGCAGTTTTACTTTGCCCCCTTCCGGCTTTAGTTCGTAGCGGTAGTAGTGTCCTCCATCTTCAGGATAGAAGAAGATCGACATCCCTTTGGGGGCTGCTTCGGGTGCTTTCTCCCAATCGTAGACCACTCTGACAGTCATGGTGACTTCGTCGATGTCGTCGAGCGGTATGTGCCGGCAGGAAGAAAGTAGTAGCCACATGGCTCCGATTATAAAGATCATTCGCTTCATCGGCTCCCTCCTTTCTTCTTTCGCTCATTCACGTTGCCACGACCGATCAGCCATACCAGATTAATACCTACTTTTGTCGGCCCAAAGTAGTGACGTTGCTTGGTGGCACGCCACAAGTTGAGCTCTCCTAACGGTTCAAATTTCCAGTATTGGCCACCAACGTAACCAACAGCCAAATCAAATTCTATGTTTAGTCGGCGTGCCACGGGAAGTGAGTAGCCATATTCTATGCCGGCTCCATACTGACAGCGATCCCAAATCGTGCCTCTCGGCCGTCCACCGATCTCACCCGTTCCACCCCATTCGAAGCAGTAGGTGAAGGCTTGGGCATAGATGCCGAGATGGTGCCCCTGCAGGGGCTTTTCTTTCGCTTTCTTGCCTATCCACCAACGGAGGGTCAATTCTCCGCCATAGTAGCGCCAGTAGCGGTGCCGCTCTTTGTTGCGCCACCATGCATATACCCAGTCGCCGCAGATGCTGAGCTGCTTGCCAAGGTAAAATTCGATACCAAGGTTGGGAAGCGCTGCCGCATCGTAGAGCATATTGGTGTGTATATCCATATAGAAGGGTTTCTTGGGGTCGATCACCGGCTCATATTCCGGCACGTCGAGCGCCAAGGGCATCCCCGTCGGCTCTGCCGCCAATTCCGGCTGATATGCCCGCAACGGTGCCTTGCGGAGTCCCTCGAATTTGGGATTGGGCACTTTCTCATACCATAACTTCACCTCCGAACGACGCAACTGCGGGAAGAGATGCTTGTACATATAGTTGTAGGGTCGTGCCCCACGAAGTCTCTTCAATTTCACCACCGGGTCGGTACCCTCTCGGGTCAGTCCGCCATAGTCGATGATCTCGCGGATCAAGGCGAGTGCTTCGTCGCGATAGGGCACTTTCTCATCGGCGGCTACAAGTGCATAGAGCCCGTTCCAGTCGCGCCCCAAGAATTCGTGCACCATCTCCGGTGCAGAAATCTCGCTCAACCCCTTGATGCGGGTGAAGAGTGCCGCTGCACGCTGCTCGGAGAGCCAGCGATTGAACTTCACGCTTCCCTCCGGCGATGCCGCACCGACCACCGTCACCTTTACAAGGCGAAGTGCCATCGAGTCGCGCTTCGACAGTTTCAAGCTGTCGGAGATCCGGGTTAATGCTTCGCTATTACTCTCAAACTTCGGGTCGACATCGACTTTGCTCTGGCGAAATTTGATCTCCACCGAGTCGCGTATCTCCTCCTTGGCTGCTACGTAGAGCGCCGAGACAGTCAGTAATAGCATTGCAACGATATGTCTAAGACTACGTTTCAAAACTATTCGTTCTTTAGGGTTTTGTTGTTGGTCATTTAGAGGCGCCGAGCGGGCGAGCAGGTTTTTTTCGGTCAGTAGATCGTATTTGCAGGTTGCGGTCAAGTGATCGAGTTTACAGGTTCCGATATGTTGATCGATATTTGGAAGATTTCGGTCAGTAGATCGATGTGAAAATTTGGGTTGCCATCGATATGGATTAACGAGCCTGTCGACCCTCTAAATTTTGCACTTTTTAGTGAAAAAGTTCGCAAATTTACAAAATAGATTTTAAAAATTACCCCCCCCGATTTTTTAACATTAATTTAACACAAATGTTAAGAAAGTTAACAAATAGAGGCCATATTTTTCACAATTAACTATAATTTGTGCAATATTGTGAATTTTTTTATTTCCGATGTAACGATTCACTATTTTATGTGTCATATATGTAGATGATACACATTTCCGGATATGTTTAAAAAATGCATAATCATCGATCCTCCTCTCATCTCCTCCTCTCCTCATAAACTCATAAACTCATAAACTCCTAAACTCCTAAACTCATAACTATCATGAAGGCTTTTTTCAAACTCCGCATTATCGCATTGGCTATCCTTGCAACGCTCTGTTGCTCTCAGATGATGGCCGGTCAGCATCATAACGTTCCTCAACCCGTCTGCTCGGGCGATTGCTCTCATTGTCGGCACAATTCTTGCCTCAAGGCTGAGCGTGAGCATCGTCTCTCGATACTCCTCTCTTACCTCGACAAGCACAAGGATATCTCCGCCAAGAAGTATGCCAAACTCACCAAGATCTCGGAGAGAGCAGCTCGCACAGAATTGGATGCTTTCGCCTCCAACCGCGACATCCCCGTGCAGGTAGCGTTCAAGAAGAGCAAAAGAGTATATGTGAAGGCGACTCCCTGCTGCACTCACCGTCACGACCATCCCAAAAAGCACGATCAGCATCAAAAGCACAACAAGCGCCAAAAACGTAAATAAGCAAAAAGATACCCATATTGGTTCTGTGAGCGAGCTTCAGCTCGCCTTCCAAAGCAAAAAGGGGTGTGACCAAAAAGGCTCACACCCCTTTTTAGAGCCCGCTCTTACTCCCTCTCGCCCCGATTCGTTGGAAAAAGTGTAGCCATTATAGTATCTTTCCCTTGAAAAAGTGTAACGAATGTAGGATTATTCCCTTGAAAAAGTGTAGTGCACCTCAATTATTCCCTTGAAAAAGTGTAATAGCATTTTTGGTTGCTTCGCTTTTTTGAGCTATCTTTGTATCGTGTTAACCATCTATCCAATCACCTATGCGAACCAAGTTCTTTTCCGGCGCTCTGTCGCTTTTCGCCTCTGTCGCCTTCGTCTCGCTCTCCTCTCTCCTCTCTCTCTCATCGTTCTCCGCATCGGCGGCTAACTCCATCTCTTCGCCCAATGGCGACATCAAACTCGAGTTCAAACTCGACGACCGAGGCACTCCTCTTTATACCATCTCTTATAAGGAGAAAACTCTCGTCGCTGACTCCAAACTCGGACTCGTCGGCACCGAAGCGGAGTTCATCTCCGGTTTTTCGATTGCTTCGGTCGATACCACTTCTTCCGACACTTCCTGGTCTCCCGTCTGGGGCGAGTATGCCTCCGTTCGCGATAACCATCGCGAGCTGGCTGTACACCTCGTGGCTCCCAACCCCGAACGACTCCTCACCATCCGATTCCGCCTCTTCGACGATGGCGTCGGCTTCAGATATGAACTCCCCCTTCAAAACAAGGTGAATTATCTTACCCTTATGGCGGAGAAAACCGAGTTCCGTTTCTCCGATGACCATACCCTCTTCTGCATACCCGGCGATTATGACACCGATGAGTATCTCTGGTCGGAGACTTCGTTCTCTTCGCTCCCCCATGCTCTCGCCTCTTACGCCGGGCATAGCGAGGCGCAACGCGCCGGTGGTAACACCATCCAAACTCCCCTCCTGCTCAAAACCAAGGATCATGTATATGTCAACCTCCATGAGGCGGCTCTCGTCGGTTACCCGGCATTGCTCTTGGACACTAACCCAGCCGAGTTCTCTCTCTCTTCTCACCTCGTGCCCGACCGCCTCGGCGTCGCCGGATACCTCCAGCTCCCTTTCTCCACCCCATGGCGCACTCTTATCATCAGCGATGATGCCCGCGATATCCTCGCCTCTCAACTCATCTATAACCTCAACGAACCTTGCGCCTTCGAGGATACATCCTGGATCCGTCCGATGAAGTTCGTCGGCGTTTGGTGGGAGATGTTCGTCGGCCATAAAAAAACATGGGCTTATTCCGACGATTACCGCGCCAAACCCGGCATCACCGACTACGACAAACTGACCCCCAACGGACGTCATCCCGCCAACACTGCCAATGTGCTGAAGTATGTCGATTTCGCTGCCGACCATAATATCGACGCCGTACTCGTCGAGGGGTGGAATCAAGGCTGGGAGGATTGGTGCTCTTATCGCAAGAATCGCCAGTTCCTCTTCGATGCCCCTTACCCCGATTTTGATGTCGATTCTATCCAACGTTATGCCCGAAGCCGTGGCGTCAAGATTATTATGCACCATGAGACTGCCGCCAATGCCGCCGATTATGAGCGCCAACTCGACCGCGCTTTCGCCTATATGAACGATCATGGCTATGATGCTGTCAAGACCGGTTATGTCGGTGCTATCATCCCTCGCAGCGAGCACCATACTTCGCAATGGATGGTAGACCATGTGCTCTATGTCGCCGATCAGGCTGCCCGCCATCATATCATGGTCGATAGCCACGAGGCTCCTCGCCCCACAGGCCTCTGCCGCACATATCCCAACTGGGTGGCGCAAGAGTCTGCTCGCGGCGGCGAGTTCGAGTCGATGGGTGGTAATCCCCCTTCGAATACTTGTATCCTCCCGTTCACACGCCTCAAAGGCGGCCCGATGGATTATACCCCCGGGCTCTTCGAAACACGCCTCAGCTATTATGGCGAGGGTAAAACCGATCAGGCAGGCACCACCATCGCTCGCCAGCTCGCCCTATACCTCACCATGCCCTCTCCTCTGCAGATGGCATGCGACCTCCCCGAGAATTATCTCCGCTTCCCCGATGCCTTCAAGTTTATCGAGGATGTACCCGTAGATTGGAAAGACTCCAAATATCTCGAAGCCGAACCGGCGCGTTATATCACCGTAGCGCGTCTCGACAAGAACTCCGACGATTGGTATGTAGGCGCCATTACCGACCATAATGCCCGCACTGCCACTATCGATCTCTCCTTCCTGCCCGTAGGCATCAAGTATGAAGCCACCATCTACGAGGATGCTCCCGATGCCGACTGGAAAGAGAATCCGCAAGCCTATCGCATCCGCAAAGTGAAAGTAACATCACGCACCCGCCTGCGCCAACACCTCGCCCCAGGCGGCGGATGCGCCATCCGCATAAAGCGCGTTCATTAGAACGCTCTCTTATTTTATTTTCTCAAATTCTTTTGTTATCTTTGTGGTCACTTTTTAATTTAGTTTTATAATGAGACACGATTATAACCTTGGATTCATATCTAATGAGGATATTTTTGAGCATGTGAGACTTACGGTGCATTCTTATCGGCGTGAGATTACTTTGTCTCGGTTTAACGAAAATATTGTTGATCCGATCAAGCTTACTTTTGATTCCAAAGTATATGGTAAGTCTATCAAACAAGCCATCGAAGATGAGTGTTTCCGCCAAATAGATAAGAGCAATACTAATTGCATAGGCTATTTCCATCAAAATCTCTTCAAATATGCCGGCAATGGTTGGGTAGTGCCTTCTCAAGGATTCGATGTCGAAAATGACGAGCGGCATATAT
The DNA here is from genome assembly GCA_051878555.1 of Lepagella sp. Taxonomy (GTDB): domain Bacteria; phylum Bacteroidota; class Bacteroidia; order Bacteroidales; family Muribaculaceae; genus Lepagella. The sequence goes on along the minus strand of JBJEKI010000008.1, from coordinate 5,931 downwards.
ATGTCGAAATAAAAAATAAGCATAACACCATGAACTCCGCATCGTCTCAAAAGACCTATATGAAGATGCAAGCAAAACTGCTCGACGATGATCAAGCCACTTGCTATCTGGTTGAAGCGATTTCGACAAAATCCAAGGATGAAACATGGCGTATATCTTTAGACAAAAAGCCCCGCTCCCACAATAGGATTCGCCGTATGTCTATGGATAAGTTTTATGAACTCGTCTTCGGCGATAAGAATGCTTTTTATAAGTTATGTGTCGCCCTCCCCGTGATTATCGAGGATGTGGTAAGTGAAGATAAATCTTTATCATTGAATAATACGGTGTATGATGAGTTAACCAAGGAACATTCTGATCTATTGACAGCTCTTTATCTGTTAGCTTTTTCTACATACGAAGGCTTCCATCAAATTGAGAGAAAGTAATATGCATCGCAGAAGTATATCGGTTAATAATTTTGCTGACCTGCTTGGTGTGTCAAGAGCTACTGTCGAATCCTGGATTCGCAGTGGTAAGTACCTCGTACATACACATCAAGATGGCAGAAGATTCTTCTATCTTGACGAAGTGTCTTCAGCTCCTGAAGTATCGGCTATGCTGTCGACCGGTTGGACTGAAGAACTTACGGTTGAACCTTCGAGCATATTTACATCCGCTGAACTGTTTGCCGGTGCCGGCGGTTTGGCTCTTGGTTTGGAAAAGGCCGGATTTCATCATCTGCTGTTAAATGAATTAGATCATAGTGCTTGTAATACATTGAGACGCAATCGCCCCGATTGGAACGTTGTCGAGGGCGATGTGCATGAGATCGATTTCACTCCGTTCAGAGGTAAAATCGACTTCTTGTCCGGAGGATTCCCTTGTCAGGCCTTCTCCTATGCCGGGAAAAGACTTGGTTTTGAAGAAACTCGAGGCACACTCTTTTTTGAGTTGGCTCGTGCCGTTAAGGAGATACAACCAGCTGTCTTCTTGGGCGAAAATGTAAAGGGTCTCTTTGAGCATGATCATGGTCGTACTCTGCAAACGATTAAGGATGTGATAGCTGAATTGGGTTATACCCTTGTTACGCCAAGAGTGCTCCGAGCTATTCAATATGATGTGCCTCAAAAGAGAGAACGTCTTATCCTCGTAGCTATCCGAAATGATATTGCTCCTTTCGTAACATTCCGTTGGCCAGATGTGTCGCCTTCTGTGAGAACTCTACGGGATGCTTTTTTTGCCGGAAACCTTTATGATACGGATGTGCCACCTTCCGATGGACAGAAGTATCCCGAATCAAAACAGCGAGTTATGGCTCTTGTACCCGAGGGCGGGGACTGGCGTGACCTCCCCGAAGATGTGGCTCGCGATTATATGAAAGGCAGCTATAACCTCGGCGGAGGAAAAACCGGTATGGCTCGTCGCCTATCTATGGATGAACCAAGCCTTACCCTTACATGTGCTCCGGCTCAAAAGCAAACCGAACGATGCCATCCGATCGATACAAGACCTCTGACTGTCAGAGAATATGCTCGAATACAAACTTTTCCCGATGATTGGTTCTTTTCAGGCAATCTCTCCGATCAATATAAGCAAATCGGCAATGCCGTACCGGTAAATTTGGCTTGGGCCATCGGAAGATCCTTAATTAGATTATTTAATGATATTGATGCCTTGGGGTTGATACCGGATCATAACATAGAGACCTCAACACATCATTACACCAAATTGCACGGCCTATTTGAAGGAATGGTATGTGATAAAAAGGAGGAATATATCACCCATAAAAACCAATATCCTGAATAAATAAGAGCGCGTTCTAATGAACGCGCTCCTATTCTTATCCTTGCTTGCGGTAGCTGGTGATCGCCCAGATTCCTACTACTGTGGTGATCGTGATTAGTGCGTAAAATTGACTTGTCAAGTCGCGTAGCTCACTCCCTTTAAGGTAGACCGAGCGCAAGACTTCGATGAAGTAGCGTAAGGGATTGATTATCGTGATCTTTTGTGCCCACTCCGGCATCGACGAGATCGGTGTCAACAACCCACTCATCAGCAGAAAGATCACCAAGAAGAAAAACATCACTAATGCTGCCTGCTGCATCGTGCCCGAGTAGTTCGAGATAATCAATCCCAAACTCGACATCAGCAATATGAAGATCGTCGAAAAGAAGAGTATCGTCCATACCGACCCCACCGGAACTATCCCGTATAATACCTTGGCTATCAGCATGGCAAACAGCATCATAAAGAGTCCTACTACCCAGTAGGGTATCATCTTCGAGAGAATAAAGTCGCGACGCTTCACAGGCGTGACATTGATCTGCTCGATCGTGCCCGTCTCTTTCTCTCCCACGATGTTGAGCGCCGGCAAAAATCCTACCGTCAGCACTAACAACATCGCCAACAATCCCGGCACCATATACGTCTTATAGTCCAAGGTCGTGTTGTAGAGATAACGTGGCGAGACATCAAACCCTGCCACCCTTACTCCTCCGGCATCAAGACCCTCTTCCCGGCGTAGTTCGGCGCTGAAGTCCGCTATGATCTGTGCCAAGTAGCTGCTCCCCAATCCCGCCTTCACTCCATTCACGGCATTGCCGGTGATCATAACCCGGCTCTCTCCCTCGCGAATCAAGTTGCGCTCGAAGTCCGGCTCTATCTCTATGATGAAGTCCGATGCCCCGCGGTCGATATCCTCCATCGCCATACTCGCGGTCGACGATTCGCTATATAAGTGGAAGTAATCTGATGCGCATATCTTCTGCTCCAAACGCTTCGAAAGTGTGCTGTGATCATTGTCGATGATGTCTACTTTCAGATTCTTTACCTCCTGCGTCGCTACGCGCGGTATCAAGTTCAATACTCCAATCGGCAGAATAACAAAGATCACCGGCAAGATGATATTACGCATCATCTGCTTGAACTCTTTCTCTATCAGATATTTTATAACCATCCTCTTAATCCAGTTTAGTTTTAAACAATTTCCATGATATACTTAGCAATACTACCCCCATCAGCGTGAGTATTGCCACATTTTTCAGCACATATCTCATCTCCACCCCCTGAATCATAATCCTCCGAATGGCATCGATATACCAGCGTGCAGGCATCACCGATGACACTCTTTGCAGCGACTCCGGCATACTCGCCACCGGGAACACCATATCCGAAAGATAGATCGTCGGTATGATCAGCAAGAGCGAAATCAGCATTGCCGCCAACTGTGAGTTGACAAGTGTCGAAATCAGCAAGCCCAACGATAGCGCCACGATAATATAGATGAATGACACTCCGGCAAGTCCAAGGAGGCTTCCCGCTATCGGTATGTGCAACATAATGCTCGATAATAGCAAAATCGTGACCAAGTTGACACATGAAATAGTGAAGTAGGGCACAAGTTTTGCCAATACGATAGTCAGAGGACTCAAGGGAGACACAAGCAGGATCTCCATCGTGCCCTGTTCTTTCTCCCTAACTATCGAGATGCTGGTCATCATGCAGCATATCAGCATCAAGATCAAGCCGATCACTCCCGGCACAAAGTTATACTCACTCTTGCTCTGCGGATTGAACAGGAAGCGTGTCACAGGTGTAATACGCAGAGGCTGACTCATCCCCTTCTTCTCCGAGTATTCTCGCATGCAGTCGCTCAGCACTTGCATGGCATAGCCGACTCGCGTCGAGGCTTGGTTCGGCTCTGACCCATCTGCCAAGAGCTGGATAGCTCCGCTCCCTCCTTGCTTCATCTCGTCGGAGAAATTGTCGCTGAAGATCACCGCCAGGTCGATCTTTCCCTCCTTGAAGAGTTTCTCTGCCTCTGACACATTCGCCACATCTCGCTCTACCGTGAAATATTCATTGGCATCGATACGCTCTGCTATCATCCGGGTCATCTCATCTTTCGACGTATCATAGATCGCCACGCGCCCATTTTTCACTTCCGTCGTAACCGCATAGCCGAATAGCACCATCAAGATGATCGGCATAGCCAGCAGAATCAGCATCGTGCGCCGATCCCGAAATATGTGGTAGTATTCTTTCTTTACGAATGCTATAAATTGTTTCATCGCATTATCTCCTTTAAGTCGCTACTCCTCGTGGCTTTACGTGCCAAGGTCAGAAATACATCATACATCGTTGTGACTCCAAAGGCTCGTTTCAGGTTGGAGGGGGTGTCGAGGGCTTCGATTTTACCATCCACCATGATGCTCACGCGGTCGCAATATTCCGCTTCATCCATATAGTGGGTGGTCACGAACACCGTAATACCCCGATCTGCCGCCCTATAGATCATCTCCCAAAATTGCCGACGTGTCACCGGATCGACGCCTCCCGTCGGCTCATCGAGAAATACAATCTTCGGCTCATGAAAGATGCTCAGCGAGAAGGCAAGCTTCTGCTTCCATCCCAAGGGTAGGGACGATACCCGCTTATTCCGTTCGCTTCGTAGTCCCAATTCGTCATAGACTCGCTCCGCTCTCGCCTTGATTTCTTTGTCGCTCATGCCATAAATCCCGCCGAAGAGCCGCAGGTTCTCATAGATGGTCAGATCATCGTAGAGTGAGAATTTCTGACTCATATACCCGATGTTCTTCTTCACATCTTCTGCCTGCCGATCCACATCATATCCCGCAACTTCGGCTCTCCCTTCGCTCGGCTTACTCAGTCCGCACAACATCCGCATAGCTGTCGTCTTACCGGCTCCGTTCGCTCCCAAGAATCCGAAGATCTCTCCCTCTTTCACTCGGAAGGTGATATGGTCGGTCGCCGTAAAGTCGCCAAACCTCTTGGTAAGTTCCTCAGCTATTATTACATAGTTATCTTTCATCTTCGATCGCGTTATTCTGTTGTCATCAATGCCATGAAACAATCTTCGATCCCCGCTTGAGTCGGCTCTATCCTGAGATTTTTATGTCCTTTCGCCGACAACTCTTCGCGTAGGATGTCTATTTCTCCTCCTTCGTGCAGGGTGACATGGTAACTCTCCCCAAAGGAGAAGGCTTCTCTCACCATCGACAATTCGCGTAAGTCCCCAAGCAGTGCGTGCATCCGATCGCTCGATACGCTCCATAGTTCGCGGTCGTAGGAGTCGATGATCCCTTGGGGCGTGTCTATTTGCATGATTTCCCCATTCTGTATCAGTGCAATCCGATCGCATTGCATCGCTTCATCCATGTAGGGCGTCGACACCACGATAGTGATGCCATGGAGATCTTTCAATCTATGGAGCATCTGCCAAAATTCCCGCCGCGACACCGGGTCGACTCCCGTTGTCGGCTCGTCGAGAAGCAATACCCTCGGCGCATGGATCAAGGCGCAACTCAATGCCAATTTCTGCTTCATACCCCCGGAGAGTTTCCCCGCCTTACGGTTGCTGAATTTCTCAATCTGACTATAGATCTCTCTCACCAAGTCATAGTTCTCCGAGATCGTCGTGTGATGGACAGATGCGAAAAATTCCATGTTCTCTTGCACACTCATATCCTGATAGAGCGAAAACTTCCCAGGCATATAGCCGATCTCTTTCCTTATCCGACGATAGTCGCGCTTTACGTCACACCCATCCACCATCGCATCTCCCGAATCTGCGGTCAGCAACGTGGCGAGAATCCGGAAGAGCGTAGTCTTGCCGGCACCATCCGGCCCGATCAGTCCATATACCTCTCCCTCTTCCACTTCGAGTGAGACACCCCGCAGGGCTTTTACTTTCCCTCGGTTATAACTCTTCTGAAGTTCGCTGACTTTTATGATTGCCATGGCTCAGACTTTTTTTATGTGAACATTATTCTTAGAGCGCGTTCCTTAAATTTTTTGGGTCGTAGAGGCGGATATTTTTGAGCAGATTTTGAAAGTCGCAGCGGGCGCAATGCGTGCATTGTAACCGATGCGACTTTCGAAATATGCCAAAAAGATCCGGACTAAGGTAACTTAATCTACTAATATACA
>JBJEKI010000007.1:0-5927 GCA_051878555.1 Lepagella sp. | reverse complement strand
TTCAACGCTCCATAGATTTCCGGAATCGCAAAATATAATTAACATTTCATTAACACTATTCTATAAAAAAGTTAAAATGATAACAAAATCAGCAATAGATATTGGTAGATTTAGTTACCACTGCCCGGATCTTTTTGGCATATTTCGAAAGTCGCATCGGTTGCAATGCCCGCATTGCGCCCTCTTTGACTTTCAAAATCTGCTCAAAAATATCCGCCCCTACGACCCCAAAAATTTAAGGAACGCGCTCTTATATTTTTGAACCTCAGATCTAACTGATGTAACTGATCTTTGCTACGCATCGGTGTGAGATCGTTTATGGCTTTGCTTCAGTTAAATCAGGAAAATCAGAAGACAATAAAAAAGAGTCTTGTTGCTCGCAGAGCATTGCCTTCCGGTTGTTTTGTCTACTGATGAACACGATTTTACTGATTTTTGCTCCGCTGTCTCGGAATTTGGGAAATCAGGTCAATCAGTGGTTTAATAATCAAATGTGTTGTTTTTTATCGCGTCCGTACAGATAAATTTTTATGAAGGTATTGGTTTGTATTCCTTGTTTACTTACGGGGGGGACGGAGATTCAGACGCTGGCATTGGTGCAGGCACTGCTTCGTGCCGGGCATCAAGTGCGCGTGGTTTGCTATTTTGAACATTCTGCGGTGATGGTGGATCGCTATCGCCGTACTGGGGCTGAGGTTATCCTTCTATCTCCGGAGGGCATCCGCCCGGTGGGGCTCAAGACCACCCTCTCTCAGCTGTGGTCGGCTTTGCGTCGCCAAGTGAGGGAGTTCCGCCCGGAGGTGACACATGTTCAGTATATGGCACCCGGCGGCGTACCGATAATCTTGCTCCGCCTGTTTGGAGCAAAAAGAATCGTGGCCACTGCCCACACTCCGGCGGATATTTATTCTCCCGGTGGGCTAAAATTGGTACAGTGGCTCGCTCGCCATGTTCTCACGGCGTTTCAGTGCATCACGCTGAGAGCGGAGAAATCTTTCTTCGGGTCGGCATCCCTCTATGATGAGTATACAACCCTCACCCGACGGGGTAATCATTTTACTATCTATAATGCTTTGCCCGATTATATCTCGATACGTGAGGAGGGACGTCCTCGTATGGATGGCAATCTTATCACCATAGGGGTGGTGAGCCGTTTGGAGCACATCAAGGGGATGGACTTGGTGGTGCCGGCATTTGCCAAGGTATGCGCCATGTCGAACCGAGTGCGACTTCTTGTCGTAGGGGATGGATCTCAAAGGGAGCTTATGGAAGAGTCGGCAAGGGAGTTAGGTGTCATTGACAAGGTAGAGTTTGTAGGACGGAAGGGACAGGATGAGTTGGAAGGATATTATGACCGGATGGACATCTTGCTGATGCCATCGCGTAGCGAGGGATTCGGTTTGACAGCGATCGAGGGGATGGCACGCGGTGTCGTACCGGTGGTGTCGAACACTGGAGGACTGCCGGAGGTGGTGACACCCGACACGGGGTTACTGCACGAGCGAGAGTCGGTGGAAGATCTGGCGACGAAGATTGTGGAGCTGGTCAGCGAAGAAGAGCTACTGTGCCGCCTATCGACAGGGTCGATAGAGCGAGCGAAGCAGTTTGCGGCGGTGAACTACGACCGCCTGATCGCATCGCTCTACAGCAAGTTATAGCAATGTTAACCACGGATTAAACGGATTTACACGGATTTTTTGCACGGTGATCGGCAATGATACTTGCATCGCAGTCGAGTAAAGGTTTTTGCAATGATCTGCAATGATTGTAAATGATATTTTGGCGGCACAAATCTGTTTTTATCCACGCATTTTGCAGAGTTAACGGCTATAATTCTTATCTATTATCTATTATCTATTATCTAATATCTATATCTATGATTTCAGTAGTTATTCCGCTTTATAACAAGGAGGCGCTGATTGGGCGGACTTTGGAGTCGGTGCTGGCGCAGAGCTATCAGGATTTTGAGGTCGTGGTGGTGAATGATGGGAGCAGCGATGGCAGCGCAGCTGTCGTAGAGAGTTTTGCTGATCCGCGCATACGGCTGATCCGCCAGGAGAATGCCGGAGTGTCTGCGGCTCGCAATCGCGGCATCGCGGAGGCTCGCGGCGAGTTCATCGCCCTGCTCGATGGTGATGATATCTGGAGACCCGACTATCTTGCTACTGTCGCCAACCTAATCGAGCGCTATCCGCAGTGTGGTGTCTTCGCCACCGGATATGAGTTTGTCGATGAATTTAATCGCATCTCACCTTTGATAATTCGCAATTTGTCTTTCAATGACAGAGATGGTGTTCTCGATAATTATTTCCATGTTGCATCTACTTCTCATCCGCCTCTTTGGACATCTATCGTTACGGCTCGAAAGAGCGCATTTGAGGCAGTCGGAGGATTCCCTGTAGGCGTTACTTCCGGGGAGGATCTGCTGACATGGGCTCGATTGGCGTGTCGTTATCAGATTGCTTACAGTACTCGCGTGGAGGCTCAATATTTTACTCCTACCACCGGAATAACCGGGAAAGTGCCGGCAGATCTCCGTACAACCAAGGATGCAGTCGGTTTAGCTCTTAATTCACTATCTAAAGAATATCGGGATAAGGGTGTTGATGAGTATGTGTCGTTCTGGTATAAGATGAGAGCTGTGATCAATTTAGGACATCTTTATCGTTCATCGGCTTTCAGGTGTGCCGCAAAGGCACTGCGATATAAGCCAACTAATTTGAAAGCATTGTCGCTATTAATACTCTCTATTTCACCTAAATTAATAATTAATAAAATATTACATAAATGAAAATTGTATATTGTATACCATCACTTCATAACTCAGGAGGTATGGAGCACGAATTAACATCTCGAACTAATTTCCTTGTTGAAACATTAGGTTATGAAGTGCATATCATCACAACATCTCAAAAGGACAGGCCCAAATTCTTTCCTCTTTCTAACAAGATTGCTACTCACGATCTCGACATCGATTACGAGTCGATAATGAAGTTACCGCTACATCGACGGATCTTGGCGAGGATTAAGGCTAAAAAAGAGCATAAGCAAAAACTCTCTAAACTATTGGCTGAAATTCAGCCTGACATATCCGTATCGATGTATACACATGAAATGTCATTTCTTCCATATCTAAAGAATTGCGGTCGCACTGTATTGGAATTGCATTTCTCCAAACATTTCAGGAGGCTTGATGCTCTAAGCAATCATAGGTCGGCTATACATCATCTTATTAACGCCTGGTTGGATTTCTCGGAGAGAAGAGTAATAAAGCGTTATGATCGCTTTGTAGTACTGACTCACCGTGATGCCGCCGATTGGGGTAAATCCTATAGCAATATATCCGTAATACCCAATCCTTGTATCTATAAACTGACTGAGAGTTATCAGCTGACGAATAATAAGCGTGTTATGGCAGCCGGCAGACTTTGTAAACAGAAAGGGTTTGACCTCCTGATTCAAGCATGGAGATTACTACCGGAATCACTTAGAGAGGAGTGGCATCTTGACATCTTCGGCTCGGGAGAGGATCAAGAGGAGCTGCAAAAAGAGATTAACGATGCCGGATTGAGCGACTCAATCATATTAGCCGGACGCACTGCAGAAATTGAAAAAGAATATGCTTCGCACTCTATATTCTGCTTCTCTTCGCGCTATGAGGGGTTTGGTATGACACTAATGGAAGCAATGGCGATGGGGGTCGCTCCGGTGTCATTTGATTGTCCATGTGGGCCATCCGATTTAATCGAAGATGGTGTATCGGGTTATTTGGTAGAGTCCGAGAATGTAAAGGAGTTCGCTAATCGTCTTTCTCATCTGATGGAAAACGAAGAGGATCGACTTAGAATTTCTAAGAACGCAATTAAGCGAATTGAACTAAATTTTACAGAAGAGATTGTGATGAATAAATGGGATGTATTGTTTAAAGATTTAATCAAATCATAACCGTATGCGTAAACTATTGTTTTTTGCGTCGGACTTTCGTATCGGATTGTCTTCGCTATTGACCGATCAGATCATTGCGCTGAGACAAGCCGGAGTTGACGTAATCGGGGTTGCAGGCACGAATGAACAAGAACCCGGATTGGGAGATATTCTTAAATCCGAAGGAGTCAATATCGAAAGAGTGTCCGGACTTGATGAACATAAAGATTTCAATCGCTTAGTTTCTCAAATCGCCCGAATCATAATTGACTATAATATAGAATGTGTTCACGTTCAAAACAATTGGCAATTAGCTGTTGCATCTGCAGTCAGGCTTCGACTGATTTCTAAGCGACAATTCAAAATAGTATACACAATTCATGGATTTAGGCATAATAGTCCGACCAAAGCAATTATAGCAAGATTTGTTATTGGGAGCGCATTGCTTTTATTAGCAGACCATGTTATTTGTATGACTACTTATCTTAAGAAAAAGTTCCGATTGTTATCTTATAAGATAAAGCTGATACGGCTGGGGATAAAAGATAATTATTTTATAGATTCATTTATTGAACCATCAACACAAGGGCTGAACATTGTCTTTCCGGCACAATTTAGAATAGGCAAGAACCAAGATTTACTTATAAGATCTTTTGCTAATTACATAAATTTAACCGGAGATGACAAAGCGGTCTTAACCTTACCGGGCACCGGTGAATTGCTCAGTAAAATGAAAGACCTCGCTACAGAACTTGGAATATCCAATCAAGTTATTTTCCCGGGATTTGTAAGTAAGGATGAAATAAAACGACTATATCTTAATTGCAATCTTGCTGTAATAACAAGTAATAGTGAGACATTCGGTCAATCTATAGTAGAGCCTTACGTACTGGGACGATGCATTGCATCAACTCCTGTTGGCATCGCTCCGGAAATCATTGATGATAATTCCGGATTTATTTTTAGAACTGAATCTGAACTAACCGAGATATTGGTAAAATTGTCAAAAAACAAAGATCTACTAATATCGTGCGGGGAAAACAACTTTGCTCAAAAAGGTCCATTTAGATGGGATACTATTACATCTGAATACATAGAAAAAATATTGCTTTAACTCCAATTAAATTACACCGAATTTATGCGACTACTGAAAATATTATACTCTATACCTCGTTCGATTTGGTTCAATTTTCGCTACCTCTCTTTCAGGCAAGCCATCAAGTTGCCGGTATGGCTCGCTTGTAATGTGCGTGTTAAGAGGATGTATAGAGGTGGCATTGTGCTAACCAACCCTTATCGAGGTCAGGTGCGTATCGGGTATCATGAGGCGGATGCCGTTGATACCTTCTCGGCACATACCATCCTTAACGTTGAGAGAGCAGGTCGGATAATCTTTGCCGATGATGCTCATATCGGTCATGGCGCATTGATACATGTTAAAACCAACGCGACGCTATCACTCGGCAAGAATTTTGCCATATCCGGTACAACAAAAATAATATGTACCAACAGCATAGTGATTGGTGATGATATTCAATTCAGTTGGGATTCTTTGGTAATGGATAGCAATGCCCACACCATAATGGATTGTGAGGGGAGAGAGATCGAAAAAACAGGAAACATTCGTTTGGGAAATAAAATTTGGATTGGAGCAAATACGACTTTGCTGAAGGGGACACAAATCGCAGACGATTCTGTGATAGCATCAAATTCGCTGGTAAATAAGTCATTCGATCAGCCCAAAGTTCTGATAGGAGGCATACCGGCACGCATCCTTAAGCCTATCGGCGGTTGGCATATATAATCATAACCACTCGTTAAGCATCATCTAAATTTACACCTTTTATTGTATCTTATTAAGAGCGCGTTCCTTAAATTTTTTGGGTCGTAGAGGCGGATATTTTTGAGCAGATTTTGAAAGTCACAGCGGGCGCAATGCGTGCATTGTAACCGATGCGACTTTCGAAATATGCCAAAAAGATCCGGGCAGTGGTAACTAAATC
>JBJEKI010000006.1:19578-24678 GCA_051878555.1 Lepagella sp. | reverse complement strand
AAGCCTCAGCATTGTATATAGGCACAATAATCGAAACCTCAGCCATGATTTATATTTTGTTTTTTGCAATGATCGGCGATGATCTTTGCTACGCGTCTCAACATCAGGGCAATCAGGGTAATCAGTGGTTCACTTAAAATAAACTGTGATGCTCGGGGAGCTATACTCGTCTTTTTGTTTAACCTCAGATCTTACTGATTTAACTGATTTTTTTGCTACGCATCGGTGGAACAGAGCGTGTCTCGGCTTCAGGTGAATCAGGTTAATCAGTGGTTCAATTAAAAAAAACTGTGATGCTCGTAGAGCTATACTCGTCTTTTTTATTTAACCTCAGATCTTACTGATTTTACTGATGTTTTTTGCTACGCGTCTCAACATCAAGGTAATCCGGCTAATCAGTGGTTAACTTAAAAGAGAGACTGTGATGCTCGTAGAGCTATTAACTATTATAATTTTTAACCTCAGATCTTACTGATTTTACTGATTTTTTTGCTATGCGGTCTCAATATCAGGGTAATCAGGTCAATCAGTGGTTTTAAAAAACCGTGATGCTCGGGGAGCTATACTCGTCTTTTTGTGTAACCTCAGATCTTACTGATTTAACTGATCTTTGCTACGCATCGGGGTGGTACAGAGCGTGTCTCAACATCAGGGCAATCAGGGTAATCAGTGGTTCACTTAAAATAAACTGTGATGCTCGGGGAGCTATAACTATTATAATTTTGAACCTCAGATCTTACTGATTTTACTGATTTTATTGCTACGCGGTCTCTTTTTGCGATGATCTAAAATGATTGGCAATGATTTTTTTGCTATGCGGTCTCAACATCAGGGTAATCAGGTCAATCAGTGGTTTTAAAAAACCGTGATGCTCGGGGAGCTATACTCGTCTTTTTGTGTAACCTCAGATCTTACTGATTTTACTGATCTTTGCTACGCATCGGGGTGGGAGTTAACTACGGATTAGGCGGATCAACACGGATTTTTACTACGCATCGGTTTCTCTCAATAAAGATCCGTTAAATCCGTTAAATCCGTATAATCCGTTGTTAAAACCAAGATCATCGAGTAAATCCGGAGTTTCAAAGATCCGTAAGATCCGTTGTTAACAAAAACTGCGGAGCAAAAGATCCGTTAAATCCGCGGTGGCGGTTACATATCTTCCAGAGTGAGGAGGCGCGGAGTGATGTCGTAGCCATTTAGCGTCGTTCCCTTTATGCGCTCTACTTTGGCCATAAATTCTTTGTGATCATAGTTGCGCCGTTGCCGCTTTACTTCCGCCACTACAGCTCGCTTCCCATCCGCCGCTATCGCCACGATGTCGATCTCGTTCGCCGCCTTACCTCGCTTCCGCTCCCACCACGCGCCGATGGCTGAATATTCCCGGCTCTCCATCATCTTCAGCCGGAAGTATCGCTCCAAGATTGTCCCCGTATAGGTGGTGTAATCATCTGCGATAATCTTTCGGAGCAACTCGAAATTACGGATCTCCACCATCGACTGATTGCGATCAAAATATCGAAACCAAAATTTCAAGAAATTGTCGCATATCTCATACCGAACGCTTTGACTCCCTTCCTTGGAGAGAATCGGCCGCACTCGGCTTATCAACCCATAGTCTTCGATAAGCTTCTTGATGTGCCCCCCGATGCTTATTCCTCCCAAGGCGCTCTCTATTGCCGCCTGTGTGTTGATGCCGGTGGCTATGTTGCTCAAGATCGAGAAGTAAATGCCATAATCCTTGCCAATTTCTTCGATGAGCAGATATTTGCCTTCGTCGGTAAATGGCGAATTGTCGCGCACCATGTATCTCTGCATCCCCTCGATCGATAGGTCGCTGTTCTCCGCCAACAATTCCACATATTTCGGCACCCCGCCGGTGTAGGCGTATAATGCCAATAGTTCGTCATTGCTATACTCGGGTCGATAATCCGCTATTATCTCTCGGAGCGTGTCTGTGCCGAAACCTTGTAGGCGGATCATATTGTCGGCTCTGCCGAAGAGTGGCTGGTGGTAGTCTTCGAAGATACGGTGCATCATGCTGTAGACCGATCCCATCAAGATCATGTTGATATGGGTCTCGCCGCGCAATTGATCCCAGTAGTTCTGAATGTCGCTATATACCGACTTGTTAATGTTGAGCCACTCTTGGAACTCGTCGATGATCAGGTTAAAACGACGAGTGCGGCCCATCTCCATGATAAGGCGGAAGAGGCTACCGAAAGATCGTATCTCGGAGGGCACGTAGCCGCCGATCGCCGTGGCGATCAGTTCTCCGAATTCGCGGCATAGTTCCGCTTCGCTCTTGCGACCGACGAAGAGATAGATCGTGGGCTCATCGCCCCGGGTGGCGATGGCTGCAAGCGATGTCTTGCCGATGCGCCTTCGGCCGGTGATGACCGTCATACGAGAATAACGATCGAACGCCAACTGACGAATCCGCCTCAGCTCTTCCAACTCCGATACACGATCATAGAACTTCATCGTTTTTTTTATTTTAGTAACCGCGGTTACAGTAACCATGGTTACAAAGTAAATAAAAATTTCTCAAACCGCCAACACATGAAGGTATTAACCACAGATTTTCCGAAATCCACCCCGGTGCCTGGATTTGGTGTATAATTTTAGTCCTGCTCGGGGCTGTAAGTGGCGGATAATCACGCCGTTAGCCGGGCAGGTGCCGAAAGTATGCTCGTGTCGTCGGGGATCGAATACATCGTCGTTGGGTTGGTTCAACTTTGGCTGTTGGTCGATTTTCGCTCCCTTAGCGTGATGCAAAGTTAACCCTTTTTATTGGCTTATCAAAATTTCCAGCCCTCTAAATGGGGCTGATAGGGGTGGGTTTTTAGATATTTGGGCTTGGGTTTTCGGTTTTTCGACATTTTTTTATTAATTTTGTGTTTTGTTGCCGAAAGGCGGCTTTTTTAACTCTTTTTTGAAACTTTCGGCTTTGCCGGCATTCCCTCTTCTCGTTGCCGAGCATGGCTCGCTAAAAATATATTTTTGTTATGTCCCTGAAGTGCGGTATCGTGGGGCTGCCCAATGTCGGCAAGTCCACTCTGTTTAATTGTCTTAGCAATGCGAAGGCGCAGTCTGCTAATTTTCCTTTCTGTACTATTGAGCCGAATGTGGGTGTGATCTCGGTGCCTGATGAACGCTTGACACGCCTCGTGGAGCTCTGCAATCCGCGGTCGGTGGTGCCCGCTACGGTGGAGATCGTCGACATCGCCGGACTGGTGAAGGGGGCCTCGAAGGGTGAGGGCCTCGGCAATAAGTTCCTGGCTAATATCCGCGAGACGGATGCTATCATCCATGTGCTCCGCTGCTTCGACGATGATAATATCACCCACGTAGACACGACCGTAGATCCGGTGCGCGACATGGAGGTGATCAATTACGAGCTTCAGATCAAGGATTTAGAGACCGTGGAGAGCCGATTGGCGAAGACGGAGAAGGCTGCTAAGGCGGGTGCCGACAAGACGGCGAAGATGCAACTCGGTGTGCTGCAAGCATATAAGGAGGCGTTAGAGCAGGGACGTGCGGCACGTAGTGTCGCCATCGAGGGGAAGGAGGAGCAGAAATTTGCTCGCGAATTGTTCTTGCTGACGAATAAGCCGGTGCTCTATCTCTGCAATGTGGATGAGGGGAGCGCCGTTACGGGCAATCATTATGTAGAGGAGGTGAAGGCAGCGCTTGCCGGGGAGGATGCCAACGTGATGGTGGTGGCCGCCAAGACGGAGAGTGAGATTGCCGAGTTGGAGACCTACGAGGAGCGTCGCGAGTTTCTCGACGACCTCGGGCTGGAGGAGAGTGGCGTGAACCGCCTGATCCGCGCCGCCTACGCGTTGCTCGACCTGCGCACCTACTTCACCGCCGGGCCTGACGAAGTGAGGGCATGGACCTTCACACAGGGCACGAAGGCGCCCCAGGCTGCCGGCATCATCCACACCGACTTCGAGAAGGGCTTCATCCGCGCCGAGGTAATCAAATATGATGACTATGTAAGCTACGGCTCGGAGGCTGCTGTCAAGGAGGCCGGCAAGATGGCTGTCGAGGGTAAGGAATATGTGGTGGAAGATGGGGATGTGATGCATTTCAGATTTAACGTATAGACACCTAATTAATAAGGAACGCTCTCTTATGACTCCAATAATACCCAAGGTAGACACTGCATTGATCGAGGCAGAGTTGACGCCCGATCGCTTGTTGCGCCGATCGAACAAGGGGAATAATGAGATATATGTGGTCGATGCCTTCAATGCTCCGCACACGATGCGCGAGATCGGGCGCCTTCGCGAGATAGTCTTTCGCGACGCCGGAGGGGGCACCGGCAAGGATTGTGACATCGATGAGTTCGACATGATGGAGCCGACGCCCTGCCGGCAGATGATCGTCTGGAATCCGGAGGATCGCGAGATCATCGGCGGCTATCGCTTCATCTTGGGCGAGGATATCCGTGTGGACGAGGGTGTGCCTCATATCGCCACCTCCCACATGTTTCACTTCTCGGAGCGGTTTCTCAAGGAGTATCTCCCGTCGACCCTCGAGCTGGGTCGATCGTTCGTGGTGCTGAACTATCAGAACACCGGCGGCATACCCCATTCGATCTATGCCTTGGACAATCTCTGGGATGGTCTGGGCGCCTTGGTGAAGCGCTATCCGCAGATCAAGTATCTCTTCGGCAAGGTGACGATGTATCCTTCGTATGGGGCAGAGTGTCGCGACATGATCTTGGGCTTTATGCACAGGCATTTCCCCGACCCCGACCGGCTGGTGTGGCCGATCGTTCCCTTGGAGTCGGCGGCGCTGAGCGAGGAGGTGCAGTCGAGATATGGCGGCGAGTGCTATAAGGAGGATTTTAAGATCTTAAACAATTTTATCCGTCAACGTGGTAGGAAGATACCCCCATTGCTGAATGCTTATATGGGGCTATCGCCGACGATGCGCATGTTTGGCACGGCGATCAATCGGGAGTTTGGCGACGTGGAAGAGTCGGGCATCTTCGTGACGATAGCCGACATCTTCGAAGAGAAGAAGCAGAGACACATGTCGTAGGATTTAGTGGTTAGAGGTTAGAGGTTAGGGGTTAGAGGTTAGGGG
>JBJEKI010000006.1:14011-19478 GCA_051878555.1 Lepagella sp. | reverse complement strand
TTAGAGGTTAGAGGTTAGAGGTTAGAGGTTAGAGGTTAGAGGTTAGAGGTTAGAGGTTAGAGAGATGTTGCTGCTCACCGATAAACGCTCCCCGATAAACGATAAACGCTCCCCCGATAAACGATAAACGCTCCCCGATAAACGTTCACCGGCTCTATGGGACTAAAGAAGAACATACTGTATAGTGGGTTTCTCACCACCTCGCTTTATATCTTTCATTTTATCACGTATCCATACGTGTCGCGAGTGCTGGGGGTGACCAACATCGGTATCTGCAATTATGTGCAGAGTATCGTGCAGTATTTCACGTATATAAGCATGCTGGGCATTACGTCGCTCGGTGTGCGCGAGATCGCGAAGGCGAAGGGGGATGCCCGTCGCCTGCACGACACTTTCTCGCAGCTCTTTACGCTCAACATCGGCTTCACCATCTTCGCCCTGACCCTCTATTTTGTCTTGATCGAGACGCTGCCGGCGCTGATACCTTATCGGCGATTGCTATATATCGGCGCTACGCAGATACTCTTCACCGCCTTCTCGGTGGAGTGGCTCTTCACAGGTTTGGAGGATTTCAAGTATATCACGATTCGGACCACTTTGGTGCGCACGGCCTACGTGATCTCGATCTTCCTCTTCGTTAAGGAGCAGAGTGATTATACCCTTTATTTCTTGATATATTCGCTGATGATCATCGCCACGGGAGTGATCAACTGGCAGTACCGGCGTCGCTTTGTGAGGTATAGTTTCCAGTCGATAGGCACGCTGAAGCCGTATGTCAAGCCCTTGGTATTCTTGGGGTCGCAGTTTATCCTGACGTCGATGTATACGACGTTCAACACGATGTTCCTCGGCATGTCGTGTGGCGACACGGAGGTGGGTTATTACACGACGGCGACGAAGATTGAGCAGATCATTTTGGCGCTCTATGCCTCGGTGACGTTGGTGCTTATGCCGCGCATCAGTGCTCTGATAGAAGAGCGCAAGGAGGAGGAGATCGTGAGGATGCTGAAGAAGTCATTCAATCTGCTCTTTGCTTTCGCCTTCCCGTGTGTGATCTTTTCGGAGTTTTTTGCTCGGGAGATGGTGTGGATCATCGCCGGGCCGGGCTTCGAGGGGGCGATTTTGCCGATGCGCATCATTATGCCCTTGCTGCTGCTGATCGGCATCGAGCAGATACTTGTGATACAGATACTTACCCCCTGCCGGGCAGATCGACAGATCTTTACTAACGCCGCTTTGGGGGCGACATGCAGTGTGGTGCTCAATTTCTTGGTGGTGCCGCGGATGATGAGTGTCGGCTCGGCAATCAGCTGGGTGATATGCGAGATCGTGGTGTTCAGCTCGGCGCTCTATTTTGTGAGGAAGATCAACCGGGAGTACACGAGCTTCGGCGACATGCTGCGGCATGTGGTGGGGTTTGCGCCGCTCTGCCTGCTGCTGTGGGGATGCTATTGGCTTGACTTCGTGCCTTGGCTATCCTTTGGCGTGGGGCTCGTGGTGACTGCGGTATATACCCATGTGGCGCTGCGCCATGGCATCCGCAATAAGGCTTATGATGACATTCTGGGGATGGTCATGAAGAAGTTACATCTTGGCGGCAAAAGGTCAGCGGAGCGATAGAAATAAAAAAAACGGCAAAAAATAACGGAAATCCAAAAATTATTGCTAACTTTGCAGTCGCAAACAAAATCGGGGTGTAGCACAGTTGGTTAGCGCGCTACGTTCGGGACGTAGAGGTCGGGCGTTCGAGTCGCCTCACCCCGACATGAAGCCGGAGAGAACGCTAAGTTCACCCCGGCTTCATTTTATTCATATATATATATAACAATACAAAATCATCGAAGAGATATATGAAAGAATTCAAACGAACACTTATCACGACTGCCCTTCCATACGCTAATGGTCCGGTGCACATCGGCCACTTGGCGGGGGTATATGTACCTGCCGACATCTATGCACGCTATCTGCGCCTGCAAGGGCGTGAGGTATTGATGATCGGCGGCAGTGACGAGCATGGTGTGCCTATCACCATCAAGGCTCGCAAGGAGGGTGTCACCCCTCAAGACATAGTAGACCGCTATCACAAGATCATCAAGGACTCATTTGAGGAGTTCGGCATCTCTTTCGATGTGTATGGCCGTACGAGTTCGGCGACTCACCGAAGGGTGGCATCGGATTTCTTCCGTCGCCTCTATGACAAGGGTGAGTTCGTGGAGAAGACCTCGCAGCAGCTCTATGACGAGGAGGCTGGGCAATTTCTTGCCGACCGCTATGTGACTGGCAAGTGTCCTCATTGCGGCGCCGAGGGTGCATACGGCGACCAGTGCGAGGCTTGCGGCACATCGCTCAATGCCACCGATCTGATCGACCCTAAGTCGGCGATCACCGGCAGTGTGCCCGTGATGCGCGAGACAAAGCATTATTACCTACCCCTCGACAAGTGGCAGAGCCGCCTCGAGGAGTGGATCCTTCGGGAGCACAAGGAGTGGAAGCCCAATGTATATGGCCAGTGCAAGTCATGGCTCGACCTGGGGCTCCAACCCCGCGCCGTGAGCCGCGACCTGGATTGGGGTATCCCGGTGCCCGTGGAGGGTGCTGAGGGTAAGGTGCTATATGTCTGGTTTGATGCCCCGATCGGCTATATCTCCAATACGATCGACCTGGTGGGCGATGACTATGAGAAGTGGTGGAAGGATCAAGACACTCGTATGATCCACTTCATCGGCAAGGATAATATCGTGTTCCACTGCATCGTCTTCCCGGCGATGCTTATGGCTGACGGCAGCTATAACCTCCCCGACAATGTTCCCGCCAATGAGTTCCTCAACTTGGAGGATGATAAGATATCGACATCGCGCAACTGGGCTGTATGGCTCCATGAGTATCTGCGCGATTTCCCCGGCAAGCAGGATGTGCTCCGCTATGTGCTGACCGCCAATGCTCCGGAGACAAAGGATAATAACTTCACCTGGGCAGACTTCCAGACTCGCAACAACAGCGAGTTGGTAGCAATCCTCGGCAACTTCGTGAATCGCGCTATGGTGCTGGTACACAAGTATTTCGAAGGCAAAATCCCGGAGGCCGGCGAACTGCTCGACATCGACCGCGAGGCGATGGCAGAGGTGCAGAAGGCTGTCGAGGCTACTGCCGGCTATCTCGAGGAGTTCAAGTTCAGAGAGGCTCTTCGCGAGGCTATGAATGTGGCGCGCGTCGGCAATAAGTATCTCGCTGACACCGAGCCTTGGAAGGTATGGAAGGAGGATCCGGCACGTGTAGCCACTATCCTTAATGTGGCGCTGCAGATTTGTGCCAACCTGGCGGTAGTGTTCGAGCCTTTCACTCCTTTCATGGCGGAGGATCTCCGCAAGATGCTCGGCATAGAGCGCTTGGCGTGGGAGATGGCAGGCAGGTTCGACCTGCTCCCTGTAGGCAGGGAAATCGAGAAGTCTCACTTGCTCTTCGAGAAGATCGAGGATGCAGCCATCCAGGCACAGGTGCAGAAGCTGCTCGACACGAAGAAGGCGAATGAGATCAAGTCATGGCAGCCGGAGGCAATAGCCGATGAGTGTACTTACGACGACTTCGCCAAGGTCGACATCCGTGTGGGCAAGGTGCTGGAATGTACGAATGTAAAGAAATCGAAGAAGCTGCTTCAGTTCCTGATCGACGATGGCATGGGCAAGCGCACGATCTTGAGCGGCATCGCGGGGTCATATCCCGATCCGTCGGTGCTGGTAGGCAAGGAGATCTGCTTCATAGCGAACTTTCCGCCGCGTAAGATGATGGGCATTGAGTCGGAGGGAATGATCCTCTCGGCGGTGAATGCCGACGGCAACTTGGTGGTGGTAAGTCCATCAGCCGAAGTGTCTCCCGGCGCCAAGATCGGCTAAGAGCGCGTTCCTTAAATTTTTGGGGACGTAGAGGTCGTATCCTTGGCCGCTTTTGATCACTTGCTTTCAGTCACATACGTGCGTATGCTCCTTACAGCAAGTAATCAAAATCGACTCAAGGCTACGACCTCTACGACCCCAAAAATTTAAGGAACGCGCTCTAAAGCCGAGAAGCCTCGCCAAGGGGCGGCCGGGGGAAAAGCTCGCTCCGCTCGCCACCCGAAGACAAAAGGTGCCATTCGGCGCCGGGTGGAGGGAAGACTATCTATCTGAAAAGGTAATAACACCATTATAACAAGGCTTCGCACAGAGATCTGTGCGAAGCCTTGTTTGTCTTTGGGTGGCGAGCGGAGCTCGCTTTTCTTCGGCGGGGAGCCGTCGGCTTTTATCCTTTGGCGATGGCGGCGGCGAGGTCGTTCATTTGTAGGCAGAGCTCACGGGTGAGGGTGGTGCCGACGGGTCGACCGATGGAGATGATCATCATGCGGCCGGCGGCGCATAGCTCGAAGTCATGGGCGGCAGGCTTGTAGCGCTCGCCGAAGGCCTCGTGAGTGATGAGGATGATGCGCGAGCCGAGAGCCTCCGCCTCTTCACGGAGAGCTCTCTCCGCCGGAGAGATGAAGGGGGAGACCAGTATGCCGCCGGTGCGTGCCGCTTCGAGCCATTCGGTGCGGAGGGCGGCTCTCTCCTCTTCGTTGTAACTACGGCTTATCTTCACCGCCACCTTGTCGGGATTGCGGAAGAGGAAGAGATTGCCGTAAGCCTCGTATGTGTTATCACCGATAGACAATCGGCGCACACGGCGGAAGAAATCGGGATATTGCTGACGCATAGCCAGCCGATGAGGGTTCTCGCGAAGATAGCGGAAGAGCGTCTCGAGCGAACGCCCCAAGAGGAGGGGCTTATCGCAATAGCCCGGCTCAAAGATATCATCAAGAGTGAATCGAGTCCCTGCCACCTGATTATACTTATTCACGATATTCTGCTTGTATATCCGGATATAGTCGCTGAGATGTAGCTCAGTGCGCTCTTTTACGCGCAGTAATATGTGTATATGATCAGGCATAATGGCGTATTGATACACCTGTAAAAAAGGGTATTGGAGTTGCAGATCCTTAAGCATCATAGCTATGACACCTCCGAGTTTATTTTTTGCCACGTAAGCGCAGCCCGGCTTTCCCGGTGCTATTTTTGCGTCGCCACGAATAGAGCCGAAGTTGGCACAGGCTTTGGCTTTTTTGAGAATCAGGTGATAGATAAAAGGGGCGTGATAGTCGTGGGCATAAGCGCGACGATGATAGTTTTGAGCCATTATGATGAAGAGTTAGGTTAAACAGGAAGAGGAGGGAAAAGCTCGCTACGCTCGCCACGGGGCGGCAAGGGGAAAAGCTCGCTACGCTCGCCACCCGAAGACAAAAGGCGCCATTCGGCGCCGGGTGGAGGTAAGACCCGGAGCGGGCAGAGTGTCGGCACTCTTTTCGCCGAAAAGCGAGCTCGCCATAGCGAGGAGACTCGAGGGAGGGGAGACTCGAGGAGGGGAGGCTCGAGGGAGAGGAGACTCGAGGAGGGGAGGCTCG
>JBJEKI010000006.1:0-13911 GCA_051878555.1 Lepagella sp. | reverse complement strand
GGAGACTCGAGGAGGGGAGGCTCGAGGGAGAGGAGACTCGAGGAGGGGAGGCTCGAGGGAGAGGAGACTCGAGGGAGAGGAGACTCGAGGAGGGGAGACTCGAGGAGGGGAGGCTCGAGGGAGAGGAGACTCGAGGAGGGGAGGCTCGAGGGAGAGGGTGGAGCCTTTTTTGTCTTTGGGTGGCGAGCGGAGCTCGCTTTTGTTTGAGAGAGGCAGGGAGAGAGGGAGGGCTGCCCGGGGAGGAGAAGGGGGCGAGGGGAGCGGCGGGGTCAGAAGGCGGAGCCGTAGTTGGCACGGTCGAGGCTTCTGTAGCCTATTGCTTCGGCGAGGTGGGCTACGGTGATGGGGAGGTCGGCGGCTTGCGCCGGGGTGTAGAGGGGAGCGCCGGCGTCGTCGCGACGGGTGGCGTAGTCGAGGTCGGCGATGGTGCGCGCTACGCGTAGGATACGGTCGAAGGCTCGCGCCGACATGTTGAGCCGAGTCATCCTCTCTTTGAGTTTCTCCATGCCGGCTTCGTCGGGCCAGGCATATTGATGAATCAAGGCGGAGTTCATCTGCGCGTTGCAGTGGATGCCGGAGATGCCGGCATAACGTGCCTGCTGCACGGCTCTCGCCGCCACAACACGGCTCCTGATCTCACTGCTTGATTCGGCAGGCTGCCTATTCGCCATGTCGTCGAAGTCGACCGGCTCTATCTCGATCTGCAAGTCGATACGATCGAGGAGCGGCCCGGAGATCTTGTTCATATATTTTTGCACCTGCCCGGGCATGCATGTGCATCGCTTGGTGGGGTGGCCGTAATAGCCACAAGGGCAGGGGTTCATCGATGCTACGAGCATAAACGATGCGGGGTAATTGACAGTATATTTGGCACGCGACACGGTGATGACGCGGTCTTCGATGGGCTGTCTCAGCACTTCCAAGACCTGTCGTGGGAATTCGGGGAACTCGTCGAGGAATAGGACACCATTGTTGGCTAAGGAGATCTCTCCGGGCATAGGGTTTGCACCTCCGCCGACGAGGGCTACGGGGGACACGGTGTGGTGGGGCGTGCGGAAGGGTCGCTGGGTCATAAGCATCGATCCGCGGGAGAGTTTGCCTGCCACGGAGTGTATCTTGGTGGTTTCGAGGGCTTCCGCCATGCTCAGGGGCGGGAGGATGGATGGCAGACGCTTCGCCATCATCGACTTTCCGGCTCCGGGAGGGCCTACCATCAGCAGGTTGTGGCCGCCGGCACAAGCCACTTCAAAGGCCCGCTTTACGGTCTCTTGCCCCTTGACTTCGGCGAAGTCATAGTCGAACTTATTGACAGCCTCGGCGAAGAGGGCGCGTGTGTTGATGACCATAGGCCGGATAAAGTCGGATCCGGTGACAATCTGCACGACTTGGGTAAGATTCTGAGCGCCAAAGACTTCGATATTGTTGACGACAGCGGCTTCGGTGACATTGGCTTCGGGCACGATGAGGCGTTTGAATCCCATCTCGCGCGCTTTGACGGCGATGGGGAGGGCTCCCTTCACGGGGAGTAGCGAACCGTCGAGGCTGAGCTCTCCGGTGATCATATACTCCTCGAGGTTAGGACATTGGATAGAGCCTCCGGCGGTGAGCAGGCCTATAGCTATGGGGAGATCGAACGATGCTCCCTCCTTCTTGACATCGGCAGGGGCAAGGTTGACTGTGGTGCGATAGTGAGGGAAGGTGAAGTTGGATTGCTTCAACGCTGACTGGATGCGAAGGTAACTCTCCTTGACGGCAGTGTCAGCCATGCCGACGATGTTGAACTGAGCACCACGCTCCATGACTGTCTCAATGGTGACAGGGAAGGCATCGATGCCATATATAGCAGCTGTATAGACCTTGGTAAGCATATCTGAGAATTGAATAGATAGGAGATAGGAATGAGGAGATAGGAGATAGGAATGGGACTCGGTGAGGGGAGAGCATCCTGTATTATTGCTTGGGGAGTAGCGATCGGAAGGTTTCGATAGCTCGGTCGGTATCAGTGCCGGAGTATACGGCCTTGGCCTTACTGTCGATGACAATGATGTAGGGGATTCGCCGTACTCCGAGTTGTTTGATTTGTGGGTCGGAGAGTCCGAGCGGTGCCCATGCCTGAACAGACCATTTGAGTGAATCGACGTTGACGCCATGCCAACGTGTCATCGAATCGGGTTCGAACGAGACGTTGGCGATGATTCGGGATATGGAATCGCCCGACGAGCGGGAGAGTTGGCGCAACTTGGTGATATCGTCGCGGTAGGGCTGTAGTGAAGCTTTGCCGAAATATAGTAGGGTGGGGACACGTCCCGGGGTGATTGTGTCGCAACCGGTGGCGACGGTGGCGAAAATGAGCGACTTTGGGATGACGGGAGTTGAGATTTCGTCGGCAGGCATATCATTACGCGCCATAAGATCTATCCACTTACGGTCGGCGGCATCGTCGCGGAGCGACTTCATCAGGGCGGCGAATCGCTCGGAGTCATATCTGCGGTCGAAATAAGCCATAAGGATTATGGTGGCAGCTGGGTCGTCGGGGTGTGAGGTGACGAAAGAGTCGACGGCGCGGCAAAGAGGGGCGATGTCAGCCTCACGCCCGGAGCGGGCCTTGACGATGACGTTGCGGTTTTCAGTGCGCCACTCGTCGAGTTGGCGGGTGAGTTTATTCCCCTCGACATGCCAGGCGGCGGGATCGGAGCCTTCGCCGGAGATGGTGAAATCGTCGCCCCGCTCCACATATAGGTAGAGTCCCTGCGAGGCGTTGGAGGTGCGGCAGAGGTATACGATACAGGGGTTATAGATTATGCCTGTGAGGTGGGCCTTGCCCTGCTGGATATTGACCACGTTCTCGACGATCCAGCCCTTCTGAGGGTCGGAGGCATAATATACGGCGCGATAAGTGCCGTCGGCCGATGGGGAGAGATCGAACTCGACATCAAACTCAGTCTTGCTGCAAGAAGAGAAAAAGACAGCCAAGAAGATGACGAAGAGAGAGAGGATGGAGGAGATGTCCGATTTCTGCTCAAGATGCCGAGGGCGACAGTTAGAAGACTTGATAATGAGCATTTTAGATATACTTTTCGCCGAAATGAGCACGGACATCGTTTACAACTTGGCGGATCTTTTGCTCCTCGCTGAGGGGATAGATAAGGAGGGCATTGTCGCGGTCGGCGACGATGAAATCTTTGAGGCCGGAGGCGACGATGATCTTATCGCTGTCGGCGGCGAAGAGAGTGCCTTCGCATCCATGAGCTATGACTTTGCAATTTTGGGTAACATTGCGGTCGATATTCTTGGGGGAGCAGTCGTAAAGAGCATTCCAAGTGCCGAGGTCGCTCCAGCCGAGGTCGGCGGGGAGGACGAATACATTGTCCGCCTTCTCCATGATGGCATAATCGATGGAGATGGAAGGGGCGTTGGAGAAAACGTCATTGATGAACGACATTTCCTCCGGCGTTCCGAAGAATCGCGCACCGGGGTCGAAAATGCAGGCTGTCTCGCGGTCGTATCGTTGGAAAGCGCGGAGGATAGACTCGGCGGTCCAGATGAACATGCCGCTATTCCAGTAGAACTCGCCGGTGCTGAGGAAAACCTGTGCCATCTCGAGGTTTGGCTTTTCGGTGAAAGACTTGACCTTCATCATTTCGCAGTCGGAATCCGCCACCGGCTCGCCGCGCTGGATATATCCATATCCGGTGTGAGGCGAAGTAGGCTTGATGCCGATGGTGAGGAGTGCGTCATGATTTTCTGCGAAATCGAGGCCATGACGTATGGTCTGATGGAAGTCGGCTTCGCGGAGTATCAGATGGTCTGAAGGGAGAGTCACGATCGAAGCCTGCGAGTCGATGGCATAGATATGATGGGCTGCCCAGCAGACGCAAGGGGCGGTGTTGCGGCGAGCCGGCTCGAGGAGGATGTTGCTCTCCTTGACGTCGGGGAGCTGCTGCCGGATGATATCGTAATATGCGCTATTGGTCACTAAGATGATGTGATCGGGGTCGGTGATAGGGAGCATGCGGTCGTAGGTGAGCTGCAAGAGACTCCGGCCGGTGCCGAAGAAATCGAGGAACTGCTTGGGCATGCTGCTGCGGCTGAAGGGCCAGAAGCGGGAGCCAACGCCGCCACACATTATCACACAATAACGATGATTCTTCAGAGCTTGTTCTGCGTTCATGTTTATATTAGATTGAGACATACGGTGTTTATATCTAATAAACAAGGGAAGAGACCATTTGGTTCGAGTGAGATCAGCATCATGAGTCACCGGGGATTAGAAATCATATTCGGCTACGGTGCGGAACTGGTGTTTGACACCCTCCACGACATTGAGCATATAGTCGCCGAGCTTTTCAGCCTCGCCGATCAGATCCATGAAGAAGATACCCTCTTGATAGTCGTAAACCTTGTTGTTGATGTTATAGATGTTACCATCGCGGAGTTTATTGCGAAGGTTGTTGATTTCACGTTCCTTGTTATAAGCCTCGACCACCTTGGAGTTCTCGGGGTTCTCGAGCTCTTCGAGCAGAGAGAGCATATTCTTCATAGCGCCGTCGACGAGTTGATACATTTGGTCGATCTCCTTGAGGACATTGTCGTGGAATTCGACATGTATCTGATTCTTGCGGTTGAGAGTCTTGGCTACGTTGAAGCATCCATCGGCTATAGACTCTATTTCGCTGACAATTCGGAGCATACCTGAGATGCGCATTTTAGACTCAGGGCTCAGTTTGCCTTCAGCTACGCAGTTGAGGAATGTGCCGATCTCGAACTCCATACGGTCGGATATCTCTTCATACTTCTCGAGGCGATTGAATGTGGATTGATATTCTTCATCGTTGTCTTTGAGATGGATCATCTTGCGTGCCATGCCGAGCATACGGTCGACACGCTGGCCATATACGAAGATCTCCTTTTGCGCCTGAGTGATGTTGAGCTCGGAGGCGGAGAGAAGACCGCGGCCGATATATTTGAGCACGAATTCCTCTTCTTCCTCCTTATGTCGAGTAGGCATGATCCAGCATACGATCTTGACATAAAGCTTGGTAAACCAGATCATCACCAGCAGGTTGAGCGTATTGAAGACTGTTGGGAATATCGCCAAACCGAGGCCGACACATTTCTGAGAGTGAGGTGTCATGGCGCCGTCGGGAGTAAAGAAGAGCGTGTTTCTGACAGCCTCTTTGGCAGCGGCGTCAACACTTAGCGGGTCTTCACCCATCACTAAGTCGGTGATACTTCCCACCAAGGAGACGAAAGGCATAAAGCAGCAGAGCACCACCAATGATCCGAGCACATTGAAGAGCACGTGCCCCATCGCCGTGCGCTTGGCGGCAAGGTTACCGCTCAGCGAGGCGAGCACCGGAGTGATGGTCGTACCGATGTTACCACCCAAGATGATGGCGCAGCCCAAGGTGAATGATATCCATCCCTGCGAGCACATGATCAGCGTGATGGCGAAAGTGGCTGCCGAACTTTGGGCTATCATGGTGAAGACGATGCCGAGGAAGAAGAATATCAGCACCGATATTGCTCCTAAGGTGGTGTAGTTGGTGACGAATCGGAGCATCTCCGGGTTCTCTTGAAGATTGGGCACGTATGTGCTGATCATGTCGAGGCCCATGAAGAGAAGACAGAAACCTATCAGGAACTCTCCGAGCGACTTATAGGTGCTCTTCTTCATAAACATCATCGGCACGCCGACGGCGAGCAGAGGGATGCTGAGCGCAGAAATATTGACCTCAAGCGAGAAGGCGGAGATGATCCATGTGGTGACGGTCGTGCCGACGTTGGCGCCGAAGATCACCGACATGGCTTGCGCCAAGCTCATCAAACCGGCATTCACGAAACTTACCACCATCACAGTCGAAGCACTCGAACTCTGAATTAACGCAGTAATCAAAATACCGGTGAATACACCGGTAACACGATTGCGCGACATGATTCCCAGGATGTTGCGCAATCTGTCGCCTGCGACTTTCTGCAAGCCGTCGCTCATTACCTTCATGCCATAAAGGAAGAGACACACGGCGCCAAGCAGGCAAATAAAATCTAATAAACTATACATCGAAAAGTAAAGACATTATGTTCCGTCAGAGGCTTCAGTCGAAAAAATCGACCAAATTTGACCGAAAAATACATTTTTGTGCAAAGATAACAATAATTTTGTTTATCTTTTTGTTTATCTTTGTAAATTGATAAAAAAGCGTAGAAAAAATATGGAAACGAGTATAGTCTTTCCCTTCGACAAGGATATCGTCGACACTCGCGACACTACGGGTATCCATCCTTTCAGCATCTATAACTCTACGACATCGCGCCGACGCGAGGTGTGGGGGATAGTGGCGATGGGTCTCGGCAATGAGATTGGCTTTCATGGAGATATGCCATGGCATCTGCCGGAAGACCTTCGGCATTTCAAGGAGGTGACGACGGGACATCCGATAGTGATGGGTCGCGCCACTTGGCAGTCGTTGCCACGCAAGCCGTTGCCGGGTCGAGTCAACATCGTGCTGACACGCCGACCGGGATATGAAGCGCCGGGGGCGGAGGTGGCAGGATCGCTTGCCGAAGCGCTGGCGTTGGCTCCGCCGCCGGAGGTGCCTATAGTCATCGGCGGCGGGCAGATCTACCGAGAGGCAATGCCTATGCTCACTCGCCTCTATGTGACTCGCATCGAGTCGAATTTCGAGGGGGCGGATACATTCTTCCCGGAGATCGACCCGGCGGTGTGGCATCGGGTCGAAGAGTCGGAAATCATGCTCTCCAAGAGCGGACTGAGTTACCGCTTCGAGCGATACGAACGCCACGAACCATAGGATGATAACGACAACAGATAGCAGGACGCAATATGAAGGTAGCAATCATCAATAAGTCAGATGCCATAGGGGGTGCGGCGATTGTGAGTCGACGCCTTATGGAGGCGTTGCGCCGGGAGGGTGTCGATGCCGGGATGCTGGTGGTGGATCGAAAGACCGATTCTGCCGATGTCCATCTTGCCTCGAGACCTGCCGCTATCCGTGCTCCTTTCCTCGCTGAGCGACTGAAGATCTTCGTAGCCAATGGCTTCAATCGCCGGGATCTTTTCAAGGTAGACACGGCCTCCGACGGCTTGCCTCTCGATCGCCATCCTCTGGTCAGAGAGTCTGATGTGATTTGCCTGAATTGGGTGAACCAGGGGATGCTCTCTCTGCGAGGGTTGTCGCGACTTTTAGGGCTTGGCAAGCCGGTGGTATGGACCATGCACGATATGTGGAACATGACCGGCATCTGTCATCACGCCGGCGAGTGTCAGGGCTGGCAGTCGCAGTGTGGCAACTGCCCACTCTTGGGCACGCGTGCCTCTAAGGGTGACCTCTCGGCGCGTGTGCTTCGGCGCAAGGCGAATATCTATCAGTGCGATCTGAAGGGGGTGGGGAGGTTGCATTTCGTGCCGGTGTCGAATTGGCTTGCCGATCATGCACGCCGGTCGACGCTGATGGCTCAGATGCCGATCTCGGTGATAGCTAATGCCTTCCCGATGCCGGATAGGATGCCTGAGCATATCGGCGGAGGGGATAAGTTCAACATCGTGATGGGCGCGGCGCGACTTGATGATCCGGTCAAGGGGCTTCCGATCCTGGTGGAAGCGACTCGCATATTGCGTGAGCAATACCCGGAGGAGGCTGCCGGGATGCGCCTTACCACTTTCGGCACACTCCGCGATCCCGGGGCACTCGAAGGTGTGGCTATCGAGCATCGCCATTTAGGTCGTATCTCGGGTGAGGAGAATGTGCGAGATGTATATTGTTATGGCGATGCCGTGGTGTCGACATCGCTCTATGAGACCCTGCCAGGCACTCTGGTCGAAGGACAAGTATATGGGTGTGTGCCGGTGTCATTCGGACGTGGCGGCCAGCGAGATATCGTCGACCATCTCTCCACCGGCTATGTCGCCGAGTGGGATGATGACATCTCCCGAGCCGCCGGTAATATAGCCGCCGGACTGGTGGCGGCTCGACACATGGCAGACGATGAGACTCGTCTCCGTATGTACCAATCGGCGGCCGACCGATTCTCGGCACCCGTGATTGCACGGAAATATATCGACCTCTTCGAGCGATTGCTCGGAAAGTCGAAGAGGTAACTAAAATAGTCAATAGTAACGAAAACTTGAAAACAACAGCATATATGGAAACGAAGCAAATTATCACCGAAGTTAGGGTGTGTCGATATGAGGAACTTGGCGAAGAGGATCGACGGCTGGTGGATAAAGCCAAGGAGATGACGAGCCGGAGTTATGCACCCTATTCAGAGTTTCATGTAGGGGCAGCGATACTGATGGCAGATGGAAATATAGTGTTGGGGGCGAATCAGGAGAATGCCGCCTATCCTTCGGGCACATGTGCCGAGCGGACAGCATGCTATCAGGCCTCGGCATTATATCCCGGCGTAGCGATGAAGAAG
Source organism: Lepagella sp. (assembly GCA_051878555.1). GTDB lineage: Bacteria > Bacteroidota > Bacteroidia > Bacteroidales > Muribaculaceae > Lepagella. The sequence continues at coordinate 5,472 of JBJEKI010000006.1, read as the reverse complement.
ATAGCCATCGCGGCATGGACTCGTGGAGACTTCCAGTCTGAGCCGGTGAGCCCATGCGGAGCATGCCGACAGGCGCTGCTCGAATATGAACATAAATATGGAGCGATGGAAGTGCTGCTATATGGCAAGGACAGAGTCTATGTCCTCCCCTCGATAGCCTCCCTCCTCCCCCTCTGCTTCGCCGAGTTCTGACTAATGGCGGGGGGATGGACTGTAGTAAAGATATAGCACAATGACATTCTTTGACAGTGGAAATATTGGATAATATTCTAATTAAAATAAAACGCATTAAGATAAGTTTCAACACGCTGTTGCTCCTTATCTTCCTGGTGGGAGTCGGCTTCTATTTTCTCGGCACGCCTCGCACCGGCGATGACTATAGCTTTTTAGATTATTTCAAGCCATGGCTTAATTCACAACCGGAAATTCTTAACGACCAAGGTTTCGCTATGGTCGATAAGGGAGGTAATTTTTTTAAGTATGGCTTCCCTATCGATGAATATGTCGAGACAATAAAAAATAGATATAATGACGATAATATCCGCTTGTCGAATATAATAGCGATATTTTTTCTGATTTTACCACGGTGGATAGGTCCGCTAATCACTTTGCTTTTAATATTTCTGATTGTTAGGGAGTCATTCCGGATGGCTAATCTTAATCCGGATTCCTCTCCATTGATGCCAATCTATCTTGCACTGTTCACTATATTGATATGGACCGGCGATTCCCTTAATGAGTTTGACTACCAGGTGAATTATTTATGGGGAGTTTTTGTGGCGGTCATGCTGTTGCGCTGTTTGAGAAGTCAAAAGAGGGGAATTGTGAGCTCTGTGATATTAGGCGTAATGATGGGCTGGTGGCATGAGGGTCTTGCCTTGCCGATATTGGTAGGGTTAGTGACGATGTGTATCGTTTATCGCGACTGTCGAAATTTGAAATACTATCTTGCAATTGTAGCGATGACAATTGGTTGTGGTATTCTCTTTATGAGTCCGGGAGTGAGATATCTCCTCAATAATGGTATGGCATTTATAGATACCATATTTCAATTCTCTTATTTCAAGATGCTGGTGGTAAATACGATATGGTTTTGGCTGGCACTTGGATTGGCAGTCATCGTGACTATGCGCCTCGGATGGCGACGGATCATATCTGAAAAAATGCTATTATTCTTGATGGTGGTTGGTATGGCCTCTTTTGGGGTGATGTATCGAACTTCAGCATTGCATCGGGGGGGATTCATGATGTATTATGCTTCCGGAGTTATGATAATATATCTCTTGTCGATAGGATTTCCGGGCTTTAGCAGTCGCTACAATTGGAAAAATTTGACAGTTAGTATTCCATTGTTGATGTTATTATACACACATTGGGGTTATGTGGCATATTATAGCATTCGCATCAATAGGGTGGTCAAGGAGCAGACTAAACTCTGGTTGGAACATCCGGGAGAGACCCGATATGCTGATGTGCTGCCACTTCAAGAGATGCCATTGATATGTGGTAATCTTCCCTTCTCTTATAATGGATCGTTGTCTTATTTCGATTGGATTAAATTATATTATGCTCCGGATATAAAGGAAAGATATGGGAAGGAAATCTTTGGATATGATGAAATGATGTCTTTGATACCTGAGCGATTAAGAGATGTGACAGCAGATTCAGGCAGAGCTATGCCGGGTGGCTCGCTTGTCCGTGAATACAAGGGGTTGCTCTATATGCCTGAAACAGAATTTGTAACCACCAATCTTAAGAGAGAGAATCGGTCACGCGGTTGTTTCTTGTTTAATGTGGATTATGGCAAAGGATATGTGACCCGCGAGATGATAGTTATTTCTTTTATTTCGGAGGCAGATGGTAAGCGTTACTGTTACTTGGAGCCGCATGTAATATGGTATGTAGCTCATTTCAAGAGTATCAAGCGTATATCGCCGGATATGACGTATCAACCAATACATTCAGATAATTCATCAACCCACTAAGACGTATATGATACAATTGAGAAGAAAATTTAGTTTCAACACGCTGCTGCTTATTATTTTCTTGGTGGGTGTCGGATTCTATTTTCTTGGCACGCCTCGCACCGGCGATGACTATGCTTTTCTTGAGTTTTTCAAGCCTTGGCTTGATTCGCAACCGGAAATTATTAACGAGCAGGGTATAGTCATGGTCGATAAGGGAGGCAATATGTTTAAGTATGGCTTTCCGGTCGATGAATATGTCGAGACATTGAAATATAGTTTTAATAATGATAATTTTCGCTTATCGAATATTATAGCGATATTTTTTCTAATTATACCCCGGTGGATAGGCACGCTTATTACTTTACTCTTAATAATTCTGATAGTTAGGGAGTCATTCCGGATGGCTGATCTTAATCCGGATTCCTCTCCATTGATGCCAATATATCTTGGACTATTCACCATATTGATATGGAAAGGCGATCTCCTTAATGAGCTTGACTTTCAAGTAAATTATATATGGGGCGTGTTTGTAGCGGTCATGCTGTTGCGCTGTCTGAGAAGTCAAAAGAGGGGAATTTTGAGTTCTGTGATATTAGGCGTAATGATGGGCTGGTGGCATGAGGGTCTTGCCTTGCCGATATTGGTCGGGTTAGTGACGATGTGTATAGTCTTCCGAGAATGCCGACAGAAGAAATATTATGTGGCGATAGTGGCTATGGCGATAGCAATGGGATTTCAAGTTATGAGTCCCGGTACGTACCACCGTATGAATAATGGACTCGTATCATCGTCTTATATGTTTAATATTGAGATAATTAAAGTAGAGATTAGAGAAGCTGTTTTGTTCTGGCTGACGCTCTTACTCTCTCTTATTACGGCGATGCGTGTCGGTTGGCGGCGGGTATTTACAGATAGACTGATCATTTTTCTATTGGTGAGTAGCACAGTGTCGTTGGCCATATTATGCCGTTCATCAATGTTCTGTCGAGCAGGATTCTGGATGTTTTATGCTGTGGGAGTTATGATAATTCGGTTACTCGCAATAATCTTACCGGACTTCAGCCGTCGCTATAATTGGGGAAATATAGCAGTGGGAATACCCCTATTACTATTAATATATACACATTGGGGTTTTGTAGCATATCATAGTGTCAGATTGAATAAAATAGTAAATGAACAGTTGGCTCTATGGTTGCAGCATCCGGGAGAGACACGCTTTGCTGATGTACTTCCACTACAAGAAATGCCCTTAATGTGTGGCTATCTACCCACGGCAAAATATACATATTTGCCATATTTTGATTGGATTAAAAGGTACTATGCTCCGGATATAAAGGAAAGATATGGGAAGAGTGTCACGGGATATGATGAAATGATGTCATTGATACCTGAGCGATTGAGAGATGTAACAGCAGATTCGGGCAGAGCTATGCCGGGAGGCTCACCTGTTCGTGAATACAAGGGGCTGCTCTATATGCCTGAAACTGAATTTGTAACCTCTATTCTTAAGCGAGAAAAACAGTCTCGGTGTTGTCTATTGTTTAATGTAGATTATGGAGGAGGGTATGTGGCACGTCAGATGATAGCATATTCCTTTATTTCAGAGGCCGATGGTAAGCGTTACTGTTATTTGGAACCGTTTGTAATCTGGCATGTAGCTCATTTTAAACACACCAAGGGAATCTCGCCCGATATCACTCAATAAATGAATTCATCACATGTCTAAGACGTCTATGACACAATTGAGAAGAATATTTAGTTTCAACACGCTGCTGCTTATTATTTTCTTGGTGGGAGTCGGCTTCTATTTCATTGGCACGCTACGCACCGGCGATGACTATGATTATTTGTCTCTATTTAAACCTTGGTTAGATTCGCAACCGGAATTGGCTTCCGAAGAGGGTCCGGCTTTGATTCCTAATGGAGGTAATGTAATAAAATATGGGTTTCCTATCGAAGAGTTACTTCAGACGTGGCAATATAGATTTGAGACAAATAATATTCGCTTAGGCAACATGATTGCCCCGATCTTTTTGATTTTGCCTCGATGGGTCGGTCCGTTGATATCTCTTCTTATGATATTTTTTATAATAAGAATATCTTTACGATTGGTGCGAATTGACCCTGATAGTTCTCCTTTGTTGCCGATATTCCTCGGTTGTTTTACAATTTTGATCTGGTGTGGAGACAAACTTAATGAGTTTGATTACCAGGCAAATTATATATGGAGTTTGTTCATTGCTGTTATCCTACTTCATCATTTATGGGGAGAGTCTTCAAAGCTCTTGCCATCAGCGATATTAGGATTTTTGCTTGGGTGTTGGCATGAGGGATTAGCCTTTCCTGTTCTTATAGGGTTGGGGACAATTTGCCTGTCTTTTCGGGAGTGTCGGAGTTCTAAGTATTATATGGCGCTCTTAGCAATAGCTCTCGGTTGTGGTGCTTTATTTCTAAGTCCCGGAATGCAGACTCGTGTAGAAAGTGTGAATCATAGCGACGTTTTTTCATTTATTTACCTTAAGGTCGTTTTGTCAGAATCTATCTGGTTTTGGATGGCTTTGACATTAGCTATAATCGTGGCTTTACGAGTCGGGTGGCGTAGAGTCTTCTCTGATAGGATGATAGTCTTCTTGATGGTGAGCGGAGTTGTTTCTTTTACAACGCTTTATCGCACATCTGTCGTCTATAGAGCCGGCTTTTGGATGTATTTTTCCGCGGCATTGTTGACGATATATCTTATCTCGATAGGTTCCCCAAACTTTTGGCGCAAATATAATTGGAAGAACTTATTGATAGGGATTCCTTTATTGCTCTTGGTCTATACCCACTGGGGGTATGTAGCGTATTATAGTTTGTACTATAATAAGATTATTTCTGAACAGGTGAAATTATGGTTAAAGCATCCCGGTGAGACTCGCTTTGCTGCTGTTATACCACTTCAAGAGATGCCCCTGATGTGTGGCAATCTCCCTATGGCTCGGTATGTATTACCATCTTATTTTGATTGGATTACCAACTATTACCGCCCTGACGAAGAGAAACGACTCGGACAGGATCTTTCTTGCTATGAAAGTATGACGTCGCTGATCCCGGAAAGACTGAGAGATGTAACGGCTACTTCGGGACGAGCTGTGCCGGGCGGCTCGTCGGTCCGTGAATACAAAGGTCTGCTGTTTATGCCGGAGACTGAAGTAATTACTGCCGGATTAAAGTCTGATGACTTGTCGCGAGGTTACTTTAGCTTCTCATTTGATTATGGTAAGGGATATGTGGGGCTGGTTTCGTTGGTGACAAGTTTTATTTCCGAAGCTGATGGTAAGCGATATTGCTACTTGGAGCCACAGGTTAGTTGGTATATGACTCACTTTAAGCATGTAAAGCGGATATCCCCGGAAATCAGTTATATCCCAAGAACCTGAAAAAACTCTACAACCGAAGAAAAATAAGACTCTAAGAGCGCGTTCCTTAAATTTTTTGGGTCGTAGAGGCGGATATTTTTGAGCAG
>JBJEKI010000005.1:0-5972 GCA_051878555.1 Lepagella sp. | reverse complement strand
ATGCCCAAAAAGATCCGCCTCTACGACCCAAAAAATTTAAGGAACGCGCTCTAAGTGTTATTTTTTGTGAAGTTTTATTTTTGACACTACTGATTTGAGAGTCCTACCTACTATGCGACGGGCTTTGACGGCACGCTTTTGACGTGCTAACATACGCATGCCGATCACCGGCCAGAGGGGGAAGCGGCGTGCTCCCTTTCTCACCATCGGAATATCCCATAACAAGAACCCGATGGCAAGAAATCCGCCAAGATATAACACCCACCCATACAACTGCTTGATAGTCACAGCCATCATAGAGGTGACAAAATCTTCCATCCAAGGACCGATGGCGAAGGGTGCCGACGTGAAGGAGGGCAGGTCGAGATAGGCTGTGTATCGTATGATATTATCTGCCATATAATATCTTATACCCCATGCATATATGGCACAACCGATTACTCCGCCGATGAACATGTGGATGATGTTGAACACCGACAGCGATTGGAAGAAATGCTCGAAGGTCATGATGTGATGTAAACTCCACATCAACGAGATACTCAACACGGCATAGCCGAACCCGCGCAACATAATGGGTGCTCTCAGCAATTCGATATTGATATAGTCTGCCACAAGGAAATAGAAGCCACAGGCATAAAGTGTCAAGCCTATCAATCCGATAGCCAAAAGCTTGTAGACATTAAACATCCATTTCTTCAGCCACAGCCATGATATCAAACATCCCAACAGCGAACCGGGTATCGACCAGAGTGTCAACGTGTGAGAAGTCAAAGCCTCGTAATCCATCACCTCTTCATAGAATATCTCTTCGAGTACATGCTCCGAGGCCAAGAGCATCTCCACTACAGTCATGATCAGCAAGATAGGCACAAGATGTCGATAAGTCCACATCTTGGGTTCGAAGAAGGGATGAGAGAGCGTCCACATGCGGTGGAGGCACACACCGAGAGTGATCACCGACGTGCCGGTAAGGATGCGAACGGTGGGGGAGTGCCACCAATCGAGCCAGTCGCCATAATTGAAGATATAGGCGATCTGAAGCCCGAGAAGGCTCCACAATCCGGCTCCCAACCAGTCGATGCCCTTGATCGACATGCGTTGAGGCATCGGACACCAAGGACGAGTTAGAAAGTATTGAATAGCCACTACGAGCATCATCAATCCGATGACAAGCCACTGCGAGCAATACCAGTGATAATCATGGGCAAAGAAGGCGCTATACCATCCCTGCGCCTCGATCGAAGTCAGAAGTATGATGTGTAGACATGGGAAAAAGACTCCCATGTCGCGTGTCGGTGTCATCCAAAGCTGTATGTTCGACATATTCTCGAATGTGCCCTGTATCTTCGCCATACCCGCCACGAAACATATCACCCACATCATCGGCAAAAAGGTGACCTTGGTAATTAGCAAATTGCAAACCGCTATTACCAGCGCCGAACCAATAAGGAGAGAACGATTCGAGAACCGAAACTTCATACGGAATAAGACGGGAAACCATATCGCCATCCCCGCCAAGTTGGAGTATAAGCACATAGTGACATCCTCGCGCATGATGGCGCGTCCTCCAATCATCTCGTTGAGTGCCCCAAGATAGACACACCCTGCGAGCTGAAAGCAGAAGGCTTGGATCACATAGATCCATGGGCGCAACCCCTTCGGCACGAAGTCGCGAAACATTGGCATGGAAAATGCCGGTATCGTATGCTCCATATCAATAGGCTACCTCACATTCCACATTGAGCCCGGCACGCAACTTCTGCAAGTCTTCCGGCTTGTTCCCCTCAAGACTGATACGCACAGGCACTCGCTGCTCTACTTTTACGAAATTGCCGGTGGCATTGTCTTGCGGTATCAAACTGAATGCGCTGCCGGTGGCATCGGAGATTCTCTCCACCTTACCCTTATATTCCACACCCGGCACGGCATCCGCCTTGATCTTTACTTCGGCACCCACTGCGATGTGTTGCATCTGCGTCTCACGATAGTTGGCTACTACCCACATCTCGTTGCCCGAAACGATGTTGACCATGGTCTGTCCCGGTTGTACCAGCATACCCTCTTGGATCTCTTTTGCTCCCAATACGCCATCACAAGTGGCTATTATATAGCAATATGAGAGGTTGAGGCGTGCTAATTCCACCGCCGCACGATTCATCTCCAAGACATAACTTGTGGCTGAGAGGTTGTAACCCTGCTCTTTCTTGACATTTCTTTGGGTCGTGTGGGCTCGCGACACCTGCTCATAGCGTGCCTTGGCACTCAGATAGGCGGTGTGAACATTGTCATATTGCTGACGTGTCACGGCATCTTGTGCCAAGAGGGTTTCATAGCGACTATCTTCACGCTTGGCATTCTCCATGTTGACGCGTGCCTCTTCGATGCTCGCCTCGGTGACCCGCATATCAGCCTCGGTGGTCTGAATGCTGCTACCCACCTGGCGTGAACCCTGCTCAGCGCGCGCCAAGTCGGCCTCGGCTTGCGCCAAACGAAGCCTGAACTCCGTGTCTTCGATCACTACAAGTGTATCCCCCTTCTTGACTGGTTGGAACTCTTCGAATCGAATCTCTTTGATGAATCCCTGTACTCGTGTGTTCTGTGGCGTGATGTGCTGACGGATGTGGGCATTGTCGGTATATTCGACATCGCCGAAATGGGCAAAGTTCATTACCACTATTGTGACTCCTATCACGAGCAGAATCACTACTATTGTGTTGTATAGATATCTCATAATGTGCCGGTTATATATTTTAGTTTGTAGTAGTTGTAGATATGATTGATTTGTGCATTGACCAGGTCGATGTCTGCCGATAATTTCATGTTGCTGGCATCGAGCATGTCGGTAAGCAGTGCCAACCCCTTCTCATAGCGGTTTTGCGTTACTTGATAGTGCTCGTCGGCAAGTGCCACTTGCTTGCGCTGAGTGTCGACTTCGACTTGCGATGTCTGATAGTTCATATAGTTGGCATGAAGAGCCTTGTCGATCTCTTCTCTTACCAAAGAAACTTGCTCGGCAGATTGACGGGCATTGATGCGAGCTCGCTTGATATCATGGTTCTTACGCCAGAGATTGCCTAAATCATACTGTATGTTCAGACCGACGAACCAGGAATTGATGTTGGCATCGACCGGTATGAGGTCGGTGACATAGGGACCGAAAAGACGGTTTTGTATCATCAAAGAAATGTTGGGAAAGAGGGCGGATCTTACGGCTCTGACCTCCGTTTGGCTCATGTCGGCAGCCAATTCGGCTTGTCTTATGGAGATGTTTTCGGTCGATGCCTGCGATTGCCAATTCCCTTCACTCGGATTGTCGGTCGGGTTGACTACATCCTTGGGTATCAACTTGGTATCCTCCGGAAGTTGAAGTGTGGCTACAAGATGATGATTCACTATATTTATAGCGTCAGTCAGCTTGGTTTTGCTTAGCTCCAGACTCTGCAACTGATACTCATAGCGAGTTATGTCATTCTTCAAAGCAGTCCCTTCGGCATAGCGAGCACGCATGGTCTTGAGAAGTTGCTCGGCGAGAGATATGTTTTGTTCCACCACCTTAAGCTGATTGGAGAGTTTGCATATCTCCAAGTAATAGCCGGTGAGCAGGAAACGGACCTCAAGGCGATTCTTCTCCACATCGAGTTGAGCCATACGCTCTCGTTGTTCGGCAAGTTTGATGCCCGATGAGATGGCACCTCCGGAGTAGATCACTTGTGTCACTTGTGCCACAAAATCATTGCCCCAGTGGGGAGTCGGCTGAGAGCCATTCTTCACCTCACCCACACCGATGGCGTAGGGCACGGTGGTCGTGCCGCTACTGCTGAAACCGCGACTCAACACTGTCGGCGTGCCTATATAGCTGCCGCTAAGACTCAAATTTAAATCGGGAAGCAGCTGACTTTTGGCCGCCTTTACATTTTCTACCGATGCTTCATGCTGCGTTATGCTGACTCGGATCTGACGGCTGTTTTGCTCCGCTATTGCAAACAATTCATCAAGGCTCGTCTCCATCACCTCCTCTGCCGAAATACCCATCGACAAACTCGTTATGAGCAGCGTTAATATTGTTGTCTTCTTCATCTGAATATGACTTGTTTTTTCAAATTTCAGCGCAAAGTTAGCGATTCTTTCCCTTAAATTTGTTTATGGTTTTGTGCAGATGTTTTAGAATATTTCCTAATTTTTTCATTCAGAATTTATAATACCCATATCTAATGCGTCATATTCTAAATTTTATAATCTGATTTCAATAGAGGGTAGTCACGCATACGGTCAGTAAAAAATAGTAAAAGAATTTGGGTATTTACGAGGATTTTTCTAACTTTGATTTTGGAATGGATTGGAGATCTTTCTTACCGGAGAATCTACCATCTTTTTCCGATGTTTCATTCTCCGTTAACCGATTTTTTCTACAAATATCGATCGATATGATAAAAAGGATATCTATACTTCCGATAGCAGTGTTTACGATTATGTCGTTATCCTCATTCGTAGCCTCAGCCGATGATTCCGATTTCGATGAGGTGTCGATGCATGAGAGTTTCAAATTGTGGGATAGTAATGATGATTGGCTCACTGATCTGACTTCGAATGATTATATCTTCGGAGGATATTGGAAGAGTCACATCATGCTTTATAGCGACTATCTGAAAGCCGGCACACCTACCGCCACGGAGTATGTGGCGGAGTTATACAGCACGATGCCAATTCCTTCAAGGATTGGTTGTCTGCGGCTGAATGTCTCCTACGCAGCAAGCGATCTCGCCGAGTATGTCAGAGGGGTGGACCTCGTGATGGCTGACAATGCAGATTTCACTGACCCGATAGCTACGATTCATCACGACACATCCTCTGACACATATCCTCATCTGTGGTATTTCAATATACCCACACCTGCTACCAATCTCTATTATAAGTTCTTGATTGATTGCAAGTCGGTTCAGGATTACGAGGGGAGCACGTCACAGATCACGGAGAGAGTAAAGCGTGGAGGCTGGCTATCGATCGAAAGAATAGGCAAGTCGAGCAAACAATCAGCAGGTGTCGACAACCTGACCGAAGAACCCACCACCGGAGTTGCCACCTATTACACCTTGAGCGGCATCCCGGTAGCAGAGCCCGAGTCAGGCATCTACATCCAAGTAAAAGCCGGCCGAGCCACCAAAGTCATAAAATAAGGAACGCGCTCTAAGAGGCGTTCTCTTTGGATTTCTCTTTTGCTATCGCTACAAAAGCAGATGGCGAGAGTCCTGTTACGCGCTTGAATATGTTGCAGAAACTGGTGCGAGATTTATATCCGACTTCTTGTCCGATTGCCTCTATAGTCATATTGCCATATTCTTGAGTATTTTGAAGCATTCGACATGCCTCTTTCACTCGGTATTCAGCAAGTAACTGATTGAAATTTTTGTGAAATCTCTCACCGATCACTTGAGCTACATAGTTATATTTCCATCCGATTAATTCGGAAAGACGCTGCACGGAGAAACTATCCTTGCATATTTCCTCCTTTTGATCCATAACCTTGAGAATACGAGCCATAATCACATCTTTCATATCCTCGTCGATGTGATTATATTTATATTTGGAGCTATCGGATGTCTGAGAATTATTATCCTCAGATGCAACTTCATCGTTAGTATGTCGATCATCCAACTCTTCTTTCAAACGAGTCAGATCTTTCTCATACTGTATCATGAGCCGATTCTTTGCTTCTTGCTCCTCGATCATGCTCTGATATCGATCAAAAAGCTCTCTCTTTTGCTTTCTAATCCGACGATAGTTGATAGTTGTTATGATCAAAACGACCAGTATCAAAAGTGCTATAACAATGGCAAAATTGGCAACTATCTGATGATTCCTCTTTTCCAGACTGAGAATCTGCATTCTGCTATTTACATCTTCCAACTCACTACTGAATTTTAGAGCGCGTTCCTTAAATTTTTTGGGCCGTAGAGGTCGTAGCCTTGAGTCGA
>JBJEKI010000004.1:0-6037 GCA_051878555.1 Lepagella sp. | reverse complement strand
CACTCATATTATCCCTCGCATGGATATTCCGCAGACACATAAAATCCTTTCTCAATATATAACTCACGTTCCCTTCATGCGGTCGTCCTCATCATCATTTCCGTTCGATGGCATCATCCGGGGAAGAAAGTTTTTGCAGGTATCCGAATAATTGACTATCTTTGCAAACCTGATGATTGATTTCACATCAGTTGCGTTGAACCATCCGAAGGGTCGAGATTAGACGTTTCGGATGGCTTTTTTACATAAAACGTTGCGTTTTTGTTGCGCAACAAATTTATTAACAAATATAATAAATTTAATATCAATAAGATAAGTCAATTATATAGAACTTTTCAAGCGAGTTCTGATCCAAGAAAAAAATGTTAGAATGTTGTTAAAAAGAGGGGGAAGTGTTGCATAATCGAACCGAATGAGTTATCTTTGCATTGTAAAGATAGAGATCTGAAAAAAATCCCACATCAAAGCAAATTGGGAAACTCATCAAAATAAAAAGAAATGCCGAGACAAGTTTGCCTTTCAATGGCGGGCCCCACATCGCAAGATGATGACCCACGGGTCACAGGCGGATTACAAAGATTGGTAAACCCTCAAATCCTGTCGTTCGGAGTTTCGTCACATTCCTTTGATGTGGACCTTATAGAAGCCGATGATTGCCCCCGATGCATTCATCGGCTTCATTTTTCCGACTCTCTTCCACTACCCCATAAGTATAATATAAACTAAAAAACCATAAATCTATGCTCGACGTAAAAGAAGCAATGTTGCAACGCACCAGTGTGCGTCGCTACGAAAGGGAGGCAATCCCAGCCGAAACGATGGATTTCATCTATCGCGCCGTTGAAAACACTCCGACCTCTTATAACGGTCAACAGTTCTCCGTGATCGATATCGATGATCAGGCTCTCAAGGAGCAGCTCTATGAGCTGACCGGTCAGAAGCAGCTGAAGACCTGCAATCGACTCTTGATCTTCTGCTCGGACTATAATAAGATCACTATGCTCGCAGAGTCGAAGGGGCTGAAAATGCCGGAACTCACCAACACGATGGATGGTGTAACGATCGGCATTATAGATGCTTCGTTGGCAATGATGAGTGCCGTGGTGGCAGCGCAGGCCTCGGGGTTAGGCTCCAACTGCGTTGGCTATCTGCGCACGGTCGATCCACGCAAGGTTGCTGAATTGCTTCATCTTCCGAAGGGAGTTTTCGTGGTGTGTGGTCTCGCTTTGGGAGTACCTCGTGAGCAACCCGACTTGAAGCCCAAGCAGCCGGCATCACTTGTGTTCCATCGCAACGCTTATCGTCAAGATCGCGAGAAGATGGTAGAAGAGCTCACAGCCTACGACGAAGTAGTGAAGCAATACAACCGCACCCGTTCCGGCGGCACGACGGAGAACGACTGGGTAGCACACATCATCGACTACTACGACCACGCCATGACCTACCGCATCAAAGACTACCTACGCGACCAAGGCTACGACATCCAACGCTAAAAAGCTACAACCCATAAGGGGGAGGGGAGAAATGAAAAACGGAGCTTAAGCCTCGGCTTAAACTCCGTTTTGTCGCGATAGCATTGTTTTATTATTTCGGCAATGTCTGCGACAATTACCTACTATGTAGACAATCGAAATTTAAAAAAGTTTAATCGGATATGAAAAAAATTTCACATCCGATTAATTTTTTCTTTCTTTTGAATCCATATGCCGGCAAAAGCCGACTTCTGTCGAGGGGAATTTCCTCTTATTTTTCAGATTCTACCTTCTTGGCACATGCCTTCTTGCAAGCGCCATCAGCCTTGCAACCGGCCTTAGCTTTCTTGCAGCATGCGGTAGAGTCTTTCTTGCAGCATCTGCCCTTAGCTTTCTTGCAGCATCCGGTAGAGTCTTTCTTGCAGCATCCGGTTTTAGCCTTCTTGCAGCATGCGGTAGAGTCTTTCTTGCAAACCTTGTCACCCTTCTTGCAATCAGCTTTGCCCTTTTGGCATCCAGCCTTGGCAACACCGGCTTTTGTCTGTTTGCAGCAAGATTGAGATTGAACTTGTTCGGTCTTCTGGCAGCTCTTGGCGCCGGAAGTAGTGGTCTGAGTTTGAGCCATAGCCAAAGAAGAAGATATGAGGGCTATGACAGCGATCAAAAATAATTTCTTCATAACGGTAATATTTTAAATGTTACTTTGTAAAGATAGACAAATGTAGCTCGAAATAGTTTAAGAAGTATGAACAAATATCAATAAATTGAAGAAAATCGGTGGCAAAATGCTCGAGAAAGAATTTCAAATGCATACTTAGCGCATATCCAATAACCGGGGGATAAAAAAGAGACTGTGTCGAGGAGATCGACACAGTCATGAGATGATCTTATGAAAGGGTGATTAGTCCTTTTGGTTTATTTTTTAACCTTATCAACGATGGCTTTGAAAGCCTCGGGGTTGTTGACAGCGAGTTCGGCGAGCACCTTGCGGTTGATCTCGATACCTGCTGCATGGATAAGGCCCATGAGCTTGGAGTAAGAAAGATCCTCGAGACGAGCGGCAGCGTTGATACGCTGGATCCAGAGGGCGCGGAAGTTGCGCTTTTTAGCCTTGCGGTCGCGGTAGGCGTAGGTCAGGCCCTTCTCCCAAGTATTCTTGGCAACGGTCCAGACATTGCGACGGCTACCATAGTAACCGCGAGTCAATTTCAATATTTTCTTTCTCTTTGCTCTTGAAGCAACATGATTTACTGATCTTGGCATCTTTTTTAAATTTTTTGGATGTCAGCGGCAATAATAATTTGCACTTGCGGGGCTAAACATCCGGTTAATAAAAATTGATTGAATTAAAATGCTTGTATTGTAGGTCAAGACTGCCCTGCAATTAGCGAAGGTTAAGGAGCGCGCGAACCTGCTTGATGTTAGCGGAATCCACCAATCCTGTGTGGTCGAGATTTCTCTTACGTTTTGTACTCTTCTTTGTCAGGATGTGGCTGTGGTAAGCGTGTTTCCTTTTGATTTTGCCGGTACCGGTCAGAGCGAAACGCTTTTTGGAAGCGGCATTAGTCTTTACTTTAGGCATTTTGTTTAAAATTTAGTTGTTAACATTTCACCTCGGCACGGAGTGCCTACGGTCTCTAATTTGTTCAATCGCCAAGTGACATTGCTGTCCTTGTAATGATTCTCAAAAGATCACCTATGCAATAACGCAATAATTTGCGGATTATTGTCTATTCTATTAAAAATTTTGAAAAAAATTCAATCTTCCGACTCAGGAGCCTCCTCTTTGGGAGCCTTGGGAGCCTTCTCCTCCTTCTTCTTGGCAGATGCCTTGAGGGGAGAGAGCATAATCGACATACGCTTACCTTCGAGCACGGGCATCATTTCCACCTTGCCGAGATCTTCGAGATCATTGGCGAAGCGAAGCAAGAGCACCTCACCCTGCTCCTTGAAGAGGATCGAACGGCCGCGGAAGAAGACGTAGGCCTTCACCTTAGAGCCCTCCTTGAGGAATCCCTGGGCATGCTTGAGTTTGAAGTTATAGTCATGATCGTCGGTCTGCGGGCCGAATCTGATCTCCTTCACCACGACCTTTGTAGCCTTCTGCTTTTGTTCCTTCTGGCGCTTCTTCTGCTGATAGAGGAACTTCTGGTAGTCGATGACACGACACACCGGGGGCTCGGCGTTGGGAGAGATTTCGACGAGATCGAGTTCTTGATCCTCAGCGATGCGAAGCGCCTGAGAGATGGGATAGATGCCTTGTTCGACATTATCGCCGACGAGGCGCACTTCGCGAGCGCGAATAGACTCATTGATCGCGTAAGGATCATTGCGATGATCGCCGGGGCGACCGGGGCGTTGGCCGGGGCGTTGATTCCCCGCCGGGCGGCGTGGGCCGTTAAATTGAGGTTTTTTCTCCATTAAGTGTTTTAGAGTATGTTCTTATTCTGTTTTGAAAGTGTTGTCGATGGTTAATTATTGACGTTCACCGGTCTGTTCGGCTACGAGATCGCAGATATGGGCGGCAAACTCCTCGACCTTCATCGAGCCCTTATCGCCCTCGCCCTGCTTACGCACCGAGACGGTCGACTCCTCTACCTCCTTCTCGCCGACGATGAGCATATAGGGGATGCGCTTGAGTTCGTTGTCGCGGATCTTCTTGCCGATCTTCTCGTTGCGATCATCGACCACGGCACGGACATCGCTCTGCTCCAAAGTCTTGGCTACGCTGTAGGCATAGTCGTTATACTTCTCCGAGATTGGGAGGATAACACACTGCTCGGGGATGAGCCAGAGTGGCAACTTGCCGGCGGTGTGCTCGAGGAGCACAGCCACGAAGCGTTCCATCGAGCCGAAGGGGGCACGGTGGATCATCACCGGACGGTGCTTCTGGTTGTCAGCACCGGTATATTCCAAGCCGAAGCGCTCAGGGAGGTTATAGTCCACCTGGATAGTACCGAGCTGCCAGCGACGGCCGATAGCATCCTTAACCATAAAGTCGAGTTTCGGACCATAGAAAGCTGCTTCGCCCTCTACTTGGCGAGCCTTGAGTCCCTTCTCGGCGCAAGCCTCGATGATGGCATTCTCAGCGAGGTGCCAATTCTCATCCGAGCCAATATACTTCTCCTTGTTCTTCGGGTCGCGCAGAGAGATCTGCACTTCGAAGTTCTTGAAATCGAGAGCCTTGAAGATATAGAGGATGATATCCATCACCTTGAGGAACTCACCCTTGATCTGCTCGGGAGCACAGAAGAGGTGGGCATCATCTTGCGTAAATCCGCGGACGCGGGTCAAACCGTGGAGCTCACCGCTCTGCTCATAGCGATATACTGTGCCGAACTCGGCGAAGCGGAGAGGCAACTCGCGATAGCTGCGGGGATAAGCCTTGAATATTTCGCAGTGGTGGGGGCAGTTCATCGGCTTGAGCATATACTCCTCACCTTCTTGGGGAGTTTTGATCGGTTGGAAAGAATCCTTGCCATACTTAGCCCAGTGGCCTGAAGTGACATAGAGAGCTTTGTTTCCGATATGGGGAGTGATGACCTGAAGATATCCGTAGCGTTTCTGAATCTTGCGGAGGAACTGTTCGAGTCGGTCGCGCAGAGCAGCACCCTTGGGGAGCCATAGGGGAAGTCCGGCGCCGACAGTATGGGAGAATGCGAAGAGCTCCATCTCCTTGCCGAGGATGCGATGGTCACGCTTCTTAGCCTCCTCGAGGAGAGTGAGATACTCATCGAGCATTTTCTTCTTGGGGAAAGTCACACCATATACACGCACGAGCTGATTGCGCTTCTCATCGCCACGCCAATAAGCGCCGGCGAGAGTAGTAATCTTCACCGCCTTGATGGGGGCGGTGTTGGGGATATGCGGACCACGGCAAAGGTCGGTAAACGAACCCTGAGTATATGTGGTGATATGACCATCTTCGAGCTCGCTGATAAGTTCGCATTTATACTCCTCGCCGCAATCGCCAAACATCTTGAGAGCGTCAGCCTTAGAGATATCGGCGCGAACGATCTCTTCCTTATTGCGAGCGAGTTCGAGCATTTTAGCCTCGATCTTGGGGAAATCTTCGGCTGTGATCTTATATTCACCCGGGTCGATATCGTAATAGAAACCGGTCTCGATGGCGGGACCGATACCGAACTTCACGCCGGGATACAATTCTTGGAGGGCTTCAGCCAGAAGGTGGGCTGAAGAGTGCCAGAAGGCATGCTTGCCTTCCGGGTCATCCCATTTAAACAATTCGATAGATGCATCGGCAGAGACCGGACGAGAGATGTCCCAGTCTTCGCCATTAACTTTGGCGGCAAGCACGTCGGCAGCGAAACGAGGGCTGATGCTTTCGGCAATCTGCAAAGGAGTCACACCTGATTCGAACGACTTTACACTTCCGTCGGGGAAGGTGATATTGATCATATATTTTGTAATAAGTTACAAGTTAATACTCTATTGAAATTTATGCACTACGAGAGCATGTATCTCCGCGCGTGCATACTATCGCGCAAAGATACAAATTAATTTTCAAATAGCAAAATCAAAGAGGGTGGCGTTTTCTATTTGTC
>JBJEKI010000003.1:0-25898 GCA_051878555.1 Lepagella sp. | reverse complement strand
GGCGTTGACTCCCATCACTGTGGCTATTGCCACCACCATTACCATCAAAATGCGTTTTGTCATCTTCATACTCTTCTTTTTTTATATGAGTTAATATTAGATTAGCAGTCCATTATTATAAATATGGCTCCATTATTATAAATATGGTTCCCATTTATATATATGACACCATTACCCCTGATTTTGTTACCTTATTTGTGTTAATTTGTGTTAAAACAAATCCGCTTTTCGGCATTCTCCCCTCTTTTGATCTAAGGAACGCGCTCTATTTAATTCTCTTACTCTTTTTTCTTTTCTCGCCCTTTTCTGTCCATTTTTATCAACTTGTGCAATATATTGCTTTAAAGTGTAGTATAATGCACAACAGATGAAAACTTTGCAAAATATTTTAGTTTTAATATCAATTTTTTTGAGGTTTTTGTTTGCAGTGTGTCCATTTTTTCTTACTTTTGCGCCATAGATTTTAATTAATATGATACAGACAGGCAGTAAGGGGGCTTCTGCAGCCTCCGACGCTTCAGAATTTTCTCGCAATATCGATTTGTTGTTCGAGACCAGTTGGGAAGTCTGCAACAAAGTCGGCGGCATTTATGCCGTTTTATCCACCAAAGCGCGCGTCCTGCAGGAGCAGTTCGGCGATAAGTTGGTGTTCTTCGGTCCCGATTTCTGGTCGATCGATAATCCTTCACCCTATTTTAAGGATCGTAAAACTCTATTCAGGTCTGCATCTTCGCGTCTCGACCTCCCTTGGGGCATCTCTATTCGCACCGGTAAGTGGAACATCCCCGGTTCGCCCCAGGTTGTTCTTGTCGATCCCGGACAAACTCGCGATCACCTCTCTGATATTTATGGTGATATGTGGGTGAAGTTTGGCGTCGATTCCCTTCATGCTTATGGCGATTATGACGATTCCTGCGCTTTCTCCGTGGCTGTCGCCATCGTGATGAACGCTCTCGCCGAGTTCCTTAAAGCGGATAAGTCGCGTGTCATCGCTCATTTCAATGAGTGGACCACAGGTATGGGTCTCCTTTATCTTAAGACCATCGCTCCGCGTGTCGCCACCATCTTCACCACTCATGCCACATGCATCGGTCGTAGCATCTGTGGCAACGGCAAACCACTCTACGATGAGTTCTATCACTATGATGGCGACCAGATGGCGCGTGAACTCAATATGGAGGCGAAGCACTCCCTTGAGAAGTCTACGGCTCATCATGCCGATTGCTTCACCACGGTCAGCAGCGTGACTGCCGCTGAGTGTCAACAGCTCCTCCGACGCCCAGTCGATGTCGTTACTCCCAACGGTTTTGAACCCGATTTCGTCCCTAAGACAGTGAAGTACAATCGCCTCCGCAAGGAGGGGAGAACGCGTCTTCTCGCCATCGCCGAAAAACTCACCGGCACACCACTCGACGATTCTACTTTCCTGATCGCCACTTCCGGTCGCCATGAGTATCGCAACAAGGGGCTCGACCTTTTCCTCGACAGCATCTCCCAAGTCGACCGCAAACTCCCTGCCGATCGCCCCACTGTGGCTTTCATACTCGTGCCGGGTTGGGTCAATCGTCCCAACGATCAGCTCACCGAAGCGCTCGTTAATAATAACCCCGCCTACGGTAGCGATGCTGCCATCGGCAATGGCTATCTCTCTCACTATCTTAATAATGAGGATTCCGATGAGGTCTGCGTACGCATTCGCCAACTTCGCGCCGGCGGTGCTTTCGAAAATGTCAAGGTGATATACATCCCCTGCTATCTCGATGGCAATGACGGCATCGTAAATATCCCATATTATGATCTCCTCCCAGCTTTCGACCTTACTCTCTTCCCTTCTTATTATGAGCCATGGGGATATACCCCGCTCGAGAGTGTGGCGTTCGGTGTGCCTACCATCACCGACAATAAGGCCGGGTTCGGTCAGTGGACTCTCGACAATTTCGCAAACGGCCTCGCTAATTGCGGAGTGTTTGTCGTGGATCGTGGGGACTCCCTATATGAACAGACTCGTGACAAAATCGCTGCCGCTACCATCCAATATCGGCAGGAAGACCTCAACTCTCGACTCCAGGCTCGCAATATGGCGTTCCTCACCTCTGCCAAAACCGATTGGAAGTTTTTCATCGAAAACTACTATAAGGCTTTCCGCATCGCTCTCTCGCGCCGCCGTTAAGCCTTCTGATTAATGCATAATTCATAATGCATGATGCATAATGCATAATACAGATTATTTAACCAATTTTTATTCATATAAGACCTTATGAAACTTAAAGTCAGTAACACCAACTATCCCTCGTGGCGTAATATCACTGTCAGCGCCGAAATTCCCAAGGAGCTGAAGGCACTCGAGGAAATGTCAAAAAACCTCTGGTGGGTTTGGAATAGCAAGGGCAAAAGCCTCTTCCGTGCCCTCGATCGCGACCTCTGGCGCAAAGTAGGGGAGAACCCCGTGATGCTCCTCCAGCAGCTTAGCTATGAGCGTTATCAAGAGATCCTCGCTGATAAGGAACTCCGAGGTCGTATCGCTGACGCTTATGCTGATTTCAAGGAGTATATGAAGGCTCCCATGGACAATAAGATCCCCTCTGTGGCTTATTTCTCTATGGAGTATGGCCTCTGCAATTGCCTTAAAATCTATTCAGGCGGTCTCGGCGTACTCGCCGGTGACTATATCAAGCAGGCTTCCGATAGCCGCGTTAATATGACTGCTGTCGGCTTCCTCTATAAGTATGGCTATTTCTCGCAGTCGCTCTCTATCGACGGTCAGCAAATCGCCAACTATGAGTCCCAGAATTTCGACCAGCTCCCCATCGAGGCTGTCCTCGCTGAAGATGGTCAGCCTCTCGTGCTCGAAGTCCCCTATCCCGGACGTATCGTATACGCCAAGGTGTGGCGCGTGAATGTGGGACGTATCAAACTCTATCTCCTTGACACTGACCTCGATTCAAACTCTGATTGGGACCGCGAAATCACCCATAAGCTCTATGGCGGCGACTGGGAAAACCGTATCAAACAGGAGTATATGCTCGGCATCGGCGGTATCCTTATGCTCAACCGACTCGGCATCAAGACCGACCTCTATCACTGCAATGAGGGTCACGCTGCCCTCCTCAACCTCCAGCGCCTCGTAGACTATGTCAACAATGAGAACCTCCCCTTCAACGTGGCTCTCGAACTCGTCCGCGCTTCTTCGCTCTATACCGTCCACACTCCCGTGCCCGCCGGGCACGACTATTTCGAGGAGGCTCTCTTCGGTAAGTATATGGGTGAGTTCCCAGCTCGTCTCGGCATCTCTTGGTCCGACCTTATGAATATGGGCCGCGAGAACCCCGACACCAACGAACGCTTCTCGATGAGCGTATTCGCTCTCAACACTTGCCAGGAAGCCAACGGCGTTAGCTGGCTCCATGGCGAAGTGTCAAAACAAATGTTCTCCGGCGTCTGGAAGGGGTACGCCCCCGAGGAGTCGCACGTTGGTTATGTCACCAACGGTGTACACATGCCTACTTGGGCTGCCTCTGAGTGGAAGGCCTTCTATGAGGAGAAACTCGATAAGAATTTCTATGAGGATCAGAGCAATAACAAGGTGTGGAAGAACATCTTCGATGTGCCCGATGAGGAAATCTGGAACATGAGAATGACCCTCAAGAATAAGTTCATCAATTTCGTGAAGAAGGATTTCAAGGAGAAGTGGCTCAAGAACCAGGGCGACCCCACTGAGGTGATCAAGATCGTGGAGCGCATCAACCCCAACGCCCTGATCATCGGTTTCGCCCGCCGTTTCGCCACTTACAAGCGTGCTCACCTCCTCTTCTCCGATCTCGACCGTCTCGCCAAGATCGTCAACAATGAGAAGTATCCCGTGCAGTTCGTATTCTCCGGTAAGGCTCACCCCGCCGACGGCGCCGGCCAGGGCCTCATCAAGCGTATCACCGAGATCTCCAAGATGCCGCAGTTCCTTGGCAAGATCATCTTCCTCGAGGATTACAATATGATCGTTGCCAAACGTCTCGTTTCCGGTGTCGACATCTGGCTCAACACTCCGACTCGTCCCCTCGAGGCTTCCGGAACTTCCGGCGAGAAGGCTGAAATGAATGGTGTCCTCAACTTCTCCGTGCTCGACGGCTGGTGGTATGAAGGTTATCGCCTCGATGAGAAGGCCGGTTGGGCTCTCACCGACAAGCGTACTTTCACCGACCAGGCGCAGCAGGATAAGCTCGATGCCGCTACCATCTATTCGATGCTCGAAAATGAAATCGTGCCCCTCTATTTCGCTAAGAACAGCAAGGGTTATTCTCCCGAGTGGGTACAATACATCAAGCGCTCTATCGGTCATATCGCTCCGACCTACACCATGAAGCGTCAGCTCGATGACTATATCGATCGATTCTATCAGCCCGAGGCTAAGCGCTTCGCCAAACTCGCCAAGAACAATTTCGCCCTCGCCCGTGACATCGTCGCCTGGAAGGAAGATGTTGCATCTAAGTGGGATTCTGTCGAGATCCTCTCAAGCGAGTTCCACAATGAAAGCGGCACTCCCGGTGCTTGCCGCGCCGGCGACCGCTACAACGCCAAGGCTGTGATCAATACCAAGGGCCTCTGCGATTCTCTCGGTGTAGAACTCGTGGTTTATTCAGAGAAGGATGGCGAAAGCAAGTACCTCCGCCGCGAGGAATTCAAAGTCGTGGCTAAGGATGGCGACGTATTCACCTACGAACTCAAGGGTGAGCTCCGCAACGCAGGCATCTATCGCTTCGCTTTCCGCCTCTATCCCAAGAACGCTAACCTCCCCCACCGTCAAGACTTCGCTTACGTCCGCTGGTTCTAATCCCCGACTCTAAGCGAGTAGAATCAATCTCTGACTCAATAATTTCAATTACCCATATTATAAAAGGCTGGCGCTATTTTTAGCGACAGCCTTTTTTATCTCTCCAGCCTTCGCTCCTCCTTCCTCTCTCCCGTCTCTCTCTCCTCCCGGGTCCTCTCTTCTATCCTAACCCGGGGCCGGAGGCCCCTTTTGTCTTCGGGTGGCGAGCGTAGCGAGCTTTTCCTGTAGCGAGCTTTTCCTATATATAAAGAGGGGGCGGCGCTTCCCTGTTGCGCCGCCCCTCCTTTTTTATGTGTTATTTCTATCTCGGGCTTATTTGATGATTACCTTGTAGGAGCGGCTGTTCTCGCCCGCTTTTACGTTCAATACATATACGCCTGCTGCCAAGTCGGCTACGTTCATCACATTGCTGAAGCTTGTAGATGCCATCTCGCGGCATGCTGTCCCTTGCATATTGTAGAGGGTGAAGGTGGTCTTGATATCGCTCATATAGGGGAGATCGATATGCAACTTGCCTGCTTCCATATAGATTGAGGCATTCACCTGCTTGGCTGCTACCTCTTCGATACCCGATTCTTCAGGATAGAGGTCGAGCACATAGCCGCGTGCATCTTCATTGAGGCCATCAAATCCGCAGATGTATCGACCATTCTCCGACATCGAGTATGCCGATCCCGATACAGGAAGCGTGGTGAGTCCCTCATCTTCTGTCCAGATCCAGCCGCCGAAGCCCATCGATCCATAGCCGATGGCGCTCTTGCCATCGTTTGATATCTCCATTACGGATCCCGATGTCGGAAGTGTCTTCATACCCGTCTCTTCGCTCCAGATCCATGCATATCCTACTCCATTTTCGTAGCTGCTGGCTGTGCCTCCGATCCATTTGCCATTGGGCGATACAGCTGTGGCGCTTGCCAAGCAATTAGCAGTGATTGCATCGAAATCGTCAAAGTCTATATCCTCTGTAGTTGTCTCAAGATCTTTGAAGATCAGACGTTGCTCGTAGCTGCCATCTTCTTGACGATACCATGCTGAGGCCATCCATGGTCCCATCTTGTCTTGCCATCCTACCACTACACTGCCATCGGCACTTACGGCATTCGCACGACAGTTCCTTTTATTTGATTCGGCAAACATATTCGGGAGTCTTGTTACCTTACCATCTTCGTCCCACAGAGAGGCGTATGCTATAATGCTATGATTCTCTTCGCTGATTTCCGAATATAGTAAGCCCGCAGCATATTTACCATCGTCGCTGATGCCATATACCGAGCCGTCTGTAGCCTTAAATGCTAATATAAAGGTGCCTACATTATCGTAGGGAGTCCATTCATCGGCATCTACATCATAGCGTGCCACTGCCACTGCATCATTCTCAAAGGCTTCATCTTTCTTTCTGAGGATTGTCCCGGCTTCGCTACCTGTTACTATCTGTCCTTCGTAGTAGTCGAGTGCCAAGAAGTCGTTGTCAAGTACTGTCTCGGGAAGGCCCTCGACTGCGGCAAAGCTTGCGCCATCATTGGTCGATTCATACATGCATCCGAAGTTGCCGGCAAGCACTATACGATCGCCTGAGTATACGGCGTCGTTCCATCTCAAGGGGCTGTCTACACTCCAGGGTGATGGCCCTACAGGATATACATTAACCTCTGTCCAGGTCTCACCACCATCTGTTGTTTTCAAGATCACTTCGTCGCTCAGGGCGATAGCGCGCTGTGGTGTGTCGAAGATGATGTTGTAGAGGGCTTTCTCTCCTTCATAGATGGTGGTCCAGGTCTTGCCTCTGTCCACGCTCTTCTGGATCTTGCCATCGCGGGTGGTCAAGTAGAAGAGTCTTGCTACATCGCCGTCGGGATCCGCTACATAACGGATGCAGGTCGGTACGCCAGCTACTCCTTCTGCCACTTTCGTGTCGTAGTAGTCAAAATATTTGAACGAGGCATCATTAGCGTAGAGCACACCATAGCCGCCATCTGTAGTCTCATAGCCGATACAGCCGTCGAAATACATATCAGATGCACCCATCTTATAGAAGTCGATGGCTGTGAATTCTTTGATCTCTCCTTCGAAATCACCGGGCACCATATTGCGCTCTATCCAATCACCATTGCCCTTGGATGCGAAGAATTTTCCTCCCTTACATCCTGCGAAGAAGGCGTAGGGTCCTGCCCATGATGCGCAGGTGATCTCTTGGCCGTTGAAGGTGTCGCCATCTACATTGCTCTTCCAGTTAGTCCCTTCTGATGAGGCTTGGAGAACGATGCTGTTGCCGTCATCGCCTACTGCTGTGGCAAGGAAAATTGACTTCGATGCGCGCATGAAGTGGGTGATCCGATAGTTGCTATAGTCGGGATAGACATCTTTAATCCAGCCATCGTTAGGAAGCGCTACTTTATCGAAGAGCTGTATGCCGATTACATATTTCCCATCGGCTGTGATACGGGGCACTCCTCCAAGTCCGTTACCTGCAGATACACCCCCAATCGACATATACTCCTCTGTAAAGGGATTGTACATTATGTACTGCGGCGTGTTCTGATCTCCTGATCCGACTGCTACACCATCATTCGATACATCTTGGAATGATGACTTTACCGGGCATTTGTAAATTTTGTATTCTGCTGCGCCTGACATGCTGACTGCCAGAATACCCAATGCTAAGGTAGTAATTGCTTTTCTCATAAGTGTTGGTTTTTTATGATTGATTCGTTTTTTTAGTTTTTTCAGTTTTTTCAGTTTTCGTTATTATCGATGAGCTATTCTCTTTTTCGATTCCGTTCCGATTTCTTAGATCAGCTCTTCGTTGTTGATTTTACTTAAAAACTTCAACGCCACAAAACTATAAATTAAAATAGCACTTGTCAAGTACTGCATTTTAGAATTCTTGAATTTTCTCTTTCAAATTCAAGAATTCTAAAAACAAGAAAACGCAACACCCTGATAATCAGACTTGTTTTTTCTGTTTATGTTCCTCCCCGTTTATCCTCTTTTCCCTCGTTGTTATCCCCATTAGTGCCGACTTGGTCCTGTGAGCGAGCTTCAGCTCGCCCCCTCTCCCCGCTCTCCCCTCTCCCCGCTCTCCCCTCTCCCCGCTCTCCCCTCTCCCCGCTCTCCCCTCTCCGCTCTCCGCTCTCCACTCTCCACTAAAAAAAGGGCTGCGTCCGGCAGAGACGCAGCCCTTTTTCGGGTGTATGAGAAGATTCTTTTTTATTCCTCTGTGTGAGATTCGGCATATTCCTTGAGCAGACGCTCCTGAACATCGCCCGGCACAAGCTCGTAGCTTGCAAACTTCATCGAGAAGCTGCTGCGTCCGCCTGTAATCGAACTCAACGCTGTCGAGTAGCTCGACATCTCTTTCAAGGGCACCTTGGCGTTAAGCTTCTCGATGCCATTCTCCGACTCCATGCCCATGATGATGGCACGGCGGCCCTGAAGGTCACTCATCACATCGCCCATGGTGTCGCCGGGAGTGTAGACCTCGACATCGTAGATAGGCTCCAAGATCTTCGGATTAGCCTGACGGAACGCCTCGCTGAAGGCATTACGGCCTGCCAAACGGAAGGAGATTTCATTTGAGTCTACCGGGTGCATCTTGCCGTCATAGATCATCACGCGTACGTCGCGTGCATACGAACCGGTCAAAGGTCCCTGCTCCATGCGGTCCATCAAGCCCTTGATGATTGCCGGTATGAAACGAGCATCGATCGAGCCACCCACTGTGCAGTCATATACCACAAGCTTGCCGCCCCATTCCAAGGGTACTTCTTGCTTGTCGCGAATCTTTAACTTAAATTCTTGGCTGCCGAATTTGTAGCTGTCAGGCTCGGGCATTCCCTCGGTATAGGGCTCTATGATCAGGTGAACCTCGCCAAACTGTCCCGAACCACCCGATTGCTTCTTGTGTCGATAGTCGGCACGCGCTGCCTTCGTGATAGTCTCGCGGTAGGGTATACGCATTTCGTCAAACACTACCGGCAGTTTGTCATTGTTCTCAAGACGCCATTTCAGCGTGCGGAGGTGGAACTCTCCCTGGCCTTTCACCAAGACTTGCTTCAATTCCTTGCTCTGTTCCACTACCCATGTCGGATCCTCTTCATGCATACGGGTCAGGATTGCTGACAGTTTCTCAGCATCACTCTCCGTAACAGGACGAATAGCTCTGACATATTTCGGTGCCGGATATTTGATGAAGTCGAATTGATAGTCACATCCCTTGTCGTTGAGGGTATTGCCGGTGCGTACATCTTTCAGCTTAACCGATGCACCGATATCGCCCGCTTGGAGCTCGTCGATCGGAGTACGGATCTGGCCGCATACCGTGAAGATCTGTGCCAGACGCTCTCTGCCGCCGCGGGTTGCATTCTCGAGGTCGGCACCCGCTTTCAGCGTACCGCTCATCACCTTGAAATAACTTACCTCGCCGATGTGCGGCTCTACAGAGGTCTTGAAGAAGAATACTGACAATGGCCCCTCGGCGTCGGGCTTTACCTCTACGCCGGCTGTGGTCTCGGGTGCCGGCATGTCGCTCACGAAGGGACATACATTACCCATGAACTCCATGATGCGGCGCACGCCCATATCTTTCGCTGCCGACAGAAGAACTACCGGGTAGATCGAACGATCCACCAAACCCTTGCGGATACCCTCGCGCATCTCATCCTCGGTCAGATGACCCTGGTCGAAGAATTTCTCCATCAGTGTCTCATCATTCTCGGCGGCTGCCTCTACGAGTAGCTGGTTCAGCTCTTGTGCCTTCTCCATCTGGTCGGCAGGGATCTCGCTCACTGTCGGTACGCCGCCGTCCGGTCCCCACTCATATTTCTTCATCAGTAGCACGTCGATCATCGAGTGGAAGTTCGGCCCTGATTCAAGGGGATATTGCACTTGCACCACGCGCGGCCCGAAGGCCTCGCGAAGTTGCTCTAAGGTGTTGTCGTAGTCGGCCTTCTCTGCATCCATCTGGTTTATACCAAAGATGATAGGCTTCTTCAGCGCTGCTGTCGTGCGGAAAATGTTTTGTGTTCCTACCTCGACGCCATGCGCTGCATCTACCAAGATCAAGCCCATATCGCATACGCCAAGCGCTGTGTAGGCATTCCCTACGAAGTCCTCGGCTCCCGGGCAGTCTATGATGTTCAACTTCTTATTGTTGAACTCGGCATTGAAAACCGTTGAGAACACCGAGTAACCATACTCCTTCTCAACGGGGAAATAATCTGATACAGTGTTGCCTGCATCCACTGTGCCACGACGTTTTATAACTCCACACTCGTAAATCATCGATTCTGCGAGTGTGGTTTTCCCGGAGCCCTTCGATCCAAGTAGGGCTATGTTCTTGATTTCGTTGGTTTTATAAATCTTCATAATATTAAGATTTTATGTTAATGTTTTCTATTCTATGAGTGGCTCCTGACTGTCTCAGATGCCCCTTGATTTTTTCAAGTTGCAATTTAGTAATTTTTATCCTATTACAATCAGTTATTTTATATGTTACAAAACATATTTTTGCATTTTTTGCAGTTTTAACGGCATTTTCCTCCCTTTCATCCCAATTTCACCATCAATTTCCCCCTCTTCTCCCCATTTTCAAAAGCATTTTGCCAAAAACTACACCCATCCCGGCTTTTTTTACTATCTTTGCACCCGGAAGGGGTAGTTTGTCTTTGGGTGGTTCTGCGTAGCCCCTCTCCACTCTCCACTCTCCACCCTCCGCTCTCCACTCTCCACTCTCCGCTCTCCACTCTCCACTCTCCGCTCTCCACTCTTACCTATGCCCGGCATATACGTTCATATCCCTTTCTGTCGCCGTAAGTGCCTTTACTGCGATTTCTACTCCGTTGGTGCATCCCTCGCCGACTGGCATCCCTTCATCTCCGCCCTCATCCAAGAAGCCAATACCCTCTCCTCCCTCTCCACTCTCCGCTCTCCACTCTCCACTCAAAACTCCTCCACCCTCTCCACTCTCCACTCTCCACTCTCCACTACCTTATACATAGGCGGTGGCACCCCCTCTCTTATCCCTATCCCGGAGTTCCAACGCCTTGCAAGTCACCTCCTCGATCTCGCTCCCGACCCATGCGAGTTTACCATCGAGGTGAACCCCGAGGATGTCACACCCGATAGGGTAGCGGCGTGGCGCGATGCCGGCGTCTCTCGCATCAGCATGGGCGTGCAGTGCCTCGACGATACGACCCTCCGTGCCATCGGCCGTCGTCACACCGCCGCCGATGCCATACGAGCCGCCCACCTCCTCCGCCGTCATTTCGACAACGTAAGCCTCGACCTCATGTTCGGCCTCCCCGGACAAAACCTCCCCATGCTCTTGGAGTCGGTCCAAGGCATAATCGACCTCGCTCCCCAACACATCTCCGCATATTCTCTGATGTATGAGGAGCGCACAGCTCTGACCCGCCTCCGCGACAAGGGCGCCATTGATCCTGTCGATGATATGGATTGTGTGGAGATGTTCGCACGTCTCTCCGAGGCTCTCGTCGGTGCCGGTTATGAGCAGTATGAGATCTCCAATTATGCACTCCCCGGTTACCGGTCTCGCCATAATTCCCTATATTGGCATGGCGACCCTTACGTCGGGATCGGTCCCTCGGCGCATAGCTATGACGGCTGTCGAACCCGCACTGCCAACCATCCCAACCTTAAGGAATATATCGATTATTGGAGCAATCCCGTCGGTACGCCCCCTCAAGAGGTCGAGCACCTCGACGACGATCAGCTCCGCGAGGAGTATATAATGACGCGCCTGCGTACGCGCGAGGGTATCGACCTCCACGATTTCAAAAAACGCTTCGGTGATACCCTCTGCCATATTCTCCTCGGAGACGCCCAACCATTTCTCGAAGGAAATTCCCTCCTCCTGTCTGAAGATCACCACCTGCACCTATCCCCCTCCGGCATAATGATCTCCGACGAAATAATCGCCTCCCTATTCTAAGAGCGCATTCTAATCTTTTACCTTGATTTTCGTTTTCTTCGTCTCCAACTCGAGGTCCGTGAGCTTGATGGTCTTGGTCCGTTTCCATTCTCCATCCTGTTTGATGAAATTGACATCTAATGATGTGATCCCTTCCACCGAGGGAATCGTATAACTCCCCGCCTCTTCCGGCGTGAAGGTCAACCGTCCCACCAAGAGCGTCTTGCCATCTTTGCCGTCGATTATCTCCGGCTCCCATTCGGCACCTTCCACCGATTGGATCCGATATTTCTTGTCATTGATCTTCACACCGAGGCTCTGCCCGTAGAAGTCGAAACTGCCGACGTTCAGCTCTTCCGCCTGATTCATATATACCAGTCGGTATTCGCACACCACCGTCTCGCCCGGGGCATATACCTTTTTCGCCGGACGACACACGAGGCTGAACCGTTTCCACAATTCCTTCATCTTCGGTATGCGGATCGGTTGCTGTACTTCTCTCTTGCTCCTTGGCTTATGGAAGGAGATCCGATTGTTGAAATCATAACGCAGGGTATCCACCTCCCCCGAACCATCCGGCCGCGGTATCGCGAAGACTGCCGAGGGGATGGTAAATTCCGTCTCCCTCTCGATCTTCAAACCATAGCGCCAACTCTGGCTCGTGCCGGCGATACCCTCGGCTTCTATTTCCGTAATCTTCGGCTCGTTGAAAAGCTCTCTCACCCCTTCGCCATCTTTCGGCTCCACGATGAGGCGCACGCTCTCACCCTCTTCATAGCGATAGGGATAGTCCACACGATAGTTTACTATAAATATGGAGTCGGCGATATGCGACTGGTCGCATGTTGCCCCGACATTGATCTCTTGAAGATATGCCTTGGCTTCACTCTTGTCGCTGAAGTCTCTCACCGCAGCTTCGTCAGCATATACCATTCCGCTCGCCATCACCACGACAGCCAAGCATCCGATCATGTTGCGTATATCCATTCTCGTTTCTATTTTGCAGGTTAATTTTTATTTTTAACGAAATCTTGTCCCAAATTAGTATAATTTGACCCCTCATTCAAAAAATTTTTGCCACTTTTCTATGTTTTTTGCCGTTTTATTATTACTTTTGCAACTTATTAAGTGTTTTTCATTTCTTTATGGATATCAAACACAATAAAATAGAGTTTACCAAAATGCATGGCGCAGGTAATGACTATATTTACCTCGATGCCACATCTTCTATCCTCGCCAACCTTCCTGAACTTGCCATCAAGATGAGCGATGTCCATTTCGGCATCGGCTCGGATGGCCTTGTGGCTATTTGCCCCTCGGAGGTTGCCGATTTCCGTATGCGTATGTTCAATGCCGATGGCTCGGAGGCTGAAATGTGTGGAAATGCCTCTCGATGCATCGGCAAGTTTGTTTATGATCGTGGCCTTACCACTAAGAGGGAGGTGTCGCTCGAGACAGGTGCCGGCATCAAGATCCTCCACCTCCACGTCGCCGATGGGGTAGTGGAGTCGGTCACCGTCGATATGGGTGAGCCGATCCTCGATCCCGACCTCGTGCCCGTCAGCAGCGCCAACCCCGAGGTGCGCATCGCCCAGCCTTTCGAGTCGGGCGATATCCGCTATGAGATCACCGGCGTAAGCATGGGCAACCCCCACGGCGTGATCTTCGTAGACCAAATCACCGACCAGCAGGTTCTCGTCGAGGGCCCGAGTCTCGAAGTCGCCGAGATATTCCCCCGCAAGGCTAATATCGAGTTCGTGCGCGTCATCGACCGTCATACCATCGAGATGCGCGTCTGGGAACGTGGCACCGGCGAAACTTTCGCTTGCGGCACCGGCGCTTGCGCCTCCGTCGTCGCCGCTATCCTCAACCATCTCGTCGACCGTGACCAAGAGGTCGAGGTGCGTCTCCGCGGTGGTATCCTCCACATCAAGTGGGACCCCGCCACAGGCCATGTCTTTATGACCGGTCCCGCCACTTTCGTCTGTGACGGCGTTTTCTACCTTTATTAAGGAATGCGCTCTTATTAATAACTAAAAAAACTTTTCAGTCGTGAAAATTAACGATAATTTCGAAAAACTCCCCGAGTCATATCTCTTCTCCACCGTCGCTGCTCGCCTCCGCGAGTACCGCGAGGCTAACCCCGCTGCCGACGTCATCCGCATGGATATCGGCGATGTCACTCTCCCCATCCCCGATGCCGCCATCCGGGCTATGCACCGCGCCGTCGACGATATGGCTCAGAAGTCTACTTTCCATGGATATGGACCCGAGCAGGGCTACGCCTTCCTCCGTGATGCCGTCGCCGCCAACGATTATGCCGCACTCGGCGTCGATATCGCCTCTGATGAGATTTTTATCTCCGATGGAGCCAAGAGCGACCTCGGTAACCTCGGCGATATTTATTCCCGCGATTCTATCGTCGCTGTAGCCGACCCCGGTTATCCCGTTTATGTCGACTCTAACGTCATCGATGGCAGAGGTGGTACGCTCGCCGACCGCCATTGGAGTCGCTTCGTATATCTCCCCTGCTCGGAGGAAAATGGCTTTAAGCCCGTCCCCCCGACTGAGCATGCCGATATCATTTTCCTCTGCTCTCCCGCCAACCCCACCGGTGTCGCTTTCTCTCGCGACGAACTCCGCGCGTGGGTAGAGTATGCTCTCGCCAATGACGCTGTCATCGTCTATGACTCCGCATATTGCGCTTATATCACCGACCCTGACGTGCCCGCATCTATCTATCAGATCGAGGGGGCTCGCCAATGCGCCATCGAGATCCGCAGTTTCTCGAAAACTGCCGGATTTACCGGCCTCCGTTGCGGCTATACCGTAGTGCCTCATACCCTCTTTGGCACCGACGACGAGGGCAATAAGGTGTCGCTCCGCAAACTCTGGCTCCGCCGCCAAACCACCAAGTTCAACGGCGCAAGCTACATCATACAGCGCGGTGCTGAAGCCCTCTATTCCGAGGAGGGTAAGAAGCAAGTCCGCGATAATGTCGAGTATTACCTTACCAACGCCCGCCTTATCCGCGAGTCGATGTCAAAAGCCGGGTTTACCGTATATGGCGGCGATAACTCCCCTTATATCTGGGTCAAGTCGCCAAATGGCGAACCATCCTGGGACCTCTTTGACACCTGCCTCAAGCATGTCAACATATCGTGCACTCCCGGTGTAGGCTTCGGCGATGCCGGCGAGGGTTTCATCCGACTTACAGGTTTCAACACCTTCGAAAATACCAAGGAGGCGATGCGACGATTCTTAAGTTTCTTCCAAAAGCAATGATATCACGGGGATGACTGCCGACCTTGGCGCGTCATCCCCGCTTCCGTTTCAATTATTTTCAATTACCTAACCCTAAAGAGTTTGTTATGTCTAATTTCAGATTCAAATGCGTTGAGGAGGCTGCTGCCCGTAAGGCGGTCAAAGTCGACCTCCCCGAGAACCGAGTTGATAACTATTATGCGGAGAAGGTGTTCAACCGACAGCGCATGTTCGAGTATCTCCCCAAGCAAACCTACGATGCTCTGGTCGATGCCATCGACAATCGCAAGCCTCTGAGTCGTCAGCTCGCCGACAGCGTCGCCGAGGGTATGAAACGCTGGGCTCTCGACAATGGCGCCCGTCACTACACTCACTGGTTCCAACCCCTCACCGGCGGTACGGCTGAAAAACATGACTCTTTCATCGAGCATAACGGCAAAGGGGGCGTCGTAGAGTCTTTCACCGGAAAGCTCCTCGTGCAGCAGGAACCTGACGCTTCTTCGTTCCCCAACGGTGGTATCCGCAACACCTTCGAGGCTCGCGGCTATTCCGCTTGGGATATCTCTTCTCCCGCCTTCATCCTCGATCATACTCTCTGTATTCCTACTGTCTTCGTCTCCTATACCGGCGAGAGCCTCGACTATAAGACCCCGCTCCTCCGCTCGCTCAATAGCATCGACAAGGCCGCTACCCGCGTCGCCAAGTTCTTCAACCCCGAAGTCGCTCACGTCATCTGCAACCTCGGTTGGGAGCAGGAGTATTTCCTCGTCGATGAGGCTCTCTATGCCGCTCGCCCCGACCTCGTGATGACAGGCCGCACCCTTATGGGTCATGAGTCTGCCAAGAACCAGCAGCTCGAGGATCACTATTTCGGCGCGATCCCAAGTCGCGTCGAGGCTTTCATGATCGACCTCGAAACGGAAGCTCATCGCCTCGGCATCCCCGCTAAAACTTGCCATAATGAGGTGGCTCCCAACCAGTTCGAGATCGCTCCTATCTATGAGGAGGCTAACCTCGCCAACGACCATAACCTCCTCCTCATGTCGCTAATGGAGGAAGTCGCTAAGCGCCATAACTTCCGCGTACTCCTCCACGAAAAACCCTTCGCCGGTATCAACGGCTCGGGTAAGCACAATAACTGGAGCCTCGGCACCGACACCGGCATCCTCCTCTTCTCTCCCGGCAAGAACCAGCACGACAATTTCCGCTTCGTTACTTTCGTGGCTAACGTCATGGCGGCTGTATATAAGCATAATGGCCTCCTCAAGGCCTCTATCATCAACGCCACCAACGCCCACCGTCTCGGCGCTAATGAGGCCCCACCGGCCATCATCTCTATGTTCCTCGGTTCCGCTGTAAGCTCGATCCTCGACAAGGTGGAGAAGGTAGACTCTATCTCCAAGATTTCTATCGACGGCAAGGAGAAGATCACCCTCGACATCGCCCAGATCCCCGAACTTACCCTCGATAACACCGACCGCAACCGTACCAGCCCGTTCGCCTTCACCGGCAACCGCTTCGAGTATCGTGCCGTCGGCTCTTCCGCCAACAATGCCTCGGCACTCATCGCTCTCAACGCAGCTGTCGCTGCCCAACTTGATGATTTCGCCAATGTCGTTGAGGCGCGCGTTGCAAACGGTGAAGATGCTGAAGCCGCTATCCTCGAGGAGGTTAAGAAACTTCTCGCCGAGTCTAAGGCTATCCACTTCGATGGCAATGGCTATAGCGACGAATGGAAGCTGGAGGCTGCCCGCCGCGGTCTCGACGTCGAAACGTCGGCTCCTCGTATGTATGACTCTTATACTCGTCCCGAAACTATCGAAATGTTCGAGAAGACCGGTGTCCTCTCTCGCAAGGAGATCGAGGCTCGCAACGAGGTGAAGTGGGAGATGTATACCAAGAAGATACAGATCGAAAGCCGCGTCCTCGGCGATCTCGCCATCAACCATGTCATCCCTGCTGCCGTCAGATACCAGTCTGTCCTCCTCGACAATGTATTCAAGATCCAGCAACTCTTCAAAGGCTCGAAGGCTGATGCCATCTCTTCGCAAGACTTGGTCAACATCGAGGCTATCAGCGACCACGTACAGGCTATCAAGAGTGGCGTCGAGAACATGATCAACGCTCGCAAGCAGGCGAACCGCATCGAGTCAGAGCGTGAGAAGGCTAACGCCTACCACGACAACATCTGTCCCTTCATGGATCAGATCCGCTACCACATCGACAAACTCGAGCTAATGGTAGACAACGAAATCTGGCCCCTCCCCAAATACCGCGAGCTCCTCTTCATCCGCTAATCCCCACCGATCTGCCAGGCGCTCGGCGTCCCGAGATCGCTTTGACGCCCCGATCCGCCTTTCACCGCGGGTTGGTTCTGTGAGCGAGCTTCAGCTCGCCCCAAGTGACAAGTCCGACCCAACGCCCCGAAGGGGCTGCAACCACCTAACCCGGGGCAGAGCCGCAGGCGACGCCCTGGGTTAAGCGTCGCCCACCCATATCGCCCTGAAAGGGCAAAAGCACTCAGCCCGGGGCTTATTCACCGCGGATTGGTTCTGTGAGCGAGCTTCAGCTCGCCCCAAGTGACAAGTCCGACCCAACGCCCCGAAGGGGCTGCAACCACCTAACCCGGGGCAGAGCCGCATGCGACACCCCGGGTTAGGCGTAGCCCCGCCACATAGCAAAAATCAGTAAAATCAGTAAAATCAGTGGTTATATTAATTATCAAGTAACCACAGGTGAATCCCTCTTTTGCGTTTTACCATCATTTTGGTCATATCGGCGCAATCCGCCGCAACTCATACCGGAACTTATAACTAAAATGTTGGCCTATTTGATGTTTTTCGGGGTCATTTATGGGAATTTTACCTCATTTTACCCTTTTTTATGGTGCGTATGTTTTTGTTTTTTAGTAACTTTGCACCCGTGATTGAGTTCCGAAGACTCCAAAAAATTATGGTTTGCTATCTACGAGTCTCGGATGGTTTGCACTCCATCACACCAACTGCTTCTTATAATAGATATATACAACCTGTTTATCGAACAATAAAATAATCAAACATCGTTAATGCCCTCCGCAGCATTAACGCATATAAAATTACTTAACCCAAAATGCTTATGAACAAGTTCATTACAACCCTGCTGTGTCTTGCAAGCTCAGCAATCCTGTTCAACGCCAACGCCGTAGAACGCGAATACACCCAATTCACCGCGTTCCAAACCAACGGCTCCGAAACAATCATCCCCGACGGCAATTACATCTTCGTCGCCCCAAATAGCAGCTCCAAATGCCGCTGCATGAATCCATTAAAAAAAGGTGGTTTGGGAACAGATAGCTATGGATTAGATTATGTTGATGCTTCATATACTTCATCAAGCACTATTAATGTTAATAGCGATTACGAAGTATCTGTCCAGAGAACATCTGCCAATACATATTCACTCATTGCAAGTAATGGTCAGTTTCTTTACTCTTCTGGTAATTTCAATTTGCAACTGAGTAGTAGCAATGGCGCTGGAGCTTGGACACTTCAATATGAGCCTGGAGACAATTCAGATAAAACAGACCATAGCTTAAAATTCTCAGTCTCCGATAGAAGTATTAAATTTAGAAGCACTTCCGGAGACTTCACCGCTATCACAAAACAATTAACTGGAGATGCAAATCGTCCTTACCCCACCATCTACACTTCCGTGCCGGCTGCTTTCTCCGTTAAGGGTGTTACCGGCTCTAATGAGCAGTCTCTCAGCAATGGTGGCACTTTCTATGTCCTCGTAGATAATAGCAGTAGCAGCAAGGTCAATTTCAACGCAGATGGCGCTTACAAAATCGAATATACTGTTGCCGGCTCTACTACTACCGTGATGGGCGATACGTTCGACTATCCCGTACCTACCTCTACCGGCGAAACAACTATCACTGTCACCCCTTACGACGCTAACGGTACGAAGTATGAAGGTAAGTCTTTCACCGTTACCATCAATGTAGGTAACGCCCCCTGTCTCGGTGAGTTTTTCCAATATGATGAGAATGAAGATGACTCTTACGACGTAACTCTTACCGAGTCAGATGCTACCGGTGTAAACCTCCGTACTTACACCATCGACGGTAATTCTACCGAGGCTGCTCAGTCTAATGGCGCTCTCTATGTTAGCAACGTCAACCTCTCAAAGGCTCGCTACATCGTTACCGCTTCCAATAATTACTGGTCCGGTCAGGTGTTCGAGTATAATTTCGTCAAACTCATCAATACCGCCCTCGGTGCCGGTACTCCCCCCTACCAGGCATACATTGTCTTCACCAACAATAGCGACAGAGTCACTGAAGGTTGTCCCCAGTCTATCGATATCCCTATGACTCCCAACAGTGACTACACCCGGTGGACTTGCGACTTCGACAACATCCTCGGCTATTCCGCTCAGGATCTCTTCTTCTATATCCCCTGGATTGCCACCGAGTTTAAAATCGAACTCAAGATCGTGCCCCGAGATAGCAACACCCCGATGATCCTCTCCGGTAAGGGTATGACCGTTGCCGAAATGCCCGGTCGCAACCGCGAAGCTGCTACCCGCATCTCTGCCGAAGATTCCACTAACTACTCATTCGTGGTCGATGGCGGTTCTCCCCTGATCTACAACGCCGGCCTCTCTGCCGATGAAACTACTTATAATATGATCGCCGGTAGCGCTACTTTCGAACCATTCGTTACGAACTCGATCAACCTCTCCGCTTCAAGTAACATCGAGACCGGTATCACCGACATCACCCCCGATGCCAACGAAGCCGAGTATTACAACCTCCAAGGCATCCGCGTTGACAACCCCGAAAACGGCATCTTCATCCGCCGCCAAGGAAACAAAACCACAAAGGTAATCCGATAAAAAAGAGCCCGTCGCATATAAGCCCTATGAGCCCCATAAGCCCCATAAGGCTCACATGAATAAAGAATAAGAGAGAGCAAAGTGCCAAATGCACTCTGCTCTCTCTTTTTTTGTAAAAAATTTGCCCCATATCCTACACCATCTCGCATATTTTCACTATTTTTGCAAAGTAAAAAAACTCCGCCCGCTTAGGCGTCCCCGTGCCCACCCCCTTCTGCGGCTTGGTCCTGTGAGCGAGCTTTAGCTCGCCCCCGTGCCCGGATGGCTCTTTTGTCTTCGGGTGGCGAGCAAAGCGAGCTTTTCCTCCCCCTCCGCTCTCCCCCTCCGCTCTCCGCTCTCCCCCTCCGCTCTCCGCCCTCCGCTAAAATACAAAATCCAATAAAATCATGAATATCCGCAATATCACTCCACAAGTCTTCTACGTCGGCGTCAACGACCGCGTTACCTCACTCTTCGAAGGCCTATGGCCCCTCCGATACGGCGTCAGCTATAACTCTTATATCGTGGCAGGCTCACAAGCCCTCGCACTTATCGACACCGTTCGCATTGACACCGTCCGAGAATTCCTTAACAACGTCGACGCCATCGCCGCCGACCGTAATATCGACTACCTCATCGTAAACCACATGGAGCCCGACCACTCCGGCTCGATCCCCGAAGTCGTCAGAGCATACCCCCACATCAAAATCGTCGGCAACGCTCAGACCATCTCCATGATCCGCGATTTCTACCATATCGACGACCCCGACCGTTTCCTCGAAGTCAAAGAGGGTAGCACCATCTCCCTCGGCGACCGTACCCTCAAATTCTTCCTCACTCCCATGGTTCACTGGCCCGAAACCATGATGACATACGTCGAAGAGGAGAAGATTCTCTTCTCCGGCGACGCCTTCGGCACCTTCGGCGCCCTCAACGGCGGCGTCATAGACTCCGAACTGACCCTCGACCACTTCTTCGAGGAGATGTATCGCTATTACTCCAACATCGTTGGCAAGTATGGCCAGTCCGTGCAGCGAGCCCTCGCCAAACTGCAAGGCCTCCCCATAGACTACATCTGCGCGACCCACGGTCCCGTGTGGCATGAGCAGATCGAGAAGGTCATCGCCATCACCGACGCTCTCGCCAACTGGCGCCCCGAACCCGGCGTCACCATCATCTACGGCTCTATGTATGGCAACACCGCCGAGATCGCCGAGAAGATAGCATGCCAGCTCGCCGCCAACGGCATCAAAAACATCCGCATACACAACGCCGCCACCTCCTCCATGAGCGACATGATCTCCGACGCCTTCCGCTACCAGGGACTCATCGTCGGCAGCGCCACATACTCCATGCGACTATTCCCCGCCGTCGAGGCATTCCTCAACGCCATGGAAACCCGCGAGATCAAAAACAAAGTCTTCGCCACCTTCGGCAGCTACACCTGGGCAAAAGGGGTCAACGACAACGAATTCAACAAATTCGCCGAACGACTAAAACACCCCATCGCCGCCTCAATGAACATCTCCCGCTCCCTAACCCCGGCCACCACCGCCGAAGCCCAAGACCTCGCCAACCAACTAACCACCCTCCTAACCAAATAAACCAAGGAGCCGATACCCCCAAGGGAACCGATACCACCGAGGAGCCGGCAAAAGCCGGCTCCTCGTGTTGAGCCCCCCCCGTTGCGAATTGGTTCTGTGAGCGAGCTTCAGCTCGCCTCCACCGCCCCGCCCACCCCAAGAAAAAAAGAAAAAGCAAAAATCCTTTCCAATTTCAAAAAGAATACCTATCTTTGTAACCCCTGCCTCGCCCCGCCGCCCAAAGCCCCACCCGGCCCCGCCGCGGATTGGTCCTGTGAGCGAGCTTCAGCTCGCCCCGCCTCCCACCCATCCCCCGAAGCCACCCCTGCCGGACTATTCATGATTATTATGGACTCTAATATCATCGACATACGCGAAGACGATATCCGTCAGCGATCCCCCGAACTCCTCGCTACGCTACTCAAGGATCATACCATGAGCCGCGAGATGGGGCAGGACTGGAATATCTTCTGGGCCACTTCCGATTATGAGCATTTGGGCGATGGATTCCGCTATGCCGACCAGATTTTCCCTCAAAATATCACAGGCAAATATGGCACTTTAGTGCAACCTCGATCTTGTAAAGATCGCAAAACGCAATTATTGCGATCACGCGAAAAGGCTGAAGTTTTTACCCCCTCTTGGATATGCAACGCTCAAAACAACCTTATTGATAATGCATGGTTCGGCAGGGAGGGTGTCTTCAATACCGAAAATGCCGACCAAACCTGGACGGTGAATACCGCCCCCATCACTTTCCCCGAGGGTAAGACATGGAAAGACTATGTGCGCGATACACGCCTTGAGATTACTTGCGGCGAAGCCCCATATCTCG
Organism: Lepagella sp.; assembly: GCA_051878555.1. Taxonomy (GTDB): domain Bacteria; phylum Bacteroidota; class Bacteroidia; order Bacteroidales; family Muribaculaceae; genus Lepagella. The sequence goes on along the minus strand of JBJEKI010000003.1, from coordinate 3,606 downwards.
CCTCTCGCTATGACACCGTCACCGGCGAGTTTATCCCAATAGAGCAGCGCATCGGTCTGCTCGACCGCAAACTGAGAGTCGTGAGCGAAAATTGCAATACTTCCGAAGAATGGCTCAATGCTGCCCAAGATGCCTATAAGAGCATTTATGGCTACGAATGGCAAGGCGATAGCCTCCTTATCGCTCGCGAAACGCTCCTCTACTCTTTTATAGAATACTACAAACAAAAATTCGGTAAAGAGCCTCTCGACAAGTCAATCAATTATATCGCCTACATCATATCGTGGAATCTCTGGCAAATGGATGGCTTGAAATGTGTGATCCCCGACAGCTGTGGCAAACCTCGTGTCGTTCATACCATCTTCGGCGATGAAATCACCCCAAACCCTTGCGAGGGGTGTCGCACAGGTGAAATCCACGACCACAACGGCATCAAATGCTTGATCCGTAATTGGAGAAAATCATCAAGAGAAAAACAAGTAGAACCATTTGTGCAATCTATAAAATAAGTATAGCCATGTTGTTCGATTCAGCACTGAAACCCAAACTGATATATGTATTCCGCATTAATGATGCGGCGCATCAAGGCTGTTTGAAAATTGGCGAAGCTACACTGCCCGATGGAGTCAATGTGTTCGAACTCGCTCCCTTATCTCATATCCTCAACAAGGCGGCTAAAGAGCGCATCAACCAATACACCAAGACTGCCGCTATCGAATATGAATTGATATATACGGAAGTTACAATCTATTTTGCCGGCGGTAGGGTAAAGTCGTTCAACGACAAGGCCGTGCATGAAGTCTTGTTACGTAGTGGTATCAAACGTCGCGAGGGTGCGAATTGGGGCACTGAATGGTTTGAAACTGATCTCCAGACTGTCAAAAACGCCATAAAGGCGGTTAAGGAAGGTAGAAGTTCACTATTAGCGAAAGAAATATCGGAGGGTAGAAGCCCCATCATATTCCGCCCCGAGCAGCGCGAAGCCATCGAGAAAACCAAAAAGCAATTTAAGAAGGGCAACAAAATGCTCTGGAATGCCAAGATGCGTTTCGGTAAGACCCTTTCGACTCTCCAAGTTATTAAGGATCTCGATTTCCGCCGTTCGCTTATCTTGACTCACCGACCCGTAGTCGACGATGGCTGGTATGAAGATTTCAAAAAGATCTTCTATGACCGTGCCGATTTCCGCTATGGCTCGAAGAATCGTGGAGATTCTTATTCTACTCTCGAATCGGGTGCGAAAGATAAGTCGATCCATTATATCTACTTCGCCTCGATGCAAGACCTTCGCGGCTCGGAAACTGTCGGTGGTAAGTTTGATAAGAATGATGAAATCTTCTCTACTCCTTGGAATCTGATTATAGTAGATGAAGCTCACGAGGGCACACAAACCGATTTAGGGAAAAGTGTGATCGATGAGCTCACCAAGGCATCGACCAAAGTCCTTTCCCTTTCAGGCACTCCTTTCAATCTCTTCGACAATTATAAGGAGGATGAGGTATATACCTGGGATTATGTCATGGAGCAAAAGGCGAAACTGCAATGGGATCTCGAGCATTTCGGCGATCCCAACCCCTACGCCGGACTCCCCTCGATGAATATCTATACCTACGATCTCGGACGTCTGCTTAGTGATTATGTCGACGAGGATATCGCTTTCAATTTCCGCGAGTTCTTCCGTGTTAATGACTCGGGTGAGTTCGTGCATAACAAAGACGTTGCCGCTTTCCTCGATCTCCTTTGTAAGAAAGATAACATCAGTGCATATCCATTTGCCAATGATGTCTACCGCGATATTTTCCGTCATACTCTCTGGATGATTCCCGGTGTGAAGTCGGCTCTCGCTTTGCAACGTATGCTCGAACAGCATCCCGTGTTCCAGCATTTCTCCGTTGTTAATGTTGCCGGTGAGGGTGATCCTACCGAGGAGGAGAACAAGGAGGCTCTCGAGTTGCTTCGTTCTAAAATCGGTTCTGACCCCGATCAAACTCGCACCATCACTCTGAGTTGCGGACGACTCACCACCGGTGTCAGCGTCAAAGAGTGGACTGCCGTATTCATGCTTTCCGGCTCTTTCAATACAGCCGCTGCCGGGTATATGCAGACCATTTTCCGTGTGCAAACGCCTGCCACCATCAATGGCCGCGTTAAGGAGCATTGCTATGTCTTCGACTTCGCTCCCGACCGCACTCTCAAAGTCCTTGCAGAAACTGCCAAGATCTCAACAAAGGCCGGTAAAACTTCAAGCGACGACCGTCGTGCCATGGGCGAGTTCCTCAACTTCTGCCCCGTTATCGGTATGGAGGGCTCGAAGATGAAGAAGTTCGATGTCGATACGATGCTTCAACAGCTAAAAAAAGTCTATATCGAACGTGTCGTCAATAATGGCTTCGAGGATGGATATCTATATAACGATGAGTTGCTGAAACTCGATTCTTCCGCTCTCGAAGAATTTAATGACCTCAAAAAGATAATAGGCGAAACCAAGGCTATGCCTAAGACTAAATCCGTCGATGTCAATAATCAGGGCTTGACCGATGAAGAGTATGAAGAGGTAGAAGATCTTGAAAGGAAGAAAAAGAGGGGAAAAGGAAAGGACGAACTTACTGAGGAGCAAAAGAAGCGCCTCGAAGAACTGAAAGCGAAAAAGAAAAACCGTGACACGGCGATCTCCATCCTTCGAGGCATCTCGATCCGTATGCCTTTGATGATTTATGGTGCAGACATCGACGACGATAAGACGGAAATCACTATCGACAATTTCGCCTCTCTGATCGATCCCCTTTCTTGGGAGGAGTTTATGCCTCGTGGTGTCACCAAGCAACGCTTCAACGCATTTAAGAAATACTACGATCCCGACATCTTCGCTGCTTCTGCCAAGCGAATCCGTGATATGGTTCGTTCGGCGGACAAACTCTCCATCGAGCAACGCATAGAACGTATTTCTGCCCTCATGGGTACTTTCCGTAATACCGACAAGGAAACGGTGCTGACTCCTTGGCGTGTAGTGAATATGCACATATCCGACACTCTTGGTGGTTACTCCTTCCTGAATGAAGACTTCGACGAGAAGAATCCTCTTGCCGATCCTCGATTCGTTGACCGTGGCAAGGTGACTGCTCAAGTCTTCAATCCCGACACTCGGATCCTTGAAATCAACTCCAAGACAGGACTCTATCCGCTATACATGGCATATAGCGTATATCGTGCAAAACTCGCAAGCATGATCACATCGCCCGAAAGCATCGAAGAAGAATGGGCAGTGTGGAGAGAAGTGGTGTCGGAAAATATCTTCGTCATTTGCAAAACGCCAATGGCAAAGAGCATCACCAAGCGCACCCTCGTCGGCTTCCATTCCATGAAAGTCAACACTCGACACTTCGAGGATCTCATCAATCAAATCAAGAACAAGCCTTCCAACTTCATAGAAAAAGTAAAGAAAGGCAAATCATTCTGGAAAGCAATAAACAACGACAATATGAAATTCAACGCCATAGTCGGCAACCCCCCTTACCAAGTTGTAAATAAAGGTAATGGTAATGGTGCGGATCCTGTATGCTACTCTCCAAAATCAGACCGGCAGGAACAATTTTTAAGGCAAGGACA
>JBJEKI010000002.1:0-26124 GCA_051878555.1 Lepagella sp. | reverse complement strand
CGAGACTCAGGTAAATTCAACGTTCCATAAAATTATTGAATCGCAAATTTAAATTAACATTTTGTTAATGCAATTCTATAAAAAAGTTAAAATGATAACAAAATTAGCAATGGATACTGGAAGATTTAGTTACCTTTGTCCGGATTTTTTTGGCATATTTCGAAAGTCGCATCGGTTGCAATGCCCGCATTGCGCCCTCTTTGACTTTCAAAATCTGCTCAAAAATATCCGCCCCTACGACCCCAAAAATTTAAGGAACACGCTCTTACCCTTATCGTTGAACGCAATTTACCAAGATGCATTTCAGTCGTAGCCATTACATAACGCTGATCACGGTATTCTTCTCGGTGCTGTTGATCACTCTCTGGGCTCGGCCTCAATATCGCAAGAGTGAACTGAAACCGCCACCCCCTTCGCAGCCGGTTTCAGCCTCGAAGACTCCTGCCGATACGGTCGAAATGCATTCTCGTGTCCAACCCACCATCCCGGTTTCCGCCGATGACTATATGGGCAACAAGGAGTATGCCGCCGATCTTCGCGACCCATCCAACATCAAGACAGAAGCTGTCTATGATCCCGAACTCGGCATGTTTGTGCTCCACACCAAGGTGGGTGAGCAGGATATCGTTACGCCATATATGATGTCGGTCGAAGAGTACAATAAGATGGTGGTACATCGCGATCTCTTCAATTATTTCGACGACCGTAATCGTGAGAGCTTAGAGAAGAAGGATAAAGAGCCATTCAACATCTTAGATATGAACTTTGCCCTCGGTCCCCTCGAGAAGGTGTTCGGTCCCGGCGGTGTGCGCCTCCAGACACAAGGATCGATCCAGCTGTCGATGGGTGTCAAAAGCAATTTTACCGACAATCCCGCACTCACCAAGCGTAATCGTCGCAAGACTTTTTTTGACTTCGATCAGAAGATTCAGGCATCTATCAATGCTTCCGTCGGCGATAAGATGAAGTTCAACATGAGCTATAACACCGACGCTACTTTCTCATTCGATTCCCAGAACCTCAAACTCCAGTATGAAGGCAAGGAGGATGAAATCATCAAGAATATCGAGGCGGGTAATGTCAGTATGACCACCGGATCGAGCCTTATCAGAGGAGGTACAGCCCTCTTCGGTGTCAAGGCTAAGTTGCAATTCGGCAAACTCACACTCACCGGGCTCGTGTCGCAACAGAACTCCGAGTCCAAGACCGTCAGCACACAGGGTGGCGTGCAAAGCACCGAATATAATATCAAGATCGACAATTATGATGCCAACCGCCATTACTTCTTGTCGCAATTCTTCTATGACAATTACGATAATTTTGCTTCGCACCTTCCACATGTTTCATCGGGTGTAAAGATCACTCGTATCGAAGTGTGGGTCACCAATAAGAGCGGTAATTACAACGAATCAAGAAACTTTGTAGGTTTTGCAGACTTAGCGGAAAACCAGCGGATGTCGAACACATATTGGCAACCCAACTATTCATATACCAATCCCTGCAACCAGTCGAACAATCTTTTGGATGTCATCAAATCGGAGTATCCTTCGGCGCGCAATATCAACCAAGTATCGCAGGCACTCGATCCTCTGCGTGCCTACGGCATCGAGGGTGGCAGGGATTTTGAAAAAGTAGAGTCGGGGCGTCTTCTCCGTGAGAGTGAGTATTCTCTCAATTCCGACCTCGGTTATATCTCGCTCAAATCAGCTCTCAACACCGATGAGGTGCTCGCCGTAGCATACGAATATACCTACAATGGTAAGGTGTATCAAGTCGGTGAGTTCTCTTCCGATGTCAGCAATTCCAGCGAATCGCTCTATCTGAAGCTTCTCCGCGCATCGACCGTCTCCACACAGACACCACTTTGGAAGCTGATGATGAAGAACGTATATTCGCTTGGAGCTTACCAGTTACAGAGTCGCAACTTCAAGATGAATATCAAGTTCCTGAGTGACTCCACCGGCACGGAGATCTCTTATCTGCCTGTAGGTAATGCCAATGGCAAGACCCTTTTGCAGGTGATGAACCTCGACCGACTTGACTCCAACCAAGAGTCTAACCCCGATGGTCAATTCGACTACATCGAGGGGTATACCGTACAGTCATCCAACGGTCGTATCATCTTCCCGGTCATCGAGCCCTTCGGCACTCACTTAGAGAAGCAGATCGGCGATCCCTCACTTGCCAAGCCATACGTCTATAAGGAACTATACGACTCAACCCTCGTAGTGGCTCGCCAGTTTGCCGATAAGAATAAGTATGCCCTCACCGGTGAGTATCAAGCCTCCAACGGCGCGCAGATCCGTCTTAACGCTATGAATGTGCCTCGAGGCTCGGTTGTGGTTATGGCGGGTGGAGTAGTGCTGACCGAAAACTCCGACTACACCGTCGACTATTCGATGGGTATCGTCACCATCACCAATCAGAGCATCATCGACTCCGGCTCTAATGTCAGCGTCACCCTCGAGAATCAGTCCACCTTCTCAATGCAACGCAAGACGCTCCTCGGTCTGGATGCCCAATATGCTTTCAACAAGGATTTCACCATCGGCGCCACAATCCTTAATTTCTCGGAGAAGGCACTCACCGAGAAGGTAAATCTCGGCGATGAACTTATCAACAACACCATGTGGGGAGCCAACCTCAGCTTCAAGAAGGACTTCCAGTGGCTCACCAACTTACTGAACAAGGTGCCGACCATCAATGCCACCGCCCCCTCATCATTCAAGATTAATGCAGAGTTCGCCCAGTTGGTGCCCCACAAGCAGAAATCGGGTAGCAACAAAGGCTCCAGCTATATCGACGACTTCGAAAATACTCACACCGCCATCGACCTCCGCTCTCCCTATTCCTGGTTCTTGGCATCGACACCATTCGACTCATCGGCAGATGGTCTTTTCCCCGAAGCCGCCCTCTCCAATGATGTCACCTACGGCAAGAATCGCGCCCTGATGTCATGGTATTATATCGACCGCGCTTGGACTCAACGCAATTCCAATATGCTCCCCGGATATCTGAAGAATGATACCCACCAGATGTCGAGTCCCTATATCCGCGAGGTGTATGTCAATGAGCTTTTCCCCAACCGCGACTTGGCATACGGTGAAACCAACTGGATCCAGACCCTCAACGTCTCCTTCTATCCTCGCGAGCGTGGCCCCTACAACCTTGACACCGACAATATCGATGCAGATGGCTCGCTCCTATATCCCGAGAAGCGTTGGGGCGGTATGATGCGCAAACTCGATAACACCAACTTCGAAACCTCCAACGTGGAGTATATACAGTTCTGGCTCTTGGATCCATTCCTCGATGAGGATAACCCCAACCGCGAGGGTGGTGACCTCTACTTCAACCTCGGTGAGATGAGCGAAGATATCCTCAAGGATGGTATGAAGAGCTACGAGAATGGTATACCGGTAGATGGCACTTCCGATTTCATCACCGAGACGGCTTGGGGACGTGTATCTCGTCAGACTTCGCTGACCTACGCCTTCGACAATGATGCCAATACTCGCAAGCTTCAGGATGTCGGCCTCGATGGTCTTTCCAACGATGATGAGTATTCCTTCTCTACTTATAAGGATTACCTCGATATCCTCCGCGGCAAGCTCTCTCCCGAGGCCTTGGAGAAGATGCAGCAAGACCCATTCTCTCCCCTCAACGACCCCGCCGGCGATAATTACGGTTTCTATCGCTCGAATTATTATGATGAGATCAAGGCAGGTCTGCTCGAGCGCTATAAGCATTATAACGGCGTCGAGGGGAACTCCCTCTCTCCCGATGAGGCCAACGATCCTCAATATCAGTCTTCTCGCTCTGTACCCGATGTCGAGGATATCAACCAGGATAATACCCTCAATGAGTATGAGCGCTATTATCAATACAAGGTGTCTATACGCCCCGAAGACCTCGAGGTTGGCAAGAATTATATCACCGACAAGCAGGTGTCGGAAGTGTCGACAGCCGAGGGTAAGCAGACCTCCGTATGGTATCTCTTCAAGATTCCTTTGACATCTCCCGACAAGGTGGTGGGTGGCATCAGCGATTTCTCCACCATACGCTTTATGAGAATGTTCATGACCGGGTTTAGGGAGACTACCCACCTTCGCTTTGCTACACTCGAACTGGTAAGAGGGGAGTGGCGCGACTATCGCTTCAACCTCAATTCACGCAATGATTCCCCTGCCGAGGGTGAACTCGATATGAGCGTCGTCAACATCGAAGAGAATGCCGGCCGCGAACCGGTGAACTATGTTCTGCCTCCCGGTGTAACTCGCGACCAGGATAGCGGTTCGGCGCAGGCAACACAGCTCAATGAGCAGTCGCTCGAACTCAACCTCAAAGGTATTCAGCCCGGAGATGCTCGCGGCATATATAAGAACACGTCGATGGATCTCCGTATCTACAAGCGCCTGCAGATGTGGGTGCATGCCGAGGCCATGGTCAATAATTCCACCAATCTCAAGAATGGCGACCTCTCGATCTTCATCCGTCTCGGTTCGGATGTCAAGAACAATTATTATGAGTATGAGATCCCGCTCGATCTTACACCTCCGGGACGTTATAACAACTATAACAGCCAGGATCGTTCGATAGTATGGCCTATCAATAACTATCTGAATATACCGTTCGATCTTCTGACATCGGTCAAGACACAACGCAATCACGATCGCAGCGCCAACGCCGATGGAGTGGCTTATAACAAGGTATATTCGATGATCGACCCTGACAATAATCGCAACACTGTCAGCGTGCTCGGTAATCCATCACTCTCCGATGTGCGTGTGATGCTGATCGGTGTGCGCAACCGTTCGAATTCCGTCAAGGATGGTACGATCTGGGTCAATGAGATGAAGGTCACCGATTTTGACAATGAGGGTGGCTGGGCACTCAACACCAATGCCAGTCTTTCGCTCTCGGATGTGGCTATGGTCAATTTCTCCTACCATCATGAGAGTGCCGGTTTCGGTGCCGTAGACCAGGGCATCTCTCAGCGTCGCATCGATACTTACGATCAGTATAACCTCGTGGTGCAAGGCGATGTGGGCAAGATCATGCCTCCCAAGGCGAAGCTCTCTGCCCCGGTCTATTATGCCCGCTCGCAAGAGACCACCACTCCTAAGTATAATCCCCTCGATCAGGATATCCTCCTCAAGGATGCCCTCGATGCAGCCACCACCAAGGCAGAGAAGGATTCTATCAAGGCATACGCCATCACTCGCAAGGTGACCGAAAGCTTCTCAGTGTCCAATTTCAGATTTAATGTCCAGAGCAAGACTCCGATGCCTTGGGATCCCGCTAATTTCACCCTCTCCTTCTCGTTCAATAAGCAACGCAACAGCGACCCCCTCACCGAGTATGAACACACCGATGATTATCGTGGTTCGTTCCAATACTCCTATGTTCCCTATATCAAGCCTTGGAAGCCCTTCTCCAAGCTCAAGAGTAAGAGTAAGACTGCCAAGTTCTTCAAGGAATGGGAGCTCAACTGGCTCTTCAGCAACCTGACATTCTACACTTCGATGAATCGTCACTATTATGAAGAACAGACTCGCTCGGAGGCTGATGACAGCTTCAAGCTTCCGGTGCAAGTGAGCAAGAGCTTTACCTGGGATCGCCAGTTGTCGTTGACATGGAATCTCACCAAGTCACTCTCCTTCTCATTTGCCAGCAACACCACCGCCAAGATCGATGAGACTGCCGGCGCGGTGAATCGTCGTCTATTCCCTGATGAGTATCGCGAGTGGAAGGATACGGTGCTTCGCTCTCTGCGACACATGGGTACACCCTGGAATTACAACCAGACCTTTACCGGCACTTATCGAGCCCCCTTCAGCAAGCTTCCCATCCTCGATTACCTCAGCGGTTCGGTGTCTTACAATTCAGTCTATAAGTGGGACAAGGGTGCCGTGATTGATGATATCGACCTCGGTAATACCATCCAAAACCAGACGACATGGAATGCCGATGCACGCATCAATTTCGAGACCCTCTTCAATAAGTCGAAATATCTGCAATCTATCAATAAGCGCTTCGGCAATAGCTCGTCGCGTGGCGGCTCTGTCGATCGCAATAAGAATAAGGATAAAGATAAGGATCGAACCAAGAAGCGCGATCTGAGCGACAAGAATGACAATAAGAAAAAGACGACGAAGGCTAAGAAGTTCGAACGTGTCATCACCCTGTCGCCCGACTCGGCTACTATCGTCAAGCATAATCTGAATAACAAGAAGATTCGGATTTCGGCGCGTAAGGAGAATCAGGTATATAAGGTCAATTATAAGGTGGTCGATGCCAATACGATTCAGATTGCCGATACCGGCAGCTTCAATCTCGCACTGGTCATCACCGAGATCGTGAAAGAAGAGAAGAAGACATTTGGATCGGAGTTGGCACAATACACGCTCCGCTTCCTGATGATGCCTCGCTCGCTCTCGTTCAAGTGGCGTAGCAGTCATTCGCTCAACCTTCCCCTCTATTCTCCCAATGTGGGTAATGTGTTCGGTCAGTCCACAAGCTATGGGCCGATGGCACCCGGTCTTGATTTCGCCTTCGGTTTCTATGACAAGAGTTATGTCGAAAAGGCACTCGACCGCGGTTGGCTTATCACCAATACCGAGCAGGTGTCGCCCGCTCTCTGGAGCAGCACCAAGGAGTTTAGCTTCGAGTTGAACCTCGAACCAATCAAGGGTCTGAAGATACTTCTCACCACCAATCTGACCGATACACGCACCGAGCAAATGCAATTCATGTATGCCGACATACCGACCACATTCTCCGGCAGTTATGTCCGCACGGCATGTGCCATATCCACTGCATTGCGCAGCTCGAATGCCAAGAATGGTTATCAGTCGGATGCCTTCGACAAGTTCTTGTCTTATATCCCTCAAGTGGCTAATAGGATTCAGAACTCATACGCCTCGACCACATATCCCAACAGCGGATTTATGGAGGGTAACGCCATGGCGGGTACTCCCTATAATGCGGAGGTGAGCAAGGTCAGCTCCACCAGCTCTGATGTCTTGATCCCGGCCTTCTTGGCGGCATACACCGGTGGCGACCCGGCGAAGACGACTCTCGATCTCTTCCCCGGTCTCAGCTCGGTGCGTCCCAACTGGCGTGTCACCTACGATGGCTTGATCAATCTCGGAAATATGAAGAAATGGTTCAAGTCGTTTACCATCTCTCACGCTTATCAGTGTACATATTCGATAGGCTCATTCTCCAGCTATACCAACTGGATTAAGGCACCCGGCGGTACAGGCAATCAGGGCTTCATCCTCGATGAGACGACCCAGACACCGATACCCTCGAGTCCTTTCAATATTTCGGCTGTATCGATCACCGAGAAGTTTGCTCCGTTGGTGGGTGTTAAGTTCACTCTCTTCAATGACATTACATTCAATGCCGAATATCGCGATTCGCGTACCATCAACTTGAACTCATCGGCGGGACAGATCGTGGAGACCACCTCCAAGCAGTTGACATTCGGCGCCGGATATAAGATAGCCAATTTCAACAAGATCTTGAAGATCGGCGGCAAGCAGGGTAGTGTGTCTAACGACTTGACGCTCAACTTGGACTTATCTTTCAGCAACAACCAGTCGCTGATCCGACGCATCGAAACAGCCTTTACGCAGGCCACCCAAGGCACGAGCACCTTCTCCATCAACTTCATGGCAAGCTACGTCTTGAGCAAGCGAGTGACCCTCTCCGCCTTCTTCGATCACCAGGCGAATACCCCACTCGTCTCCAACTCCAGCTATCCCACCAGCAACTCCAACTACGGCATAGCTGTCAACGTCTCCTTAGCCCGCTAATGGAATAATGACATAAAAAAGACACCGAGCAAGTCACTTTTTCTCGCTCGGTGTCTCTTCTATTATAGGTTGGGCTTAGTTTAGAGCGCGTTCCTAAAATGTCCATAGGGTTAGTTGCGGAAGATCAGTTTGCCTTGGGCGGCATCGATCACTATGGGATGGTCGCGGTCGATCTTCTGCTCGATGATGTCTTTCGAGAGTTGATTGAGCACCATTCTCTGGATCGTACGCTTTACAGGTCGTGCACCGAACTCGGGATCATAACCCTCTTGTGCCAAGATCTCAAGTGCAGCAGGCGTTACGCTGAAGTCTATACCGTTCGAGGCAAGCATCTTCTTGACATTGTCGATTTGCAATTTGACAATCTCGGCGATCTCCTTGCGATCCAACGGAGTGAACATCACCGTCTCGTCAATACGATTCAAGAACTCTGGACGTATGATTTGTTTCAATCTCTCCACCACCTCATTTCGAGTTTTCTCCAAGATCTGATGCTGTTCACTTTCGCTCTTGTCGTTATATCCCTCAAAACGATCGCGGATGATATCACTACCCATGTTGGAGGTCATGATGATGATAGTGTTCTTGAAGTTGACCATACGCCCCTTATTGTCGGTGAGTCGGCCATCATCGAGCACCTGCAAGAGGATGTTGAACACATCGGGATGCGCCTTTTCAATTTCATCGAAGAGCACGACGCTATAAGGTTTGCGTCTTACAGCCTCGGTGAGCTGACCACCCTCCTCATAACCGACATATCCCGGAGGGGCACCGACGAGTCTCGACACACTGTGCTTCTCCATATACTCCGACATATCGATACGAGTCATCATATTCTCATCGTCAAACATATACTCGGCGAGAGCCTTGGCGAGTTCCGTTTTACCCACACCGGTAGTACCCAAGAATATGAACGAGCCGATGGGTCGGCGAGGATCATTAAGTCCGGCACGCGAACGTCTTACGGCATCCGAAACGGCATGTATAGCCTCATCCTGGCCTACGACACGTTTGTGTAATTCCTCCTCGAGATGGAGGAGTTTCTCCTTCTCGCTCTGCGCCATCTTCTTGACAGGGATACCGGTCCAGCGACTCACGATGTCGGCGATATCGTCGGCATCGACCTCCTCCTTGATCATCGCACCGTCGCCCTGAAGCTCCTTGAGGCGAATTTGGATAGCCTTATTCTCATCCTCCTTCTGCTTGATGCGTGAATAGCGGATCTCAGCCACCTTGGCATAGTCGCCCTCACGCTCTGCACGTTCGGCTTCGAAATTGAGTTGCTCGATGTCAATCTTGTTTTGCTGGATCTTGTTAATCTCATTTTGCTCAGCCTTCCACTTGGCGCGAAGAGCCTTCTCGGTGTCGCGAAGGTTTGCCAACTCGACATCGATCTCTTTGAGATTCTCTTCATCCTTCTCACGCTTGATGGCTTCACGTTCGATCTCATACTGTTTGATCTTACGCGATGCCTCATCGAGAGCTTGGGGCTGGGAGTCCATCTCAAGACGCAACTTGGAAGCCGCCTCGTCGATAAGGTCGATAGCCTTGTCGGGGAGGAAACGATCGGTGATATAACGCTCCGAGAGCTGCACGGCAGCGATGATAGCCTCGTCTTTGATACGCACCTTATGGTGGTTCTCATATCTCTCCTTCAGACCACGAAGGATCGAGATGGCAGCCATCTCATCCGGCTCCTCAACCATCACCTTTTGGAAACGACGTTCCAGCGCCTTATCCTTTTCGAAATACTTCTGGTACTCGTCGAGCGTCGTAGCACCGATGGCACGGAGTTCGCCACGAGCCAACGCCGGCTTCAAGATATTGGCGGCATCCATAGCCCCTTCACCCTTGCCGGCACCCACCAGGGTGTGGATCTCATCGATGAAGAGGATGATCTCGCCATCGCTTTTGGTCACCTCGTTGACTATCGCTTTGAGTCGCTCCTCGAACTCACCCTTATACTTGGCACCTGCCACCAGAGCACCCATATCGAGAGAGAAGATCTGCTTCGATTTCAGATTCTCCGGCACATCGCCGCGCACGATACGCATGGCCAAGCCCTCGGCGATGGCGGTCTTACCGGTACCCGGTTCGCCGACCAGCATAGGATTGTTCTTAGTGCGTCGTGACAATATCTGAAGCACACGTCTGATCTCGTCATCCCTGCCGATCACCGGGTCGAGCTTGCCGTTGCGGGCACGATCGTTAAGGTTGATGGCATACTTGCTGAGGGCTTGATAGCTCTCCTCGGCATTCTGATCCTTTACGTTGTTGCCCTGACGGAGTTCGGCTATGGCGCTCTTCAACCCATGCTCGGTGACGCCATAATCCTTAAGGATCTGAGATGCGCTGTTCTTCGTCAAGAAGATACCCATCAGCATCGCCTCAACCGACACATACTCATCACCCTGAGACTTTGAGAAGTCGATACTTTTCTGCAGCGCCTCGTTCGATTCGCGACTCAGGAAGACCTCTCCACCCGACACTTTCGGAAGTCGGGAGATCTCATTGTCTATCGCCATCTTGGCGCTGTTCAAGTTCGCACCAACCTTCTGAAAGAGAAAGTTTACGATGCTATCACCCTCTGAGATGATAGCCTTGAGCAAGTGGAGGGGGTCGATCTGCTGCTGATTAGCCTGCTGAGCTAACTCAACACCCTTCTGCACCACCTCTTGCGATTTGATTGTAAAGTTATTGAAGTTCATAGTATCTTAACTTTATATATTTCTAAAACCAATTTATCACACAATCGGTTCGTTCCACCTGCGAGTGGTATCGAACCGTTTGCATTAATACATATACAAATTTCGCGCCGAATTATCTCATAATTCTTAAACCCCACATTACCAAATAGATACAATAAAACGATGTTTTGCCAAAGTGTGACAAAAGAATGTCAAATTTGGCAAAACATACTATCTCGGGTATACTCTCAAGAGCAAATTCTACATCCAGTGTATTCTTTTGAGCGCGCTCTAAAATCCGGGTTAATCTTCGGGGACATATATTATGTCACCATTCTCGAGCTCGTAGGCTATGCCGACTCGTTTGCCGCGGTTGCTGTTATCGTCGCTTTCGCTTGAGGGGGTATAGCGATTGATTTTCTCCCCCTCTTTAGTGATAATCTCCATATTCTCCTTACCCGGATTTTTGACCATCGTAAAATCCTCTTGCGAGAACATCTCGGTCATGTTATATCGACTTACCAAAGCCACCATCAGTGCCACGGCGAACACCATAGCCACGTCGAAGAGATTGCTCACAACGCTCATCGGATCATTATCCTCTCTGACACTCCGAAATTTATTCCTTCGTCTCGCTCTCATTGCTGATCATGTCGGCTATATAGTTCAACATTGAGATATTCTTCGCTGCCCAACGCTCCTTGGTCTGTTGCGTCAGAAAACCGATGGCACTGACCGTCAAGCCGACCACCGTTGTGGCAAATGCCACCTGCATGTTATATGCCATCGAGGCTATGTCGCCCGACGCCAAACCGACCAAAGCGGGTCCCATCGGTATCAACGTCCCCATCAATCCCAAGATCGGTCCCATCTTGGTCAAGACCTTCGACGTCGAGATATTCTTCTCCACAGCCACTTCATAATCGCCAAGCAATAACTCCACCTTCGCTTTGCTATCCTTCGCCTTAACTATAGATCGGGCATATTCCCCTACTTGCGACCGGTCTATCACGCGATTCTCCTCAGTCAGTGTATCCAAGTTGTCGGGAGTGAGATTATCGACTATGCGTCGCATCTCCGCCGACACCTTCCTCTCCTGGAGATACTGATTGAAAAATCCGCCGATCATCACCAACGCACGCAAGAAGAAAAAGATCAGTAAGACTATTACCGGCACGAGGAGTCCGGTGGAGATCCAATACAAGATATTTGATATGGTATTCATCGTTTATATTTTTTGATTACAACCTGATTTAGAGCGAGTTCCTTAGAATATTTTATTTGTCTGCTAATGTTCGTCTTGAGAGATCTGCCAAGGTATCTTCTTTTGAACCATCTCAGTAGATATCCCACTATGGCTGACACCAAGATCAGCGATATAACTCCAAGCAATGCTCGAAGATCCGGATTGCCATCTCCGGTCACGATGCTCTTACCATTGAAGGTAGCGACGATACCGAGGATCGCTATCAAGATATTGATCATAAACATCATCTCGAGTCGCAATTCACCCTCCGGGATAAGGCATCTGACACCGATAGCCAAGAGTGTGAAGAGCAGGAAAACTGCGCAGCCACACAATATGCCAATCGTCGAAAAGTCCATACCGGGTAGCGAAAAGATCACCTCCACTTGCCAAGCGAACAATACCGGCAAGAGCAATAATCCCGGGATCCACTGAGTAAGAAGCAGCAGATACTTCTCCCGGCGTCGCAAGCCACTCTCCGATTCTTTCACCTTCAGAAAGCAATAGAGTAGTTGGAAGCACACATCGATTGTGACCAACACCGAGCAGTCGAGCATCAACTTCGGATCGCCCAACCATTCGGAGATCACCGACCTCGACATGCCGGTGGCATAGTCGTTGCCAAGCAGGATCCAAGCCCCGCAGAGCCCCGCCATGATTACTACGCCCGGCAGGCGAAGAAAAGAAAACTTTATCATTACATTCATGCATATCAAGAGCATGATGATCATCACCACTATTTCCATTAGAGCGCGCTATTACTTTTTTCTACGTCTTACGATGATCAGGACAGCAATCAAGAGGAGAGCAGCCACTACGATGCCGGCCACTACGATGCCATTGATGCGAGCCACAGAGGTGTCGGTGCGATTCATCTCCTCGCGTTTCATCACCATGCTGTCACCCTCCTTGGCAACATCCTCGGCACGTACTTGTGCCACCTTGTTGACGTAGGCGCGAGCTTGGGTCTCCTTCACATTCGAGGCTATGAAGTCTCGTAATTTGGCGTTATCGCACACAAAACCGGAACATGCCGCACCATATTGGTTGACAAGTTGAGTATGAAGCTCAGCCAATTTCGCCAACTGTTCAGGCGAGGCCTGCCACATACCCTTTCTTGCCGTCTCCATCATCACGGCTGTTACCTCTTGCAGAGCAGCCTGATTCTTGTCGCAGAAGAACTTCTTTACACCCAGACCATACTGATCGTCGATATATGTCTTGTAGATATCATCCCAGAGCTCATCGTCGATCACATTCGGCTTCATAACGTTCCATCCGTAGGTATTGCGCACCACATCGGCTATCGAAGAGGCATCGCCTGCACCCCCCTTCATCTTCTCACGTATATAGGAGGGATTAAGGATGGTGGTACGGCTCTCGACGCCGATAGCCTCTTTTACCTCCTGCATTCTCACATTATTGCGGTTGCGATAGTCGCTGAGATAAGCCTCCGGATCTTTGCCGGTGACATGGCGTACAGCCAGGTTCATACCACCCATAAATTCATAGACATGGTCGAGCGACAGTGCACCCCAGGTGTTGCTTTGACGCGGTTGCACCACCACATCGGTGCGTGTCAGCGCAGCCTCGAAGGCAAAGGCGCGTACCTTCTCCCAGTCCTTCTCATCGCCATAGAGTGCACCCATATTATTGAGATAGGTGTCGGCGATCTCGGAGACCATCTCCCAGCTATCGCCGGCTTCAACCATCGCTTGAATACCGGTGCCATAATTGCCATTAACACCGCCAAATATGCGTGCCGTCGACAGCTCACGTGCCTCCTTGGGTGTAACCCCCTTCGACACCAAATGCTTCTCACTCTCCACGACACCCTCCTTCACATAGTTAGGATATTGGTCGTCATCGGCTTCTGCCGCCATCTTGACTGCTCTCGACACCAAGAAGAGGCGCGATGCCGCCAAGTCGCGAAGCTGTCCCGAAGTCTGCACCACGACATCGATGCGCGAGCGTCCCAATTCCGCCGAGGGGATAAGTCGAAGATCCGTAACTCTGCCGAAGGGGTCTCTTATCGGTTCGACACCAAGCATATAGAGAACCTGCGCGATAGTAGCCCCTTCGGTCTCGATAAACTCGCTACTCCACAGCGTATAACTAACCTTCCTCGGTATCGAGTCGTTATGACTCTTTCGATATGCCGCAATAGTCTTATTCGCCAAATCTTTGCCATTCTCCCAGGCTAATATCGAGGGAGTCTCTTCAGCATTGATAGCAAACATATTTCTACCCGTAGGGAGGATATTGGGATTGAGCACAGGATCGCCACCGGGAGTCGGCTCTATATATCTGCCTGACAGGGCATTGACCACAGCATCCAATTCCGCTACCGGACTATTGATCAATTCCTCACGATATTTATTCACATTCTTCAGAGCATTGTCGAGTTCGCATATAGACTGAGCAAATTCTATTTCCTGCTTGCAGATTTTGGGATGATGGCGCTCAGCCGGCCTCATCGAGCCCATCACCATCATCCGCGACAGTCGGTCGTGAGAGTCGGAGATAGTGCTGCGGATGGAGCGAGCGCTGTCGAGTTCCGCCTGAGATATCCCGGCTATGCGACACACTGCGGCATCATCGATCTTGCCACCATGGCTCACCAATGCCTTGGCTCTCTCGCGATAGATCGAGATATGTGATTTGCCTCCGTCGAGTCTGGAGAGGGAGTAGGCTATCGGGTCGATGGTCATCGCCTCAACCGTCGAGTTGATATATTGAGCGGTGTAGGGCACACCCATCACATAGAGCGCTCCGGTGATTTTCTCATTTACCAATTCGTCGGCAAAGCTTTCGATGCGAGCGATATCATCGGCAGAATACTGTGAAGTCATCAGACTGTCAAGCCGGAGTTCGCGATGTATACCCAATTGGATGGTAAGGCGTTTCACCTGCTTAGAGGCGGTGGCGACAGCCTGTCGGTCGTGGTTGTCGGCATTTGCCGCGCGATTGTAGGCGGCGAGGGCATCGGTGAGTTGCTTGTATACACCTCTCAGATTGCTCTCTATAAATGGGGGAGTGAGGTAGGAGATGATACCGGCATACGAACGTCGTTTGGCGGTCATAGCTTCGCCGACATTTGAAGTGGCATATACATAAACATGAGGGAGAGAACCGACGAGGCGGTCGGGCCAGTCGAGCGACGATAAAGCCACCTGCTTGCGCGGAGTAAACTCGAGCGAACCATGAGCACCGAAATGTATCAGAGCATCCGCGCCGAAACCATATCGACTCCATAGATAAGAGGCGACATAGCTGTGGGGAGGCGCCGAGTTGGTGCCATGCACGATCTTGAAGTCATCATCGCCATATCCGGCGGCAGTCTGAGGTATCAACACGACATTGCCGAAGTCAATACGGGCGATAGCCACATTCCCCTTGCCATCGCTCAGCCCCTTGCCGGGGAATGTGCCGTCGATGCTGTCGATCTTCTGACGCAGAGACTCACTGAGAGCCTCGCCACACCATCGGTCGTAATCCTGACGTGTTATTATCTCCGGGTTACACTCCCGGACAAAGTCTGCCGAAGCGCCATGAGCATACGACCCGAAAACTCTCCCCTCGCGTGCGATCTGAGCCTCAAAGGTCTTGACATCAGCCGGAAGGTTCTTGACCTGATATCCCTCCACTTGGAGGCGCTTTAAGAGATTATAGAGCGAGGGCACTACATCCATACCCTCAGCCACCAAGGAGTTTTGTCCCGGCCCTTTGAAGTAATAGATGGCTATCTTCTTATCCTTGTTGGCTTTGAGCTGAAGGGTAATATAGTTGTTGACAGTGCTTACAAACTCGTCGAGTCTCCCCGGGATTACATCGACATAAGGGAGACCATCTTCATCCTTGAATTGGGCAAAGAGAGTAAAAGAGCGGATAGCGCCATCGATCTCGGGAGTCACCACACTCTGCGACAGGAAACCGCCACTCATACCCATATTGTCATCCATCCAGGTGTCGTAATCGGCATTGGCATTGACCGGCGAGAAGAGGGGTATATTTTTCTCCTTCAGCCACTCCACAACGTTGTCGCCGAGACGTCCATGAGCCATGTTGATGATAGCCGAAGGAATGATACTGTCGATCTGTCCGGATCCGATTACCTTCTGAAGTGTATTGACCGGATAGACCATATTACCGCTCCTTTCGAGAGCGACAACAAGGCTATCGGGCACACCCATCTGTCCGGTGAGGATCACACGCGGCGAGTTCTCATTCCATTTTCCTTCACGGCGAAGGAATGTCTCATATTCCGCAATCGAATTGAAGTTCAACTCTCTCTTATCATCGGGATAATAGAGCAACGACGATTCCGGAGATTCAGGATCGCCCGGCAGGGGAGCGAAGATCTTCTTGCCGTCGATGAATTTACGCACATAATTGAGCATATTGCGATAATTGTTGCGTCCCCCTTTGAGATATATCTTGAGGTATTCGACATCTACGGAATCGAGGCTCGTTATATTATTTTGCGGATTGGTGGAGGCGGTGGTAATCACCGGCACACCCTTCTCCGCTTTGCGTGTCAGGATGTCACGTTGCTCCTCGGTGATGCGGAGTCCCATACCATTGATGAACACCATGTCATATCGGTCGAGATTGTCGAGTTTATCGACCGACAACTCGCAGATATCGATCGAGCTGTTGTCGTTGGCTTTGGAGATCTGACCGAGAGTGATGGTCTGATAATTGACAAAGGCTATCTTGGTGTGGCTCGCCAGCACGTTCCATGCAATGATGGCGGCTGCCACTATCGCGATGACGATAGCCGAGAGGAGGATGTGTCGTTTGTACGTTAGAGTAAGTTCCTTAAATTTCATGATTTGAAGAGTTTGTCGAGGTCCACCGATATGCCGGCAGAGATGGTGATGCCGGTGGTCGATGGTGAGTTGTTATAATAATATTGGGGTATGTAGTTGAACAGATTGTCTATGCCGACGTTGAGCGACACTCCCTTGAGGTAGGATAGTGTTAGGTTCAGTTTCCATATCATATACCCTGGATAGTGCACTCGCTCTGTCTCCTCATAATTGGAGACAGAAGTATATTCATCTACATTTACGCTCGAGAGATATCTGCCGTTGAGGGCAACATTAAAGCCGAATTTATTCCAATCGTGACCATAGTCGAGGCGGAGGGTAGCGGTGTGAGGACGTGTCGAGGAGACGTAAGGCTGATTCTTCGCCACATGCTCGTGGGTGTAGACAAAGCTTACTCTGGCTCCGAAACCGGAGGTGTGCCGCCACGAGGCATTCGCTTCGACTCCCGATATGTTCATCTTGCCGATGTTGGTATACATCTGGCCGTTGAGCGCCGTGTTCCAAGCAGTTGTGATGCGATTGTCCACAATATTGTAGAAACCGCCGATGGTGACATTGACATATCTTTGGGCATATTCCGTAGATAGTTGTAAGTTATGGCTTGATTCCGCTTTCAGGTCGGGATTTCCATAAATCATGAAGATGCCTGCCATATCGAAGTCCATATACATCTCCTTGAGCGACGGGGCACGGAATCCTCCGGAGTAAGACCCGCGGATGTTGCAGTTGCCCACCTTATACATCAGGCTGACACGCGGCGAGAGCCTGCTCATCGACGAGGCGGAAAAATAGTCGTAACGTGCTCCCGCCACCACATTGACGTGATTGTCGAAGAAATTCATGTCGATCTGAGCCAAACCGTCGGCAGTGACCTGGCTGTTGCTCCCACCGTCGGCGAACTGATAACTCTGCAAATAGTCGTGCATCATGTCGCCACCGATGGTGAGAGTATAGTCGCGCAGGAATGTGTAGGTATATAGTGCTCTTACATTATGCTGAAGATTACGATATTTCCTGGCATATTTGTCGCTGATCACCATAAAGTCGCCCTTGTCATACTGGTCGAAGTTATAGGAGAGTTCCACGTTATGGTTATCTTTGAACTTATATTCCCCCTTAACACCGGCAGAGAGATCGTAATAGCGATCGCGCAGAGTCTCCTGCGAGTCGCGTTGGCGCATATAATAACCGCCGCGGAGTGATATCTTCAGGTCGGAGATGGGGGTGATGACGAGACGCTCTTTGACGATCCAGTCATAGCCGCCGTAGAAGCGGTTGTAATCGCCGTCATTCTTCATATCGTAAGATCCGATGGAGTGATAACGCAGGGTAGTGGTGCTGCCGACGATACCCTGCTTAAACCCGGCAGTAAGGCCATAACGCTGATCATTGTGGGCACCATATCTGCCATTGATATTTACACGCCATGGCTTACTCTCCTCATTGCTGATGATATTGACCACGCCTCCGACAGCGCTCGACCCATAGAGGGAAGAGGCACCACCCTTCACTATCTCGACGCGCGACACACCGCTCATGTCGAGTCGGTTGTAGTCTACATTGTTGAGAGTTTCTCCCGCCAATCGCTCGCCATCCACCAAGAAGAGTACGGAATTGCCACCGAAGCCTTGCATGTTAAGGCTTACCTGCTGATTCATAGAATATGTGAACTCCAAACCTGGAAGTTCGGTCTGAAGCAGATCGGTGATGTTGGTGGCATCACTCAGCCGAATATCTTTAGAGGAAATGACACGTGTCAAAATAGGGGAGTCCTTCAGGAGTTTGGGGCTCCGAGTGCCGGTAACGACCAGCGTATTGAGCATGGTCGACCAAGACTCATCGATAGAGTCGTTGCTCTCGTTGGCAGCACCTGCCGACAGGGGGCAGAGTGCCGCAACAAGAGCAAAAACTGATACTAAAGGTCTTCTCATTACTGATACTTATAATGGCTAACTATGTGATTTCTAAAAATTTGAGAAGATTAGTGAGACTAATAATTAAAGTAGTGAATACTGTATTGTGAGAAAACCTTTTGTGGCATTGTCATCCATGAAGTTGAGAAGCTTGAGCGACACCTTGCGACCATCTTTGAGCTTGACGATGTAGGTCTTGCCCGAAAGGGTGTAGGATGGGGGCATAGAGTTGGTGTTGACACCGAGCCATTGTGAGAGAAGAGGATTGTAGTAAGACTCGGTGTAACCAATCTCGCCATTCATCATTTTGTTCATATCGACGATGATCTGATCGGTGGTCCAGACGTCGGCAACCCAGACATCGCTACCCTCTTCAGCCACCTCGGCGCCGTTGGTCTTGGCATCATAGCGGTGGAGGGCGATATCCCAATCGCCGGTGGGGGTGGCATCGACAGCGAGTGTCTCGTATGTCTTATCCTTGAAGTTGAGATAGGTTCAACTGCCATAGTCGGTGGTGTTGACATAGATTGTACCTCCCTTGCCCGTGGCATCAAAGCTTACGAAACCATACTCCGAAACGGGTGCCGAGGGATCTACCGGTGCCTCCGGAGTGTCTCCGTTGTCGCTACATGATGCAAACATTAGTGAAAGAGAGAGGAGAAGAGATGCAGGGTAAATGATTTTCATTGCCTTAGAGATTAAAGATTTGTTTATTAAGAGCGCGTTCCTTAAATTTTTTGGGTCGTAGAGGCGGATCTTTTTGGGCATATTCTGAAACTCACATCGGTTTCAATTCACGCATTGTGCCGGATGTGAGTTTCGAAATATGCCAAAAAGATCCGCCTCTACGACCCCAAAAATTTAAGGAACGCGCTCTAACATCTATTGTATCTATGATTTCTGACAAAGATAAACTTGCTATGATTCGCTCTCTCGTGGATCTTGAGGGGGATAAGGGGCGCATCTATGAGATAAGCTATACTGTTGATTATAAGCTCGATGATGCTATCAATTTCGAGATCGACGGTGTCAACCGCCTCAAGATGTTCGTAGCCCGACATCTTATGGACAGCAATCCCTCACACGAGGATCTACCACTGATCTATGATGCCGGATGCAGTGCATTTGCTACTCGCGACCCGAAGATGGGCGACTACCTGATGGGGCGCAATTTCGATTTCAATCATTTCGCTCCCGGCACTCATGATCGCATCATGATCCCAGCGATCGTGGTGCACACGGCTCCGAAGGGTGGCAAGAAGTCGGTATCATTCGTAGATGGGCTGTTCGTCGATTATAAGCAGGGCTTTTACACTGATGGCAAGTCGGACTTGTCGATGCTGATGGCACTTCCTTATCTTCTTTTGGATGGCATCAACGAGGATGGACTCGCTGTGAGTGTCCTCAAGTTGGATGGTCATCCCACTCAGCAGCATGACCCGGGCAAGAAGAAGATCTTTACCACCATCGCCATGCGTATGATGCTCGACCGGGCATCTACCGTGAGGGAGGCTATCGAGATGCTGCGTGAGTTCAATATGTGTATGGACAGCGATCCGGCGAATTATCACCTCTTCTTGGCGGATGCCACCGGCGATTTTGCCATCGTAGAGTATACCAATGCCGATATGGAGCAGCATCCCGATAAGATGGAAGTGCTCCGTGGGGAGGATACCCTCCGATATGTCACCAACTTCTATGTTTCCCCCACGATGGCAGACACTCCTCATGGCATCAACAGGTCGCAACATGGCATGGATCGTTACCTTGTTCTGCGTGATGGTATGAAAGAGCATGACTATACGCTGACTTCGGATCAGGCGATGGGGCTCTTGGAGAGTGTGTCGCAAGGTCCCGACGGCGATCAAAGTTCCACCGGATTTACCCAATGGTCGGAGGTGTTCAATCTGACCAAGAGGGGGGTAACACTGTCTCTGCTTAGAGAATACTCTCGATCTTTCGGCTTCGGCATCGAAAAGCTAATTTAATGTCCGATATATTGAGATGAGGTAAAAAAGTGTTAACTTTGCAGTTGTTTTGAATTATTTGTAATATTTTCAATGAGATTTGACGAGATTTTAACCAACGACGATGTGCTGGATGGGCTTTGGGATATGCATTTCGACGAGTGTACACCGATACAGGAGGCAACGATACCTGCCGTGATAGAGGGCAAGGATGTGATGGCATGCGCCCAGACCGGTACGGGAAAGACAGCGGCCTATCTACTGCCGGTGATCGATCGCTTGGCAGCGGGAGATTTTCCCACCGATGCCGTGAATTGCATAATTATGGCACCGACACGCGAGTTGGCGCAACAGATAGACCGTCAGCTGCAGGGCTTCGCCTATTTCATGCCGGTTAGCGGCATCGCCATCTATGGCGGCACCGATGGCTATACCTACGATCAGCAACGCAAGAGCCTCAAGATGGGTGCCGATATCGTAATCGCCACCCCGGGGCGTCTGCTCGCCCACCTCAGCATGGGGTATGTCGATCTCTCGAAAGTCTCTTTCTTTATCCTCGACGAGGCGGACAGAATGCTCGATATGGGTTTCTATGACGATATAATGCAGATTTATTCCCATATCCCCAAGTCGGCGCAAGTGCTTATGTTTTCCGCCACTATGCCGACCAAGATCCAGCAGATGGCCAACAAGATCCTCAAAGATCCTGTCGAGATCAAGTTGGCAGTCTCCAAACCGGCAGACAAGATTCGCCAATCCGCCTACATTTGCTACGAGACACAGAAGATACCTATCCTCAAGGGGATATTTGCTCAGAATCCGCCAAATCGTGTCATCATCTTCTCCTCCTCGAAGATGAAGGTGAAGAATCTGGCAAGAGAACTCGCCAAACTCAAGATCAAGATAGGGGAGATGCACTCCGATCTCGATCAGTCGAAGCGTGAGGAGGTAATGCTCGATTTCAAGACGGGCAAGATCAATGTGGTGGTGGCTACCGATATTATCTCACGCGGCATCGATATCGACGACATCGAGATGGTGATTAATTTTGATGTTCCACACGATGCTGAGGATTATGTGCATCGTATCGGACGTACGGCACGAGCCGACCGCGATGGCAGCGCTGTGACGTTCGTCTCGCCCGATGATTTCATACGACTATCGCGTATCGAGCGACTCCTCGAGGCCCCGGTGCCCAAGGCAGAAGTGCCGGCTGATTTAGGCGAAGTGCCGGAATACAAAGTAGCCTCCAAGCGAAGCCGGTCGCGCAAGAAGAAAAGCAAATCAAAGCAACCCGCTGCGGCCGCCGGCAAGCAACCCAAACCGCATCGTCGTCGCCGTAAAAAATCAACAGGTGGGGCGGGTTGACTTGTAGAGGCCGTCTATGATGCAGTCGGCCAGAGAGATGTTGGGCACCTGGATCTCTTCGCATTTCAAGGCCTCCGAGGCTTTGAGGAAGATTTCTGCCGCCGGCAAGATCACATCGGCGCGATCCGCCTTCAGCCCATAGCGACTCATCAATTCGCCGACCGTCAGCGGCTTCATCTCCTCATACATCTCACGGAGATACTTCACCGGCAAGACATTCTTCTTGCTCTTCTTATTGCTTTCGTGGAAGAGACGAGAGAGCTTATTGATGTTGCCACCCGAGCCTACAATCTTAATCCCGGGATATTGCTCGGCATACTCCTCCAAATCCGACTTCATTTTCTCCTCCACCTCCGGCGATACCATCCCGCTGAGCTTGCGCAACGTGCCGACATTGTAGGAACAACTACCCACCAACTGACCATTGCTCAAGAGGGATATCTCCGTGCTGCCGCCACCCACATCGACGTAGGCATAATTGCCGCTGACACGTTCGGCAGACTCTATCGAATTGTTGTAGAGGATACGAGCCTCCTCGCTGCCGGTGACTATCTCGATCTTTATGCCGGTGGCCTTCGCTATCTTCTTCAAGAGCTTCTCACCATTGCGTGCATCACGCATCGCCGATGTGGCGCATGCCCGATAGCGTTCCACACGATAGAGCTTCATCAGCTGCTTATAACTCTTGATCATGCACATCATCATCCGCTCACGCTCTTCGCTTATCTCGCCCAGCGTGAAAACATCCTTTCCGAGTCGCAAAGGGATACGCAAGAAGAGCACTTTGGTAAACTCCGCATTGCCCATGGAGTCTTCAGTCACATTTTTAATCAGCAGACGCGCTGCATTCGACCCTATATCGATGGCCGCATAGTTATTCGTTTCCATATTCATCGCTATATTCGTTATGTAATTCTTCTTGTGATCTGAATAGCTCGCCACTCTGCATGACGTTGCCACCTCTGCCGTCGATGATGCGAGCATTGGTAGTGTCTTTCAGTCCATACTCCACGGTGCGCCTAAGATCGCGTTTCAGATCTTCATCATATACCGGTGTGAGCACTTCGATACGGTTGTCGAGATTGCGGGGCATCCAGTCAGCAGAGCCGAGATAATACTTCGGCATACCGCCATTAGCGAAAATCAAGATGCGCGAATGTTCCAAATAACGGTCGATTATTCCCACAGCTTTTATATTCTCGCTGAGTCCCGGCACGAGTGAGCAGTTTCCTCTGAGCAGAAGCTCGATCTTCACACCCGCCTGCGAGGCTTCGTAGAGTTTCGCCACCATCTCCGGGTCGGTGATATGATTGATCTTCACCTTGATCCAGGCTTCACATCCCTCGCGAGCATTGCGTATCTCCTCGTTGATGAGGCGGTAGATCTTCGTTCTCATACCATTGGGCGACACCATCAGCTCCTTGAATTTCACCGGTTTGAAGGGCTTGCGGATAAACTCGAAGACTCTCTTCACTTCTCGGACTATCTGCGGGCGCGAGGTCATCAGCATATAGTCGGTATAAGCCTTTGCATTCCCCTCGTGGAGATTGCCGGTGCCGATGCAGGCGATGTCGCCATTCTTGCCGCTGATATGCACCAACTTGGAGTGTACCTTTAGACCTTCGACTCCGAATATCACTTCGACCCCCGCCTCTTGCAGGCGCTTGCTCCACTCGATATTGCTCTCCTCGTCGAAACGTGCCAACAGTTCTATTACCACAGTCACCTTCTTGCCATTGCGGGCGGCACATATCAGCGCCTTCACCACCTTCGAAGACTTCGCAAGGCGATAGAGGGTCACATTGATCGCTCTTACATCGCTGCTTAGGGCGGCTTCGCGCAATACGCGTATGAAACTGTCGAAAGAATGGTAGGGCACATGTATGAAGCGATCCTTCTCCCGGATGGCATCGAGCACGCTCTGCGTGCCGTCGAGTTCCCGCTTCAAGATCGGAGTCCATTTCTCATATTTCAGATCACTGCGACCGCAGTCCGGGAAGACCATCAAGTCCTTATGATTCTGATATCTACCACCAGCCACTATGGTGTCCAAGCTGTCGATGCTCAGACGCGACATCACGGCTCGCACAAGAGCTTTGGGCATATTCTCGTCGTAGATCACGCGTATCGGTTCACCGCGCTTACGACTCTTCACACCCTTGGCAACCTTCTGCATCACACCGCTGCTCAGGTCATTGTCCAAATCCATCTCCGCATCCTTAGTAAATTTAAAGGAATATGCTTCAAAGGTGCAGTTGCCGCCACCCACGAAAATCCTCGGCAGACAGAAGCGGATCACATCGTCGAGATACATGATATTCTCCATGCCGTCGCTCTTGGGGAGACGCACGAAACGCCCCATCTCCTTGTCGGGGAGGGCAATCAGCGCATAAGAGGCCTTCGGCTTCTTCCGGGTGTCGATCCATTCCATACGCTTCACGACAAGATAGATACCATCATCACCGATGTCGCTGATATCCTTAATCTTGTCGAGCCATACGGGGTTGGTCATCCCATTCAGTTTGTCGACATATAGCTGCCAGAGGAAACGTTGCTGCTCATCGTTGAGGGCATCCTCCAAGAGGATTCTGATCCCCACATGCTCCAAGTCGCGCGTCACATCTGCCACAGCCTTCTCAAACTCCTTGTTGTAGATGCTGTTCAGACGGGTAATCTCCTTGATGGTCCGTTTGGCTTGTTCGCGATCCTCTTTGAGGGTCTTATCCTTACTCTGCACCATACGGTTGAGCGTCGCCACACGCACCCGGAAGAACTCATCCAGATTGTTGGAATAGATCCCGAGATAAGACATTCGCTCAAGCACAGGGAGTTCCTTCTTCTCCGACTCTTGCAATATCCGATGATTGAAATACATCCAACTCACGTCGCGATCCACATAATTGTTCTTACTCTTCTTGTAGTCCATAGCTCATATTTTTCAGATCTGAAAATACCGAAAAAGCACTCGGTTATTATTGTTTACACCTAATAGCATAAACATTCTGACTACAAAAATAGTTCGCATTTGTTACAAAAATATTGCAATAATGTAACAATTATGTTACACGCTCTAATAGTATAACTGTAGTGTGTATGGCTGTAGCGAGGTTGGAGTCAAGAGCTTTTTTTTGCTAATTGGATTGGTTGGGATGTGGTTCTCTTAATTCATTGATCAGTTCTTCAATGATGTAATCATCGCTCATCAATTGAAGACCATATTTGGGATCAGACATTTGCTGATACACATTTGTATTATAATAAATGTCGAGAGCTCGCTCAGGATCTATTCCTAAAGCTTTGGCAAGCAACATGATAATTCGTCCTTGTTTACGCCACAATACATTATCTCTCATAGTGCTATTGAAGTTTTAAATTTGAGATGCTTATCAATAATTTCCTGATTAAGGATACATATTTGATGATTCACTTTTTTATAACGTAATTGACCGAGTGCTTGTTCGGCAGTAATAATGCCATTCTCATAATCTTCGACAGTGTCGATGACGTTATCATTTGCCACACCACCCTCTACAAAATCATATTGGTTCTGCAACTTCCCGCCGCGTCGACAATCTATCACATAAGAGAGCCATTCAAGGTCGTAAGCTTCAAATACTTTAACTCGGTATGATTCAGATTTGACAGCGTCAAAATCTAATTCATACTCCGATACGATAGGTCTTGCCGACCTGCCTTTGCGCTCTGCAATAGTCACAGCCCAAGCGTCGGCCTGTTCGCGAAGGTTGGTAAGGTAGAATCCTTGACCGAAATCTACCTTTGTACGACCTAAACCGACGTATGGATTTGGTACGGCAATATATGAACCATGGAATAGAATAATCATGCTTCGGCCTCCCAATTCAATAGAGTTTCACTTATATCATCGGCCACCCAATCGAGGCTTTGCGTATGCAGTTCATCGTATCGTTTAATAAGACGATTATGGATTAGACCTTGCTTGCTAAGACGATCGAACATCTCCTTTCCGGAGATGCCGAGTTTTCGTGCACCGCTCTCAATAGCCATAACAGCAAAGTGTATTTTGCGGTAACTGTCGTCGTCGTACCATGTATTCATACTTCAAGAAGTTAATGTAGTCGTATTCTTCCCACTGATACGTAATATACTACATAGAGGGTGAGCGAGAAAGGGAAATATAATTAGAGCGCGTTCATTAAATTTTTGGGACCATAGGGGTCGTAGCCTTGTGTCGATTTTGATTACTTGCTGTAACGAGCATACGCACGTATGTGACTGAAAGCAAGTGATCAAAAGCGGCCAAGGATAC
>JBJEKI010000001.1:11364-26136 GCA_051878555.1 Lepagella sp. | reverse complement strand
ACTCAAGGCTACGACCCCTACGGCCCCAAAAATTTAAGGAACGCGCTCTAAATATCGTAACTTCTTATTCACTTAGAGAGATATTTAAAGAATTCATAAAAAGACTTGCCAACTCTTTGCCCCCTTTATGGTTAAGGTGGATATAGTCGGAATTGACCCATCCTTGCTTATGCCAATCGACGACAGCTCCATCCCCACCTTGTGCGGCACGCGTATCCCAGAACAAGCAACCGGCGAAACGAGCAGCGCTTCTTTGAGCCGACACCATGGCTTGACAAGTGCTCATCGACTCCACTTCCCCACCATGTTTGCGACCACGGTCACCAATACCCATAAGCATCACGGCAGCGTTGGGATAATTCTCTTGGACAGCCTTGACGACTTGAGCCATGACTTTAGCATAATAGTTATAATTTTTTTGCTTGGCAGACAAGGCATTGATGCCGAACTCCAAGATAATAAGGTCATAATCAGCCGTTTGTCTCATTTGAGAGTTAATCTCGGAATTAAGGACTCTGTGGCAAATACCGCTATTGCCACGAAGGGTCATACAGTCCACACTTACGCCGACATTACCATCAAGATAAACACCCAATACGATCAGCGAATCGACAGTAGAACTAAGTCTGATCGAAGATGTATGAGCATCCATGCGGATGGTTTGCACCGAACGAGAAGCCTCTAAATGTTTCGACACTGTATTCCCATCGTCAGCCGTCAAGGTGATAGTGCCGCTATGAGTAGGAGAGACAACTTGCACCAAAGTTCGATCCCAGCTATCCAGATGGGTCGGTGATTTAACGCCCTCAAACGAGGCTGTAGCGCCATTATGCCCTACGAAATACTTCCCGGCAATGATCCGATAGTCATTGTTTTTCATATTTCGGATCTCATGTTCATGCCATCCTTTGCCACTCTGTCTTACCGAGCGGCGGAATCCGGCGATGTTGCAATAAGCCGGTATATAACCGACTCCGCAACCTCCATAACGGCTTTGCAAAGCTTCTCTAAGATCTTGGGTAAAAATATCGCCTTCGATATAAGAATCGCCAATCACAGCCACACGCACGGTACGTTTGCGGGACTGAGCTAAAGCACTCTTCAATCGTTTCAGTCCACTCTTGTCAGAATAATAGTCCTCGATCAGAATTACACCATCGCGACGGGGAGCTTCAATACTTTCGTCGATGCTATCGAGATCAACCAGCGGAGGGAGCTCCGAGGTGGTTGAATCCAAAGATTCAGCCTCTATTTTTGCCAATTCGGGATCAATATCATCAGACGTTTCAATTGCCGATTCTTCACGCGGCATTATATCGCCCAATAAATTATAGTCTTTAAACACATTGTTTGTAAGGCTGCCCCATGGCACACTCGACAAGGCGGTGATAATGATTATAGCTGTCAGCAGAATAACAATTACACCGCTATTGGGGTTATTCCCTTTCATTTATTTGATTTGATGTTTATTAGTTATGTAGTTAAACAAAACAGATGCCACATTGAAACAGACTGCAAAGTTACTTATTTTTAGCCACCTTAGCAAATTTATGGCTCATAATGATAGACATTTCACAGATTTTGCAGTTGAAATCGAGGCGTAAGGTGTTTGGGCCGGTGGAGATAGTGAGTGGCGGGGCGAAACGGGCTTTTGTTTTTTCGTCTACTGTTTTATCGCGGAGGCAACAGCCGAGTTCACGGCGGAGACAATAGCGAGTGGTCATGACTTCAACCTCACCGCGGGGTATGCGTATCTCCAAGGCGTCAGAGATCGTTTTAACGCCATGTTCTTTATAAAACATTTCAGCCACCGGATTGGCGACATTGTCGCGTGGGTCGAGTCTGTCGGCAGGGAATCGGGCATCCCGATCCTCCGAAGCGCGGCGATCGAAGGGATAGGTATCGAGATTAGCTCTGTCGAGAAGCGCCAAGAGATCTCGACGCAGCGCCGTGAGCTGAGAGGCGGGGATGAAGAGCGAGCCGTTGAGATGGTCGGTAAAATTGCGGAGGCGATAGATTGTGCCCCCGAGCTTGGCGAACACCTTGCGATAATCCATGGGTGTGTGCGCCGGCTGCTTATCTACATTCAGCGGGAGCCGCACGGAGAGGCCACGCAGATCGGTAGCGGAGACTCCGGTGGCATCGATCTCGATATCCACATCAATATATCTTTGAGCCGTGTCACGCGCCATCTCCGACTGCCAGAGGCGGTCGAATGTGCGATGTATTATAGCATCCTTGGGCAACTTAAAGGGCCGCGAAGAGATAATCCTGCCATGGTCGACACGATTCACCCCGACGCCGACATACTCGCCGTCAGGATTGAAGAAACTTATACCA
This sequence comes from Lepagella sp., assembly GCA_051878555.1. GTDB lineage: Bacteria > Bacteroidota > Bacteroidia > Bacteroidales > Muribaculaceae > Lepagella. The sequence continues at coordinate 23,796 of JBJEKI010000001.1, read as the reverse complement.
TCGCCATTATTTAGCAGCGAAGGGTCGGAGATGACCTCCCCCATCGACTTGGGGGTGAGGATCGAAGCCATCGACACCTTGCGCCGTCCGGCGAGGAAATAGTCGGTAAAGCCTCGATTGAAGCTCTTGGAGAGATCGGGAGTGAAGGATATGAGAGAAGTGCCGCAAGAAGAGCGATGGAACTGCTCGGGATAGCGGGCTATGACATCGTCGATGATACGACGATAAGCGGCGGTGACATTCTTGACATAATCGGCATCCTTGAGCCGCCCCTCGATTTTGAAAGAAGATACACCGGCGAGGATCATCTCCTCGACATGTTGCGAGGCGTTGAAATCGCGCAGCGAGAGGAGATAACGGTCGCGCATCAAGACCTCTCCCCTACCATTGCGGAGGGTATAAGGGAGTCGGCACATCTGGGGGCACTCGCCGCGATTGGCAGAGCGACCCATAGCCACGCACCCGGCACCACAACGGCCGGAATAGCTTACACAGAGAGCGCCATGGACGAAACACTCTATAGGCACTGACACCTCATGCGCCACCTCGCGAATCTCATCTACGGAGAGCTCACGCGCCAATACAATCTGCAAAAAACCGACATCCTGAAGGAACCGCGCCTTCTGCGGAGTGCGAGTGTCGCACTGCGTGCTGGCATGTAGAGCGATAGGAGGGATATTGAGTCGCAGAAGTGACATATCCTGCACTATCAGAGCATCCACTCCGGCGATATAAAGATCGCGGCAGAGACGCTCCACATGCTTTATCTCATTTGGATAAACCAGGGTATTGACAGTGACATATACGCGAGCTCTGTAAGCGTGAGCGAACTCCACCACCTCCCGGATATCCTGAATCGAATTGGAGGCATTATGGCGAGCGCCATGAGAGGGACCACCCATATATACGGCATCAGCGCCATGCAAGATAGCTTGTATGGCGACAGTCTTGTTTGCGGCGGGGGCTAAGAGCTCAATGGGGCGAGACATTACTTAATTAGGAATTAGGAATTAGGAATTAGGAATTAGGAATTAGGGGGTAGGTTTAGGAAAGCACTCTAATTAAAAAAAGCACTTATCATTTTACTTTCATGTAGCGGTCGATCGAGCGTTTATCCTCGCGTTCGCGGATGGATTGACGCTTGTCATACTGCTTTTTGCCTCGACCCACACCGATGAGCATCTTGGCGAGGCCACGTTCATTGATAAAAACGCGTAGAGGTACGATGGTGTATCCGGGATCTTCGGCAGCCTTGCGAAGGGCGCGTATCTCCTTCCGATTGAGGAGGAGCTTGCGATCTCGGCGGGCGGGATGATTGTTGTAGGTGCCATAGAAATACTCGGCGATGTTCATACCCTTGACCCACACTTCATTGTTTTCGACGATGCAATAGGTGTCGACCAGCGAGGCACGGCCGTCGCGGATCGACTTGATTTCCGTGCCGGTGAGCACGATGCCGGCGACGTAGGTATCAGAGATTTCATAGTCGAACCTGGCACGCTTATTTTTGATATTAACTTCGTTAGCTTTCATAATCTTGAGGAAGAGAGGATGAGTTGATAAGTTGATGAGAGGATGAGAGGATGAGTTGATGAGAGGATGAGAGGATGAGAGGATTAATTAAATATATGAGGGAGGAAGATGGTGTGGAACGCCCAACCCCAGAGGATGGGTACACCGAGTATAAGGATGCAAAGGATTACGGTGGTCATATTGACGACATCCTGATTGACACGCATCACTCTGACACCTTTATATATTATATAGATGGTCCAGAGAGGGAGGAGATATATCACCTCTTGCACCATAGGCAGCGCCTTGGAGAGGGTATAGAAGATGGCGAGAGAAGAGAGCGCCATCATGACGAGCTGCATGCCATGATTCTTACGGAATAAGTCGCGCGACTTCTTGGGGAGGATAAAACCGCAGAGAAGGAGTATGGTGAAATACCCGAAGAAGAAAGCGAGGAAGGTCACCAAACCATATACCGCCCAATCGGAGATGGTTCGATTGTCATAGAAAATATCGGCAACTTCGGAAAAAGCAGCGAGCGCCACGAGAGGATAGAAGCAAGAAGCAGCCACCTCCTCATTTTTAAAAGCGCGACGACGTAGTTTCTTCCACCCCTCCACGGGAGTGGCGAGAATACGGAGGAAGAAGAGGAAAGCGATGGAATCCGATTTTTTCGGAGACTTCGACTCCTCCTCATCGGGGTCGGTGTCATCCTCCTCGATGTCGGCGTCATCTAAATTGTATAGGGAATCATCGTCCTCCTCCATGACGTATGTATCGGGGTCCTGAGGGTCGTTGTAATGAGGGTAAAGAATATCACTTGCCATAAAAAGTTCAGAAATTAATGTAAAGGAGGATTCGATGGAGGCATCAAGCGGGATTGGATAGGCAATATAACGCCCACCAAGATGCGATTAGGATCGAATCGGGCATAAGAGAGGTAACTATAATACGGAAGAGGAGGGTGAAATATTGTGGAAGAGGAGGAATTTTTTCGAGCAGAAGCTATATTTGGGGTTACGGGTTAGGGGTTACAGGTTATGCAAAAGAGGTCTTGCTTGGGGCAAGACCTCTTTTAATATAGGGGGATAGGGATTATTCAGCGAGCTGCTCGTTGAGGATTCGGATCATTTCGATCGCGCTCTTGGGGATTCGAGTACCGGGGCCGAAGATAGCAGCGACACCAGCTTTGTAGAGGAAATCGTAGTCTTGGGCGGGGATCACACCACCGGCAGTAACGAGGATGTCGGGACGGCCGAGCTTCTTGAGTTCTTCAATCACCTGAGGGATAAGAGTCTTATGCCCGGCGGCGAGAGAAGAAACGCCAAGGATATGGACGTCATTTTCGACAGCCTGGCGAGCGGCCTCAGCGGGAGTTTGGAACAAGGGACCCATATCGACGTCATAACCGCAGTCGGCGTAACCGGTAGCTACGACCTTAGCGCCACGGTCGTGACCATCTTGACCCATCTTAGCAATCATGATACGAGGTTGACGGCCTTCGCGCTTAGCGAAGTCAGCAACGACGCGGCGGGCTTCCTCGAACTCGGGATCACCCTTTTCTTCGTTAGAATACACTCCTGAGATAGTTTTGATAACAGCTTTATAACGACCTACGACAGCCTCACAAGCGTCGGAGATTTCGCCGAGCGAAGCGCGGAGACCGGCAGCCTTAACGGCGAGGTCGAGGAGATTGCCCTTAGAAGGATCTTTCACGCACTCAGTGATGTCTGCGAGAGCCTTCTGCACGGCAGCCTCATCGCGGTTCTTGCGGAGCTCTTCGAGGCGAGCGCATTGTTCCTTACGCACCTCAGTATTGTCGACTTCGAGGATATCGATAGGATCTTCATGGTCGAGGCGATACTTGTTGATACCGACGATGGTTTGCTTGCCGGAGTCGATATGAGCCTGCGTACGAGCTGCAGCCTCCTCGATGCGGAGCTTGGGAAGGCCAGTTTCGATAGCCTTAGCCATACCGCCGAGTTTTTCAATCTCCTGGATATGCTCCCACGCGCGGTGAGCGATCTCGTTGGTGAGGCTCTCCACGTAGTAAGAACCGCCCCAAGGATCGACTTGCTTGCAGACGTAAGTTTCCTCTTGGATATAGATCTGAGTATTACGAGCGATACGGGCAGAGAAGTCGGTGGGGAGGGCGATAGCCTCATCCAGAGCGTTGGTATGGAGCGACTGAGTGTGACCGAGCACGGCGCCCATAGCCTCGACGCAAGTACGGCCGACATTGTTGAAGGGGTCTTGCTCTGTGAGCGACCAACCAGAAGTCTGGCAGTGAGTACGGAGGGCGAGCGACTTGGGGTTCTTGGGGTTGAACTGCTTCACGATCTTAGCCCAGAGCATACGCGCGGCACGCATCTTGGCGATCTCCATGAAATAATTCATAGAAATGCCCCAGAAGAAAGACAAGCGGGGAGCGAACGAGTCGATATCCATACCGGCGTTGACACCTGCGCGGAGGTACTCGAGACCGTCGGCGAGAGTATAAGCCAGCTCGATGTCGGCAGTAGCACCGGCCTCCTGCATGTGGTAGCCGGAGATAGAGATCGAGTTGAACTTAGGCATATTCTTGGAGGTATACTCGAAGATGTCGGCGATGATCTTCATGGAGAATGCCGGTGGGTAGATATAAGTGTTACGCACCATGAACTCCTTGAGGATATCATTCTGGATAGTACCTGCCATTTCGTCGAGTTTGGCACCCTGTTCGAGTCCGGCGTTGATATAGAAGGCGAGCACGGGGAGCACAGCGCCGTTCATAGTCATAGACACGGACATCTTGTTCAAGGGGATACCATCGAAGAGGACCTTCATATCCTCGATCGAGCAGATAGACACACCGGCTTTACCTACGTCACCGACTACACGTTCGTGGTCGGCGTCATAACCGCGGTGGGTAGGGAGGTCGAAAGCGACAGAGAGACCCTTCTGACCTGAAGCGAGGTTACGGCGATAGAAAGCGTTAGACTCTGCGGCGGTGGAGAATCCGGCATATTGACGGATGGTCCAAGGTCTCATGGGGTACATAGCGCTATAGGGGCCGCGGAGGAAGGGGGGAAGGCCGGAGACATAGTCGAGGTGCTCCATACCTTCGAGATCTTCTTTAGAGTATACCGGCTTAACGGGGATAAGTTCGGCGGTGAGCCACTCCTCACCCGACACCATGTTGTGGCAATTATCGGCCACAGCCTTATTGATATCTATATCTTTAAAATTTGGTCTCATGACGTAATGGGATTATTTGAGGAGTTTAGCATTAAAATCTTTGAGAGTATCGAGGACGTTGACCTTGACATGGATGAAGTTTTCGATACCGGCGGCCTTGAGGTCGTCCATGCAAGCGGGAGCACCGGCAACAACGAAGAGGGCACGGCCGTTGAGTTCCTTGAAAGCTTCGGGAGCGAAATCGGCATACTCATCGTCGGAAGAGCAGAGCACTACTACATCAGCCTGCTTCTCGATGGCAGCGTCTACACCCTGCTTAACAGAGTCGAAACCGATATTGTCGATGATTTCGTAACCGGCGCAGCCGAAGAAGTTGGAAGAGAACTGAGCGCGAGCGAGTCGCATAGCGAGGTTGCCGATGGTGAGCATAAACACCTTGGGACGGTGAGCGGCGCGTTCAGTAGCGAGACGGAGGTCTTCGAACTGGCTTGCAGCGCGGTCGAAGCAGAGAGCCTCGACAGCCTTATCAGCGTCGATATTTTCAGAGCAAGCGCACTTGCAAGCGCAAGTCATCGGAGCCTTATCACCGGCAGTTTCGTTGAAGTTGGGGAACTGGTTGGTGCCGAGGAGGCTTTCCTTGCGGCGAGCCACGTCGAGGTGACGCTTAGTTCCTGACTCATTGACCTTACGTTGGATCTCACCGGTGGCGAGGAGAGCAGCGAAGCCGCCATTATCCTCAACTTCGTTGAAGAGTTTCCAAGCCTGAGCGGCGATAGAAGCAGTAAGATTTTCGATATAATAAGAGCCTCCGGCGGGGTCTACCACCTTGTCGAGGTGAGACTCCTCGCGGAGGAGGACTTGCTGATTGCGGGCGATACGTTCGCTGAACTCATCGGGAAGCTTATAGCAGCGGTCGAAGGGGAGAGTTTCGATTGAATTGACACCTGCGAGAGCAGCGCTCATGGTTTCGGTCATAGAGCGGAGGAGGTTGACATGCGAATCGAAGAGAGTCTGGTTGAACTCGCTGGTCACGGCGTGAACATGCATCTTGCAAGCGCAGTTGCACTCGGGGTTGTAAGCCTTGACGATTTGCGCCCAGAGCATACGAGCGGCGCGGAACTTGGCGAGCTCCATGAAATAATTGGAAGAGATGCCCATATTGAACTTGATGCGGCAACCCACTTCAGCGGCGGGGATACCGGCTTCGGTCATCATGGTCATCCACTCAGCGCCCCAAGCGAGGGCATATCCGAGTTCCTGAGTGATATAAGCTCCGGCGTTATTGAGCATGTAGCTATTTACGGCGAAGCAGCGGAGATGATCGACATCCTTCACGACCTCGAAGAGCTCCTTGCCGACTTGAGCTGCATCCTTAGCGAACTCGGCGCCATGGCGGAGGAGGCGCTTGAAGGGGTTATAATCGATCGAACCGCGGAAAGACTCGGCAGCGCCGGCAGCCTTGATGAGCTTAACGAGCTCAGTAGCTACTTCAACGACGCAACCGGGGCAGCAAGCGATGTTGATTTCCACCTTGGTGAGGTCGATATCCTTTAGGATCACGGGGAGGTCGGCAGCCTTAAGCTCCTTGCAGAGGCAGATGCCGAGAGACTCGACGCCACGATTCAGGATAAGGAGGGCATGCTTGTTCATCTCCTCGGGGGTGTCACCCGACACGGCTTGGCGGATGAGCCAATCGTTGTTGTCACGAGTGCCGCGGAGATAGGGGAACTCACCCGGCATAGTGTCGAGAGCCGGAAGTCCTTTGAGATCGTCACGGCGATAGAAAGGCTGAACATTAAAGCCTTCATTTGTGCGCCACACCAGTTTACGGTCGAAATCGGCGCCCTTGAGGTCGGCTGTTATCTTCGCGATCCACTCTTCGGTGGAAACGGGAGGAAACATGTCGAACAATTTTTCTTTTTTTTCTGCCATTTTAAAGCGTAATATTTGGTATTAGTATAAATGTCGCGAAAAATTAAAAAATGCGGACTTACCCATAGGGTTGAAATCTTGCGCAAATATAATCTTTATTTTAAAGATATGGAAACATTTGAGCAAAATTCGTATCCTACTCCATGATAAGAGGGGCAAGGAAGTCGCAAATATGTTATACAGCACTATTATTGAGCAATAAGACGCTTGTCATCGCATCGGAGCACACGAGCGGGGAAATCCTCGACCATCTGCATATTGTGAGTAGCCATCAGCACGCTTGTGCCCTGCTCGGCGGCGAGACGATGCAGAAGGCGGACGATCTGGTAGCCGGTGACGGGGTCGAGATTGCCGGTAGGTTCGTCGGCGAGAATAAGTTGCGGCTTATTGAGGAGGGCTCGTGCGATAACGATGCGTTGCTGCTCACCGCCGCTGAGTTCGTAGGGCATCTTATATCCCTTATTCTCCATACCGACAGCTTTGAGCACCTCTTCGATGCGCTCTTCAATCTCGGTCTTCGACTTCCAACCGGTGGCTTCGAGCACGAATCGGAGGTTAGCCATCGCCGAACGATCCTGGAGGAGTTGGAAATCCTGGAACACGATACCCATCTTGCGGCGCAAGAAAGGGATCTGCTTCTTGCGGATATCCACCAAGTTAAAGCCGAGCACATCGGCACGCTCGGCGGAGAATACGGGGACATCGGCATACATGGTCTTCATCAGCGAGCTCTTGCCGCTGCCGACACGCCCCACGAGATAGCAGAACTCCCCCTCGTGGAGTTGGAAAGAGACATCATGGAGCACCATGCGCTCAGCGCGATGAACCTCCACCTTATCATAGTCAATAATAATACTCATAATTCAAAAGATAATATCGGGGCGATAGAGATCGAGACCCGGCAAATGTTGTACAAAAGTAATAAAAAAATATCACTACTCAAAACGCACACAATCAAAAAGCGCAAGAACTCATCAACTCGGAAGCACATCCACTCATCCACTCATCCACTCATCCACAGTGGAGCTACTCGAAGAGAGAGCGGAACATATCGGTGATCTTGGGCACCTCGATAACCTTGATTTTCAACTTCTTGGGGAGGGACTTGAGATTTCCGGTAGGGATATATATAGTGTCGAACCCGAGTTTTTCAGCCTCGGCGACACGCTGGTCGATACGAGTGACGGTGCGGATTTCGCCGGATAGTCCGACTTCGCCGGCGAAGGCGGTTTGGCGTGGGATGGCGATATCGAAATTCGACGACATAACAGCAGCGACGACGGCGAGGTCGATAGCGGGGTCGGTGATCTTGATACCCCCTGCCATATTGAGGAATACATCCTTCTGCGAGAGGCGGAACCCGGCTCTCTTCTCGAGGACAGCGAGGAGCATGTTAAGTCGTCGCTGGTCGAAGCCGGTGACCGAGCGCTGGGGAGTGCCGTAAGCTGCGGAAGAGACGAGAGCTTGCGACTCGACCATGAATGGGCGTGCCCCCTCGATGGTGACGCCGATGGTGATGCCGCTCATTTGCGAGTCGCGATTGTCGGAGAGGAGCATCTCCGAGGGATTCTTCACCTCGCGCAGTCCGCGATCTATCATCTCGTAGATACCGATCTCGGAAGTGGAGCCAAAGCGATTCTTGATGCTGCGGAGGATTCGGTAGAGATATTGGCGGTCGCCCTCGAATTGTAAGACAGTGTCGACGATATGTTCGAGCACCTTCGGTCCGGCGATGGCACCATCCTTATTAATATGACCGACGAGGATCACCGGGACATTCGACTGCTTGGCATATCGGAGGAAAGCGGCGGCGCACTCACGAACCTGAGAGACAGTGCCGGGAGCCGACTCGATCTCGTTGGAGCAGATGGTCTGAACCGAATCGACCACCACGAGTCCCGGCTCGACATCCCGGATATGGTCGAAGATATTTTCGAGGCACGTCTCGCAGAGGATGAAAGTATTGTCTGAGACCTTGCCGAGTCGGTCGGCACGAAGTTTAAGTTGTGAAGCCGACTCCTCGCCCGAGACATATAGGATGCGCCGATTGCGTATAGAGAGGATATTCTGGAGGAGTAGCGTCGACTTGCCGATGCCCGGTTCGCCGCCAATCAGGGTAAGAGAGCCGGCTACGAGGCCTCCACCGAGCACTCGATTCAGTTCTTCGCTGGGCATGTGGATTCGGATTTCATCGGTATAAGCGATGTCGGAGAGTTTGACCGGAGTGGCGGAGGGGGCGACCAGGCCGCGGCTCTTGGCTCGTGGCTCCGTGGGGATGCGCTGCTCCACCATCGTGTTCCACTCCCCGCACCCGGGACACTTGCCGAGCCACTTGGGAGAATCATAACCGCAACTCGAGCAGACGTATGCTATTTTTGACTTAGAAGATGCCATAAAAAAGATGCTTTAGGGCGTTAAAAAAAAGCGAAAAAAAAAGAGGAGAGAGGATAAAAATTGGAGAGAGCAAATAAAAAGATGACACAAATTTACAAAATTAATTTTAAAATTCTTATATTTGCAGAGTGAAAGGGAAAATGCTCCGTAATAAAGTCTGCAAAAAGGCAAAAAAGGGCATCTAACAGACTAAAACCTAAAGTTTAAATCTGCATATCAGAAAAAACATAAACCCAAATAAACATAAAACAACAACTATGAAATTCTTAACCGACGAAAAGCTGCTCATCGTAGGAGCAGCCGGAATGATTGGCTCAAACATGGCTCAGACAGCCATTATGATGGGTCTAACCCCTAACGTATGTCTCTACGACCCCTACGCCAAGGGCCTCGAGGGCGTGGCAGAGGAGTTGCTTCAATGTGGTTTTGAGGGTCTTAACCTGACCTATACCGACGACATTGAGAAAGCATTCACCGGCGCCAAATACATCGTATCTTCAGGTGGAGCCCCCCGCAAAGAGGGTATGACTCGTGAAGACCTCTTGGCAGGCAACTGCAAGATTGCCGAAGACTTTGGCAAGAACGTGCGTCAATACTGCCCGGATGTAAAGCACATCGTAGTGATCTTCAACCCGGCCGACATCACCGGCTTGGTAACCCTCCTCTACTCAGGTGTTAAGCCCGGTTGCGTGACTACCTTGGCAGGACTCGACAGCACTCGTCTGCGCAATGAATTGGCCAAATACTTCAAGATTGATCCGGATCGCATCACCAATGCGCGCACCTACGGTGGCCATGGCGAACAGATGGCAGTCTTCGCTTCGACAGTGAAGGTAGATGGCAAGCCCCTGACTGAGCTCATCGCCGAGGGCAAGCTTCCCGAGAAAGATTGGGAAGAACTCAAGGTTCGCGTGATCCAGGGTGGTAAGAACATCATCAACCTCCGTGGCCGCAGCTCATTCCAGAGCCCTGCATACCTCTCTATCGAGATGATTGCAGCCGCTATGGGTGGAGCACCCTTCAAATGGCCTGCCGGTGTCTATGTCAACAACGACAAGTTCCAGAACATCATGATGGCTATGGAGAGCGAGATCCATCCTGAGGGTGTGACCTACCGCATGGTAGAGGGCACAGCTGAGGAGCAAGCAGAACTCGAACAGAGCTACAAGCACCTCTGCACACTCCGCGACGAAGTGATCAAGCTTGGCATCATGCCTCCCATCAGCGAATGGGGCAACCTCAATCCCCACCTCGTATAAGAAGTCGGGGGATATCCCAACGAACATAAGGGGGTGTGCCGAAAAGGTGCACCCCTTTTTCATTCAGCCAATCAGAGAGAGACGTCTGACAAAAAATGCATAAAAACGGAGTAGTCTATAAAGAAAAAAATCAATAAAGAAAAAAAATAACAAATTTTTGATAAAAATCTTACTAAATTTGTTATAATTCCTAAATAATTAATTAAATTTGCAGATAGAGAATATATACAAATTTTAAAGGAACATACAAGTCAATGATAGTCAACCTAATAGCAGATGCAGGCTCCACAAAAACGGATTGGGTAATCACCGACCCAAAGGGAGAACGGATCACAAGTATTATCACCAATGGTGTGAATGCCTTGCTGTGCGCTCCCGGGAGCATCAAAAACATGGCGACTATGGTAGGCTTTATGCTTCATCAAGAAAATATGCAGGTGAATTCTCTCCACTACTACGGAGCGGGATGCGCCACGCCGAAGATTTGTCATAGTTGTAAGAAAGAGTTGGGGCAAGTGATTCACGCCAAAGAGATCCGGGTTAACTCCGATCTGCTGGGGGCGGCACGCAGCTTGTTGCAGAAAGAGCCGGGCATCGCCTGCATCTTGGGAACCGGGAGCAACTCCTGCCTCTATGATGGAAAGAAGATCGTGCGTAATGTCCCCTCCATGGGATATGTATTGGGCGATGAAGGGAGTGGCGCCGCTTTAGGTCGTCGTTTGGTGGCTGATGTCTTCAGAGGGCTTATGCCCCGGGAGTTGAGAGATCTCTTCTTCGAGAAATATGACATCGACCTTGGCGAAATGCTTGACAATGTTTATAAGCAAGCATCGCCCAACCAATACTTAGCCGAATTTGTTGAGTTTATAGCAGAGAATATCGAGCATGAATATATGGCAGAGATGGTGAAAGAAGAGATCGGCAGATATTTCGATCGCAACATCACCTGCTATGCCGAAGCCAAAGAAGTGCCGATAAGTTTCACCGGCGGGGTGTCCAAAGTCTTCCAAGAGATCATCCGAATGGTAGGCACGGAGAGGGGATATCGGATAGGGGAAATCCTCAATCCGCCGATGGAGGGACTAATCCGCTATCACAAACTGCGACGATAACAAACGAAAGATCTTTAGCCGAGTCTATGTAATGTATAATAAGGAGTATAGATAACGAAACAGACAAGATGAAAACGAAAGATATCATAATAGCCATGGCGATGGTGAGTCTGCCGATGACAGTCACAGCTCAGACAGCCGATGAGATGATGGTGGACTCACAGATCGTGATCAGTCCGCTGTTTGAATATCCTATGGCGCCGGACGACATGGATGGACTCCAAGAGCGGTCGAACTACTTGATGCAGCACTTCTGGGACAAGATGGACTTCAAGCAGAAGACAGCAGTAGATCAGAACGCGCTGAACGATGCCTTCCGGGTGTATGTAGCACCGATGCAGTTTGCCACGGCGGCAGAAGTGAACGCCTCAGTCGACAAGGTGATCACTCAGATATCGAAGAATGCGGTGTTAAGTCTTCAATTTGCCAAGGCGGCAGAAGAGGCGCTCTATGGGCCACGCGCCGATGTATGGAACGACGAGATCTACCTGAAATTTATCGACAACGTGTTGCGTTGCAAGCAGATCAAGAAAGAGCGCAAAGCTCGCTACGAGCATGTAGGCAAGCAGTTGCGAGGGACCTTGCGAGGGAGTATGCCGCCGGAATTCGACTATACGGAAGCCGATGGCAAGGTGTCGCACTATCATCCCAACGGCGTAATCACGGTGATAGAATTTGGCGATCCCGACTGCGATGACTGTCGCTTCTCGAAGCTTAAGATGGAGACCAACGTACGATTCAGTTCACTTGTGGAGCGCGGCAAGATCAATGTAATGTTCATCGTCGCCGACCCGGAAGAGGAGTGGCAAGAGAAGGTTAAAGACTATCCGGTGCTCTGGCATGTAGGGGCCTCGGAGAGTGTCAGCGACCTCTACGACTTGCGTAAGAGTCCGTCGGTCTATGTGATCGACCGCGAAGGGAAAGTCGCGGTAAAGAATGTCGGCATAGAGACGGCAATGCAGATAGCCACAGCCGCCGCCGAACAATAAAAGAAACGTCAAGAACGATACGAACGTCAAGAAAGTCAAGAACGTTAAGAACGTTAA
>JBJEKI010000001.1:0-11264 GCA_051878555.1 Lepagella sp. | reverse complement strand
GTCAAGAACGTTAAGAACGTTAAAAAGGAATAAAAAAGATGATCAGACTGATAAAACGACTATACATCCGATTCACGGGCTACTCCTACACCAACATGGGCAGGCTCTTTCTGCGGCTCTTCGTGGGGCTGATGATGCTTCAATTTGCCGTCAGGCAGATTATGCACTTCGAAGAGGAGTCCCTGCTGATGCCCTGTATCTTGGGGATGAGCTCGGAGGCGGTGCAGGTCACGATGATAGTGATCGAGCTGGCATGTTCGCTCTTCATCATGGCGGGGTTCTGCACGCGCATGATGGTGTTGCCCCCCTTCGTGGCGATGGCGATAGCGGAATATTATCTTCTGCAGAATGCAAAGCAAGCGAGTTATATGATCACCTGGGATGAGCCGGGGTATCTGCCGGTGATGTTCATGGGGATTTACTTCTTCATCCTCTTGGTGGGACCGGGGAAGATATCGGTAGATTACTTTTTATCGCTCCACATCATCCACAGCGAAGATCAGAGTGAAGGAGAACTTGAAGAGGTATGAAGATAGCAGTATTGGTATCAGGAGGTGTAGACAGTTCGGTAGTGGTAGAGAAGCTCTATCGCGAGGGTCATGACTTGCACCTATACTATATCCGTATCGGCAACGACAACGGCGAAGGAGACTGTTCGGCAGAAGAAGACATCGAGATGTGTCAGCTGATCGCCCGCAAATATGGTTTGCCGTTGCAGGTGGTATCGCTGCATGAAGAATATTGGGAGTCGGTGATGGAATACACCTTGAAGACGGTGAAGGCGGGATTAACTCCCCATCCCGACATTATGTGCAACAAGCTGATCAAGTTCGGCTACTTCGAGCAGCGTTGGGGCAAAGACTACGACAAGGTGGCAACGGGTCACTACGCCTCGATCGAGAAGCGAGGCGACAAATATTACCTTGCCACGGCAGTCGATCCGATTAAAGACCAGACCGACTTTCTGGCGCAGATCAGTTACGAGCAGTTGGAGCACTTGCTCTTTCCGCTCGGCGACCTACCTAAGAGTGAAGTACGAAAGATCGCGAGCGAAGCGGGATTGCCGACAGCGAGTCGCAAAGACTCGCAGGGGATTTGCTTCTTGGGGAAGATCAACTACAACGACTTCATCGAGCGGCACTTGGGGAGACATCCCGGGCCGATTATCGAGATCGAAACGGGGAAGAAGATCGGGGAGCATCGCGGCTATTGGTTTCACACCATCGGTCAGCGCAAGGGCTTGGGTCTGAGCGGCGGCCCCTGGTATGTGGTCAAGAAGAATGTACGCGACAATGTGATCTACGTCTCCAACGGCTACGACACGCGTCGGCAATATGGGAAAGAGATCCCGGTGGAAGAGATGCATTGGATCACGGAAAATCCCTTCGAGAGCGGGCTTCTGCCGGCTGTAGATGGGAAGATCGCGATTACGTTCAAGACACGTCACACGCCTGAGTTCAGCGAAGGCGAGCTCGAGCTCACCGACTCGGGTAGCTATCGAGTGGTGTCAGCCACCGACGTGCAGGGGATAGCCCCGGGGCAATATGCGATAATCTACACACCCGATCGGCGACTCTGTTTAGGATCGGGCATGATAAGTATACCACACGCCAAAAAGAATAAGAAAAGATGAGTAAAATAAGATTGGAACTATTAGGCATCACCTACAACCAGATCGAATCCGGGGTATATGCGGTGGTGCTGCAAGAGATGGGAGGCACTCGTCGTATTCCGATCATCATCGGCTTTCCGGAGGCACAAGCCATCGAGTGTAAGCTTCAGAACATCGTAGTGCCACGGCCATTGACCCACGACTTGGCGATCAATATGCTGAGTGCATACGGCATTCAGGTGGTAGAGGCCAACATCTACAAACTTCCGAATGGAGTCTTTGCCGCGGAGTTGGTGCTGAGTGACGGCAATGAAGTAAAGGTGGTCGACTCGCGCAGTAGCGATGCGATAGCCTTGGCAATACGCGTTGGGGCACCAATCTTTACGACGCCTGAGGTGATGGCAGAGGCGGGCTTTGAGCCCGGCGAGCAAGTGCCGAGCCGCGTGATCGGCAAGATGAGTCGCTCATCAAGTAAGAGTAAACCTGCTAACAATAATAATAACGAAAACAAAGAAAAAAGTATCGAACAGTTGAAGAAAGAAATGCAACAAGCCTCCGAGGCTGAGCGGTATGAAGAAGCGGCGAGAATCAAAGCCGAAATTGAGAGACGCCTGAAAGCGGGCACTACAGAGTAATAACCACCAACCACAAACCCCAAACAAGCAACGATGAAAAATAGGAAACAACGCATCGACCTGATGGTCGATCTGATTAGAAACCAGTGTATCGGAAGTCAAGAAGAGTTATCAAGTCTACTCTCCACCTACGGATATAATGTAACACAAGCCACGCTATCGCGCGACTTGAAGATGCTAAAGACGACGAAAGTGCCGACCGACCGTGGCACCTACATGTATATTCTGCCGGACAGCAACACACTGAAGGATAAGCTCTTGGCAAAGGGAGTGAGCAGCATTTCCCCCAACTTTCAGAGTGGGTTTATCTCGTTGGAGATCTCGGGCAATATCGCCGTGATCAAGACGCGCAACGGCTATGCAGCAGGTTTGGCCTACGACATCGATATGAGCAATGCACCTCAGATCTTGGGCACGATCCCCGGTAGCGACACCATCTTTGCGGTGCTTCGCGAGGGAGTGACCCGAGAAGAGGCTTTAGAGGTATTCGGCAAGATGTTGCCCTTAGACAAAAAACATCATTACAAATAGTTCAGAGAGGCGTACTGACCCGCAAGGATGGTACGCACTCTAATACCAAAAAACCATCATAATAATGATAAAAGCAGCAATATGGGGTGGCGGCACCTTGGAGGGGGGAGAACTGATCCGTCTCTTGGAGATGCACCCCGAAGTTGAGATAACCGAAGTAGAGGGGCAAGGACTCAGCGGCAAATCGCTGACGAGCCATCATCATGGACTGATCGGAGAGACGACACTCAATTTCAGTTCCACCATCGATTTTGACAAATGTGACGTACTGTTCGTGTGCGATGCCACACTCGGGGCAGAGAAGGTGATGACCCTGCGGAGCCGCAGGCCTGACCTGAAGATTATTCTGCTGACACGCCAGTCAGGACTTGACTGCGAGAAGGCGGAGATCGTATATGGGCTACCGGAGATCAATCGCAAGCTGATGGTGCGAGGCGCCACGGCAGTGGTGGTACCCGAGTCATTGGCATCGATGGCATTGGTGACACTCTACCCCTTCTCACGTCATTTGCTGCTCACCGGAGAGATCGCAATCAGTGTTGCGGCGCCACCAAGCATCATCGAAGAGACTGACATGATGCAAGTGAAGCGCGAGATCGAGACGATGCTCCACGCGGTGCAACTCAGTTATGATGGAAAGATTACAATCGAACTGCATCCATCGGAGGCACGCCGGAGTGCGCTTATGGATATCGACTTCAGATGCGAGCTCAACCATGAGGCGATGATCGAGCTCTATGATCTATATGACGATCATCGCTTCACCTTCGTCACCACCACGAGGGTGGGAGTGTCGGAAGTGGCAGGCACCAACAAGTGTATCGTCGGCGTGTTGCGTCCCGAAGGGGGTAAGGCACGCCTGATGGTGGCGGCAGACTGCCGACTGCGCGGCGCTGCGGGAGAGGCTATCCATATCATGAACCTCCTCTTCGGACTCCACGAGAAGACCGGACTGGCTCTTAAAGCGATCGACTACAACCGCCTCTGAGCAGAAATGCAAGATCCCGACGACAAGCTTAGAGCGCGTTCCTTAAATTGCCGACAAAATCAAAAAGATAAAGTGTTATGTCAGTCAACAAAGTAATACTACTGGGGAATGTGGGTCAAGACCCCGACATTCGCTATCCGGAGAAGGATAAGGTGATAGCCTTCGTCTCCTTGGCGACCAACGACTACTACCCTGCCACGGGAGAGGTGACCGAATGGCATCGTCTCGTGATGGGGGGCGAGAATGCCCGGCTGGCAGAGCGCTATATCCGCAAAGGGACGCGGCTATATGTCGAGGGGAAACTGAAATCGAGAGAATATGAAGATCGGCTCAAGATCCGCCGCCGCGTCACGGAAGTGATCGTGGAACGTGTCGAGATCTTAGGGCGATCTACCAACCAGCAATAAACCAACCAGAACAAAGAGATATACCGTAACAAAGAAATGAGAAAATGGCGCATAGAGGATTCCGCTGAGATGTACAACATCTCGGGGTGGGGATTGAAATACTTTTCAATCAATGACAAAGGGCATGTGCAGGTGACCCCCAAGGAGGGGTGCACCCCGATTGATATCAAAGAGGTGATGGATACACTTCAGATACGCGATGTGGCAGCCCCGTTGCTATTGCGATTTCCCGACATACTCGACGACCGTATCCGCAAGATCAGCGACTGCTTCAAGCGGGCCGCTGAGGAATATGAATATAAGGCACAGAACTTCATCGTCTACCCTATCAAGGTGAACCAGATGAGGCCGGTGGTCGAAGAGATCGTGAGCCATGGCAATAAGTATAACATAGGCTTGGAGGCAGGCTCAAAGCCGGAGCTTCATGCCGTGTTGGCAGTCAACACCTACGAGAACTCGCTGATCGTCTGCAATGGCTATAAAGATGAGGATTATGTCGAGCTGGCACTTTTGGCACAGAAGATGGGTCGCCGCATCTACTTGGTGGTGGAGAAGCTCAACGAGCTGAGGCTCATCGCCAACGTGTCGAAGCGACTGAACATCAAGCCCAACATCGGCATCCGCATCAAGCTGACCAGTTCCGGGTCGGGCAAATGGGAAGAGTCGGGAGGCGATGTGAGCAAATTCGGATTGAACTCCAGCGAACTCTTGGATGCCCTCTCCTTCTTGGAGAAGAACAAGATGGTGGACTCACTGAAGCTGATCCACTTCCATATCGGGAGCCAGATTACGAAGATCCGCCGCATCAAGAATGCGCTCCGCGAGGCTATGCAATTCTATGTGCATCTGAGCCAAGCAGGCTTTGATATCGACTTTGTGGATATCGGCGGCGGACTGGGCGTGGACTATGACGGCACCCGCTCCTCGAGCGGCGAGAACTCGATGAACTACTCCATCCAGGAGTATGTCAACGACTCCGTTTCCCAGCTTGTGGATGCCTGCGACAAGAATGGGCTGAAACATCCCAACATCATCACCGAGAGCGGCCGCTCGCTGACCGCCCACCACTCCCTACTGATCATCCAAGTGCTCGAGACCACCCAGCTACCCATCTGGAAAGATGACGACGAACTGGGAGAGAATCCTCATGAATTAGCAGTCGAGCTGTATAATATCTGGGACAAGATCGACTCCTCGCGCCTCTTCGAAGACTGGCACGATGCGTTGCAAATCCGCGAAGAGGCGTTAGAGCGCTTCAGCCTCGGGCTTCTCGACCTGAAGACCCGTGCACAGATCGAGAAACTCTTCTGGAGCGTGGCACGCGATGTTCGCGACCTGACTCGCAGCATGAAGCATCCACCCGAAGAGCTGAGGAAGGTGACACGCATGCTGCCGGAGAAATACTTCTGCAACTTCTCCCTCTTCCAGTCTCTGCCTGACTCGTGGGCGATCGACCAGATGTTCCCCGTGATGCCGATCATGCGACTCGATGAGAAGCCGACTCATCTCTGCACGATCCAGGATGTGACCTGCGACTCCGATGGCAAGATCAATCATTTCGTGGCTCCCAACGGCTGCTCGTATGGCTTGCAGGTGCATGATCTGAAGCCCAACGAGCCCTACTACTTGGGAGTCTTCTTGGTGGGGGCATATCAGGAGATCTTGGGCGACCTACACAATCTCTTCGGCGACACCAACGCCGTGCATATCACGCTGACCAAAGATGGCTATGAGATAGCCCAGGTGATCGACGGCGAGACGGTGGCAGACGTATTGGACTATGTGGAATACTCCCCCAAGCGTTTGGTGCGCAACCTCGAATCGTGGGTCACCGCCTCGATGAAGCGTGGTGTGATCACCCCCGAAGAGGGACGACAATTCCTCAACAACTACCGATCAGGCCTCTATGGGGGCACCTACTTAGTACGCGACTGATGCGATCATTTTTGCGACTATCCTACAACGGCTTAAGTTATCATGGCTGGCAGATCCAGCCTCACGACATAAGTGTGCAGCAACGGCTTGAAGAGTCGTTGGGCACGCTTTTGCGTCGGCCGACGCCGGTGACCGGAGCGGGGCGTACGGATGCCGGGGTTCATGCCCGGACGATGTATGCCCACTTCGACCATGAAGAGGAGATTGCCGACAAGCGGCGCTTCCTGCATAGCCTCAACCGGCTCTGCGGCCGCGATATCGTGAGCTACGACCTGATCAGCGTCGCCGACGATGCACATGCCCGCTTTGATGCCACCTCGCGCACCTACAAATATTTTGTCACCTACGAGCACTCCCCATTCCTCGAGGGGGTGAGTTGGCACTCCCCTACTCGCCTCGATATGGAGGCGATGAACCGAGCCGCCGAGCGACTTCTCGGCAAGATGGACTATACCTCCTTCGCCAAGCTGCATAGCGACACGAAAACCAATATCTGCGAAGTGACACGCGCCGAATGGAGCGTATGGCAGAATATGTATGGCGTGGACGGAGTTGTCTTCACCATCACTGCCGACCGCTTCCTGCGCAATATGGTGAGAGCCATCGTGGGGACTCTGGTCGACGTGGGGCGCGGCAAACTGAGCCTCGAAGATTTCGAGAGGGTGATGGGAAGCAAAGACCGGTGCGCGGCGGGCAACTCGATGCCGGCGCAAGCCCTCTTCCTGTGGGATATTACCTACCCCTATATCGCTACCGAATAAAGCAAGAACCATGGATATAAAAGAGAGAATCGACACACTCCGCAGCGAGCTCAACGAGCATAATCACAACTACTATGTGCTCAACATGCCGACGATCAGCGACCGGGAGTTCGACATGAAAATGAAAGAACTCGAGGCACTCGAGCGGGAGCATCCGGAGTATTACGACGAATTGTCACCGACCCAACGGGTGGGATCCGACCTTACCAAGGGATTCGAGCATGTCACCCACGAGCGGCCGATGATGTCGCTTGCCAACACCTACTCGATCGGGGAGGTGGATGAATGGGGAGCACGCATGGATCGTGCCCTCGAAGGGGAGGAATATAACATCGTCGGCGAGCTGAAATTCGACGGCACGTCGATCTCGTTGATCTATCGACATGGGCGCTTGGTGCGGGCAGTGACACGCGGCGACGGCACGCAGGGCGATGATGTCACCGCCAATATCAAGACTATCAAGAGCATCCCCTTGCAGCTGAGGCCGGGCGACTGGCCCGACGAGTTCGAGATCCGCGGAGAGATCCTGATGCCCTGGGAGGTGTTCGAACAGCTCAATAAAGAACGGGCATATAACGAAGAGCCCCTCTTCGCCAACCCTCGCAATGCCGCCTCCGGCACGCTCAAGATGCAAGACTCGCGCGAAGTGGCACGCCGCCGACTTGATGCCCGCTTCTACTATCTGCTGAGCGACAACCTCCCCTGCGACAATCATTACGACAATATGCAGGCAGCCGCCCGGTGGGGCTTCAAGGTGTCGAAAGCGATGAAGTTGATGCACACGCTGAGCGACATCGACGACTATATCACCTACTGGGATGAGCACCGCAAAGAGCTGCCGGTAGCCACCGACGGCTTGGTATTCAAGATCAACAACATACGACAGCAGGTGAGCCTCGGTTATCGGGCGAAATCGCCCCGCTGGGCAGTTGCTTTCAAGTTCAACCCGGAGCGTGCCTGCACCCCCTTGCGGTTCGTATCATTCGAAACGGGTCGAATGGGGATTGTGACACCGGTGGCAAACCTTGAGCCGGTGCAACTCTCCGGCACGATAGTAAAGCGCGCCTCGCTCCATAATGAAGATATCATGGTCGATCTCGACATCCACGAGGGGGATAGCCTCTATGTGGAGAAGGCGGGAGAGATTATTCCGCAGATCACCGGTGTCGACACCACGCAGCGTAAGCCGGGAGCGGCGAAGGTGACCTTTGTCACTACCTGCCCGGTGTGTGGCACTCCGCTGAAGCGCGCCGAGGGGGAAGCGGCATGGTATTGCCCCAACAAGGAGGGTTGTCAGCCGCAGATTACAGGCAAGATAGAGCACTTTTGTGCTCGCCGCATGATGGACATCGACGGCATCGGCGAAGAGACCGCCGAACTACTTTACGCCGCCGGACTTGTGAGACGCATCGGCGACCTCTATCATCTCAAAGAGAGCGACCTTGCCGGACTCGAGAGGATGGGCGAGAAGATGGCACAGCGGATCATCAAGGGTATCGACGCATCGCGACAGGTGCCCTTCGAGCGAGTGCTCTATGCGTTGTCGATACCCAACGTGGGTGAGACGACAGCCAAACGTATAGCGCGCGTAGTGAAGAGCCTCGACGCGTTGGAGGCAATGAGCCTCGAAGAGTTGACCGCGATACCCGACGTCGGACCGATCATCGCGGCGTCGATCTACGACTACCTGCGCGAACCGAGCAACATGGAGAATATCCGCGACCTTCGCGAGGCAGGATTGCAGTTTGCCGTCTCTGCCGATAAGATGGTGGCGGCCGGTAATATGCTCGAAGGTAAGAGCATAGTGATCAGCGGCACCTTCGCTCGCCATAGCCGCGATGAGTATAAAGATATCATCATGGCGAATGGGGGTAAGAATGTGGGGAGCATCTCGAAGAAAACGAGTTTCGTGCTCGCCGGGGAGAATATGGGACCGTCGAAGCGGGAGAAATGTCAGCAGCTCAACATTCCTATGATCAGCGAAGAAGAGTTCTTGGCGATGATATCAGTGGATGAGGGGATGAGTGTAAGAGTGGATGAGGGGAAAGTCGACGTGGGGTCTAACACAGAGGAGGCTAACCCTGACGAGGATTGGATGGATGAATGGATCAATGGGTTAAAGAGTTGATGAGGGGATGAGGGGATGAGTTGATGAGGGGATGAGTTCAGTCTAATACCATAATTATAAAAACATTAAATTTAAAAAAAACTAATAAGATGAAAGTATCACCATCACTGTTGTCGGCGAATTTTGCCGATATGCGACCCGACTTGGAGATGATCAATGCTTCGGAGTGTGATTATCTGCACATGGATATCATGGATGGGGTGTTTGTGCCCAACATATCCTTTGGATTTCCGGTGATGAAATCGGTGTCGAAGCTCTGCACGAAGCCCCTTGACGTGCATCTGATGATTGTGAATCCGCAGAACTGGGTAAGCCAGGTTCGCGACTGCGGAGCGGAGATCATGAACGTGCATCAGGAGGCGTGTGTCCACCTGCATCGGTGTGTGCAGCACATCCACCAGGCAGGGATGAAGGCAGGGGTAACCCTCTGTCCGGCGACACCTGTGTCGACGCTCACCGACATCATCGAAGATGTGGACTTGGTGTTGCTGATGTCGGTAAATCCGGGCTTCGGCGGCCAACCCTTCATCGAGCGGACGATCCGGAAGACACAGGAATTGCGTCGGCTCATCGACGAGAGTGGTTCGAAGGCGGTGATCGAGATAGATGGGGGAGTGAATCTGGAGACGGGGCGACGCCTTGCCGAGGCAGGAGCAGATATCCTGGTAGCGGGCAGCTTCGTATTCGGATCGCCGGATCCGCAGAAAGTCATCAGCGACCTCAAAAAACTATAATTAACCAACGCCCTGAAGGGGCAAAAGCACTAAAAATTAACCAAATTTTTAACAAGGTAAAGAAGTATGATATTGTTATCGTTATTTGATGCTCAGGCATTTTTCCAGTGGTTTGTCGAGAATGCCAACTACATTTTCGTGTTCGTATTCATGGTGATCGAGAGTAGTTTTATACCCTTTCCATCGGAATTGGTGGTGCCGCCGGCGGCCTATTTGGCGTGTCGCAACTATGGTGTAGGGGCAGATATGAACGTGGTGATGGTGGTGGTGATGGCTACCCTTGGGGCACTTGTCGGTGCATATATCAATTACTTCTTGAGCTTGTGGGTAGGTCGCCCGGTGGTGTATCGTTTTGCCGACAGCCGGGTAGGCCATGCCTGTCTTATCGACAGGATGAAGGTGGAGAAGGCGGAGCGATATTTTGATGCGCATGGGGCTGTGTCGACCTTCATCGGGCGTTTAATCCCGGCGATACGGCAGCTGATCTCGATCCCGGCGGGATTAGCGCGTATGAACCTGGTGAAGTTTTCCATCTTCACCACGCTTGGTGCGTTGGTATGGAACACAGTGTTGGGATTGTTGGGCTACTGGTTGTCGCTCTACATCGACCCGGATGCGCTCTACGATAAGGTAGAGGAATACAACAGCTACCTGAGCTACGGAGGCTACGCGTTGTTAGCGCTCTGCATAGCCTACATCCTGTGGCAAGCCTTCCGCCGCAAGCGCGCCTAACCGCGGAGGTCACCTAACCGCGGAATTACACGGATTTTTTTTAACCACTGATTTTCCTGATGTTGGCTACGGAGGGCGTGGGGTTGAGATGGGGAGAGTGCGCGGATGCTTGATCAGGGTCATCAGGGTGATCAGTGGTTCAATAAAATAGACTTTGAGGCTCTTGGTGCTATACCTCTTTTTTGTTTTGTCAACTGATTCACAGGATTTTACTGATATTGATGCAGGCTTGGCTTTGGGTGGTTTTTGCAGCTTATTTTGCCTACAGATGCATAAAAACTCGAAACCACGGAGACTTTGTCCGTGGCTTCTTATTCCGTTTTAAAGTGTTAATATAGAGACATAGCCTATACCAGCACTACTCTCCGCAAAGGTACGAAAAAATTTTTATTCAACAAAATATTTGTGGTAAAAAATATTTACAACTATTTAGAACGCGTTCCTTAAATTGTAATTCCACTTATCTGAGATAGTACTGATTTTAATGGCGGAGTTGTAATATATCTTGTCAATATTATTTGAATCTCATTTTCAAAATCCATTGCACGGTTTATAGAGACCTGACTTAAAAGATATTTTATAACCTTTAATGCACCTGATAATTTATATTCTTCATTATGGCTAAGGCCTGCCGGTCCACGTCGGATTAATGGGAACAAATCAATATCGTACAGCAAGCCCCCATGAGCACAAGTGTTTCTAACACACCTTACAACTTCAAAATAATTCTCAAATACAGATGTATAATTTAGAGCGCGTTCCTTAAATTTTTTGGGCCGTAGAGGTCGTAGCCTTGAGTCG